>JAZUBG010000142.1:0-10520 GCA_045638405.1 Eubacteriales bacterium | reverse complement strand
AAAAAATCTACTGCAATAAGCATATTCTTTAAATAGATGATCGGTTTTTGATAAACAGTGATTGAACATAGATAAAACTGACTAAATAATCTCTGTTAAAAAAACTTTTATTTCGGCAATTTATAACCGAAAATGTGACTGCGGTATTGTATAATGATAACAAATACTTAAGGTGGTGATTAGAATGGCGTCGCAGATTTTGGACAACTCATACAGAACAACGTATATTTGCGTTGATTCTTATGATGATAAGATCCCACGAGGAAGACTTTACAATTCTTTTTTCGAAAGTGGATTGGAATTTGTTGGTGTCATAGATTTTGTCTTGAATATGGAGCGAATGTTCGGTGAGATGAATGCACCGCAGGAGTTCTCTTCAAAGAGATCGTTCAGGTCAAATATCGAAAAAAAGATTCAGGTCTACACCGATGAAAATATAAAGGTTGGTAAGTTGGCAACTTTTTCTATTCGATTGCTCTTCAGACAGAATGCCAGCTGGCAAGGTTCAGTTACATGGCGTGAAGGTAAGAGCGAAGAGAGCTTCAGAAGTGTTCTTGAACTTCTTCTTCTGATGGACAGCGCTTTGTCCTCAGATGAATCTCAATAAATTTGAACTTTTTGTGAAGTTACACGGCGTGGTTAGAAAGTAGTTATATTTTTTAAAAATGTAACCAATTCTGTGACTGTTGCCGTGTATAATAGTCTCATAAAAATAAATAGGCTGAACAAAATTTATGTTTTTGCCCAAAAGGTGGTTAATATGAAAAAAGTAGCTAAATCATTTATCTCGTTATTGCTTACAATAAGCATGTGCTTTAGCCTTTTGCCCTCTACTCTGTTTGCTACAACCGAACAGGATTTAGAGACTCAGATAACCGGTGAACAGACCGGTTCTGATAATGTCGAACAGTCTCTCGGCGAACTTATTGTTTCTGCTGAAAACGGTCAGAGTGACAATAATTCCACTAATCTTGAAACTTCTGATCTTATCACTCCTGATGAAGATGTTGAAGTAACATATTTCGACGTTGTATTTATGGACGGTGAAGAGACCCTTGTTTCTCAGATCGTTAAGGAAGGCGACACTCCTGTTCTTCCCGATGATCCATACAGAGTTGGGCATGATTTCAAGGGCTGGACTCCCGATGTAACAGCTCCTGTAACTGCTGATACTGTGTATACCGCAGTATTTGAAGCAGTTGATTCTTGTACCGTTATTATTAAATATGTAGACGGCGAAGGCAACGAACTTTTCGACTCCGTTATTCGTAGCTACATAAAGGGAGAAGAAATCAACGAAACTGTTGTATCTCCCGAAGATGGTAAGTATGTTACTGAACAGACAACTGTTACTTATACCGATGCTGATATTACCGGTTCCGAAACTATATTTACAGTTGTTTACACTCCGATCTCCGTTCAGTATACCGTAAATCATTGCTTTGAATTATTGGACGGCACCGAGTACATCCATTCCGTTGAAATGGGCGGCAATGTTATCGATGACGTAATTTATGTTGAACCTCTTGATATTGATGAAAGACCCGAAGGTTATACCGAAGGTTTCCATCACGATTCCACTCGCGACAGCGCTCCCCTTGATCTTGAAAATGCAAACGGAGTTACGCTTGAAGTTCATTATCTCCGTGATGTTAATTCGATTATCTTTGAAACTCTCGGTGGCGAAGCTATAGCTGCTGTGTCTGATAAATTCGGTACTGAAGTTACTATGCCTGTTCCCTCTCGTGTTGGTTATACATTTCACGATTGGCACACCTCTACCGAATGTAAAGCTGAATATGTAATAACATGTAAAGCTGAAGATTGTAAACACGAAACTCTTGCTTGTAAAGAACTTGAAGAAACCTGTTATTGCAATTCTTTAAAGAGTGGCGATAAAATTACTATTCCTGCTGTTGAAAACACTGTTTACTATGCATGTTGGGCTCCCGAAAAGGTAACATATACCGTTGTGTATATGATTGAAAAACAGAACTTAGGCTTTGAGCCTACAGCAGATAGTTATTCTTCTAATGATTTTGTTTCTTCTGATATCACATTCACCCGCGAAGCACTTGTTGATTCTGAAGTTACTGCTATTGATGAAGATATAACCTATCAGGGTATGACCGCATTTGCTGTTCATGGCGATACAAATATGTATGCAAAAGACGTCAGAATTGCAAGCTACATGGCTACTGAGACTGTAAAAGTTAACCCCGATGGCTCCACTGTTTTGAATATTTATTTCAAACGTGACCACTTTACGTTGGTTTTTGACGGATACAATTCTTTTAAGAGAACTAATGGCGACCATCTTGGAGCCGATGAAGTAGTTCATCTCTATTTCAAATATAATTTTGAACCTATAGGTATTAAAGGTTCTTATGAAAGTACATCTGATGGTAATTATTATAGCGAAATTATAATTGAAAACCTTCATTATGGTGAAACATTTACCGATCGTTGGCCTGATAACCTTGCTGGTTCTTTTTATCTCAAAGATAATAGTGGAAATTTTGTTGAATTAGATAAGGCTGCAGCCAATGCTGATGGTTTATCTGAATTTGATCATCTCTATTTATCTCAGGGTGAAACTTCTGGTTCTTTTACTTTTGACGGCTGGCGCGGTGTCATGAATTCAGATTCCGAGACTGAAAACTTTATTAACACCATTGGTCGTAATGGCCAGAAATTGACAGGTCGTACATTGTGTAACTTCAATCGCGACGGAGAACCTTTGATTAATAAATGGCGTGGTTGCCTTATGGTTGAACAGTTCCACTGTGAAATGTATGCTTTAGTTGAAAAAGTTATTATTCCTGAAGATGCTCCCAAAAATACCACAGGTGCTCCTATTGAGATACCTAAGGATGAATATACTGTTTATTCTGAATTAAGTAAAAATAATAATAGCAAACTCTTTAATAATGCTAAGGGTTCTTTTGACCCCAATGTTAATTATTGGGTACGTATTCCCAATTCCGGTTCAGACTGGTTGCCTAATAACTACGGTTGGTGGGCTGGTAAAATTACTGGTTTTGAATATGATCATACTGAAACAGGAAAACATTATCCTATATATTATTCAAATGGCGGTTATCATATTACGGCATGTACATATCCTTTCCTTAATCCAGGAGAACAAGGTTTTGCTAATGGTCATAATCCTGCAAAATGTGGTTATCCCGCTGCTATAGTTGATGCTAAAGAGAGAGAGTTGGCTGATGATGAGGGTAATACCCGTTTGATGCCTTTCCTTTATAAACGTCTTGATTATACTTTAAAATTTATTCCCGAGTTCAGTACTGAGCATATTCAGGGATTGAACGTTTCTTATGAGGTTCCTTACGAAGCAGATCTTTCCTGGTGGGAAGTTGTTCCTAATGAAGAACAGGCAACAGTTGTTATCAATGGTATCACCTATGAGTTTGACGCTTGGTATTATGACGAAGAATTTAAAAGACCCGTTGATTGGGAAAACGACAGAATGCCCGCAGAAGGCTTCTCCGTTTACGGAAACTGGGAGCCTGTTGGCGTAACTCTTACATTTGATCTTAACTATGAAGGCTCGGATGGTCCTTTCGTATATAATATGGATACCAACTCCTATATGAAGGATCAGGAAGGTTATAGCAATATTGCTGATCCCAAGCGAGACGGTTACAGATTCCTCGGTTGGTATACTAAGGCAACCGATCCGAGTGATAATGATTTCTTTAATGAAGATGATGCTATCGGTAAAAACTGGGACGGTTCCACTCTTTATGCAGCTTGGGAACTCCTTGAAACAAAATATACCGTTCGCTATCTTAAATCCGGAACAAACTCAATTCTTTATGCAACAAAAGTAGTTGAAGGTGTTGAAATCGGTATTTCTGTAACCGAAGAATACGTTAAGATTCAGGGTTACTACCCCGACAAGCTCGAAGCTACTATTGAATCTACTGATGCAAATGTTAAAAATAATACTATAACATTCTATTATACAAAATTAAACTCTGTTGAATATCAGGTTATTCATAGATTGCATCATGCCAACGGAGAAGTTGAGGTTATCGAAGAAGATGTAAAGAGCACTTCCGCAGAACGCGTTGTTGCTTATTCCGGCACTTCCTCTTCTGTTACAATTCCCGAAGGCTTCTATGCAACTAAAACAATTCAGTCCCGTGTTCTCACAAGCAATCCTGATAATAATAAGATTTATTTTGACTACTATGAATATCCCATCGCAAAATATGTAGTTCATCATTTCTATCAGAGTGATGTGAATACAGTATATACTCAATATCCCGAAAAAGAGTCTGCTCTTCAGAAGGCAACTCTCCGTAAGGGTAGTTCCTTCGTTGCTTTACGTAAAATCGAGGATGAGTATGAAATTGAAAAAATATTTATAGAAGATACAGAAAAAGCAACAAAGCGAAATCCCACATTTACTGCTACCGAAGCGGATATGGGCAAAGAAATACATATTTATATGTATTACCGTCTGATAAATAAAACTTCTATTACCGTTTCTAAAACTTGGAACGATGCAAATAATCAGGATGGCATACGTCCCAACGAAATCAAAATCAGTCTCTATGCTGATGGCGAGAGAGTTGTAGATCAAACCGTAAAACCTGATGATGACGGTAATTGGAATTATACTTTCTATGATCTTCCTAAATATGCTTCTCCCAAGAATCCTATCAAATACACTTTTTCTGAAGAACATGTTGGCGGTTATACATCTAAAATCGAAGGTTTCAATATAACTAACACCCATGTTCCCGAAAAAGTATCCTTTGAAGGTTCTAAAACTTGGAATGACGCTGATGACCAGGATGGCAAACGTCCCAAAAAAATCACAATTAATCTCCTTGCAGACGGCAAAGTTGTTGATACTAAGACTGTAACAGCAGCTGATGGTTGGATATGGTCTTTCACTGATCTTCCCAAATTCCGTGACGGTGGCATAGAAATCGTTTACACCATTACAGAAGAAGAATTTGCAGAATATACAAGTGAAATTGATGGTTTCAATGTAACCAACACTCATGTTGCTGAAAAGGTATGCTTTGCAGGTAAGAAGACCTGGAATGACGCTGATGACCAGGATGGCATACGTCCCGAAAACATTACCATTAACCTTCTTGCAAACGATAAGATCGTTGAAACTGTTGTTGTAACCGAAGCAGACGCTTGGGCATGGGAATTTGTCGACCTCGATAAATATGCTAATGGCGAAGAAATCGTTTACACCATTACAGAGGAAGAAGTTGCAGAATATACAACTGAAATCGAAGGTTTCAATGTAATCAATACGCATATTCCCGAAAAGGTATCTTTTGCTGGTTCGAAGACTTGGAAAGACGCCAACAATCAGGATGGTATCCGTCCCAGAAGCATAAACATTAATCTTCTTGCTAACGGTGAAGTTGTTGATGTCAGAAAAGTAACTGCAGCAGACGGTTGGGCATGGACATTTGAAAATCTTGATAAGTATGCAAACGGCGAAGAAATCGTTTACACTATCACTGAAGATGCTGTAAGTGGTTATACCACCGTAATCGACGGCTTCAATGTAACCAATAGCCATACTCCTGAAACAATAGATGTTTCCGGTTCTAAAACTTGGAATGACGCTGATAACCAGGATGGTAAACGTCCCTCTGCAATTACTGTAAATCTTCATGCTGACGGCGTAAAGGTTGACTCTAAGGTAGTTACTGAAGTTAATGGTTGGAAATGGACATTCTCCGATCTCGACAAATACTCCGCTGGTACAGAAATCGTTTATACTGTATCTGAAGATGCAGTCGAAGGCTATACCGCATCCATAAACGGAACTGATATCGTTAATACTTATGCTCCTGAAAAGACTAACGTAATGGGTCATAAGATTTGGAACGATAACAATGACCAGGATGGTATCCGTCCCGAATCCATCAAGATTAACCTCTATGCTAACGGTTCTTACGTAGCATCCAAGGTTGTTTCTGCAGCAGATAACTGGACTTGGAACTTTGAAAATCTTGATAAGTATGCAAACGGTACAGAAATTGTTTACACCATCACCGAAGATGCTGTTAACGGTTATATCGCAACTGTTGTTGGCTATAACGTAACCAATACCCATGTTCCTGAAAAGACTGAAGTAAAAGGCATTAAGATTTGGAACGATGCTGACAATTTAGCAGGTAAACGTCCTGAAAGCATAGTAATTAACCTCTTTGCTAATGGTATTAAGGTTGATTCTAGAGTAGTAACATCTGAAAACAGTTGGGCATGGTCCTTCACCGGTCTTGAAAAGTATGAAAATGGTAAGCTCATTGTTTATACCATATCTGAGGAAACTGTTCACGGTTATACAACCGAAGTACTCGGCTATAATGTAGTTAATAACTATATCCCCGAAGTTATTTCTGTAAATGTAACTAAAGTTTGGTACGATGACGACAACTTTGACGGCATGCGTCCCGAAAGCATCACGGTTCACCTCTATGCTGATGGCGTAGCTGTTGACACTAAAGTTATTTCCGAAGCTGACGGTTGGTCTTGGACTTTTGAAGGTCTTAACAAATACAATGACGATAAATTGATTGTTTATTCTGTTGTAGAAGAATCTGTTCCATACTATGCAACATATATCTCTGCAACCGAAGACGGTGGATTCATTATCGCAAATGAATATTTGTATGAAATTGAAGAAGAAGATGTTCCTCTTCAGGCACCTGAAACAAGCGACTTTGGCCTTAGCGCTATCATTTTCGCGCTTGCTTCTCTTGGTGTAGCATGCGGCACATTCTTCACCCGTAAGAAAAAATAATTATGAATAATAATTAAAACAGATTATTCTATAAACAGACAAAGCCCTCCTGAATAAGGAAGGGCTTTGTTCTGTTATGTTAGGTTTCAAAAAGTATAAATGATTTGGATGTCTATTCTTTAAATATTTACTCTGCTTTGCAGTTGCTTTATGTTAATATCTCGGGTATTGTTTGACCCGCTGATTGCCAACTCTGCGGCATGACCTGCCGCGTCTCCTATTGCCATGCATATTCGCATAACACGGTATGACGAATGCGCCTCGTGTGTTCCAGAAATACATCTGCCGGCAACAAGAAGATTGTCGAAATCGAGAGGTGTAAGACAGCGATACGGAATATCGTATGGACGTGCAACCTTCGGACATCCCTCTTCGTCAACTGCCTGTCCCGGACCTGCAGGGTTATGTATATCGAGCGGAAAACAAGCATCATGAACGATTGCATCGTCGAATTTTTTGCCTGCGATAAGGTCTTCTGCTGTTAAAACATAGTCACCTATAACACGTCTTGACTCTCTTATTCCGAGCGTTGTTGAACTTCCGTTTACACGTATATTTGCCATGCCCGGAATGTTATTTCTTAAAAAACTGACTACAGAGTGTATTTGCTCTCTTAATAAAAATTCGGATTCAAACAAATTTTCCGGATTTAATGGGTTTACCTTATTTAATTGCGTTGCGTTGACCATTCTCTCACCCGGGTGACCTGTTTTGTAGAGCCTGACGATATTTACCGTGCTCGGAAGTTCTCCTGATGCACACGCTTTATGGCAAAGATCGAGGTATTCTCGGCCGTCTCCAAGATCCTGATAATGCTCTTCATGCTGACATGTAAGTTCCTGCCACGGTTCGATTCCTTCTATTGTAAACATTATCGAGGTCGGCTGCATGAGTCCGTCTTCCGAACGTCCAACCTCAACTTTACATCCTGCCATTGCCGCAAGAACTCCGTCTCCGCTTGCATCTGTAAACTGTTTAGCCGTCAATTCAATCGATCCGCTTTGCGTGGTTATCTCAATGGATTTAATTCTTCTGTTTTCTGTTTTAACGGAAGACAACGATGCCTGCAGAACAACTTTTACACCTGCATCGTGCAGCATCTTCGTCAGCGCATATTTTGCAGCTTCAACGTTAGACATTCTGTCACAATAGACATTTACGTTTTGTTCAATTTCTCTACCTATATTAATATTGGTAACGCTTCCGAGAAACGGTCTTATGTACATCGACGTCATTCCTCCTCCAACGCATCCGTAACGTTCAACGAGAAGTGTGTCGATCCCCGAACGAGCAGCTGCCAATGCTGCTGCTATGCCTGCAGGACCTGCGCCGATAATTATCAGATCATAATTTGTCTTCATTGAGTGGGTGTTCCTCTCTGTTTGTTTTATTTATTTTAACATAAAATGCAGATAATTTCAATAGTATGATTAATTGATATTTATTTGTTTGTGGGGCTGACAGTTTCAAAACAAGAGAGAGATGTTCTATGTAAAAGAAATTGAAATATTTTACTTGAAAATTCATAGAAAAAACACAGAGTAGGGCTTTGAACTCTTGCAATTTTCTTCGATTTATGATATAATATCTCTACCTTGCGTAAAGGTGCTTTATTGAGTTGCGCAAAAATCGGCAAATTCGATGTTTTACGCGAGTCAGAACGCCTTTGCTGTGCCAGTCCGAAATCGAAATACGGATCGGCGAGAAAGGGAGGCAAATAATTAAGGAGGTGCCGACATGGGTAAGGATAAAGTAGTTTTGGCATGCTCGGAATGCAAACAGAGGAACTACAACACTACCAAAAACAAAAAGAACAATCCCGACAGACTTGAAATGAACAAATACTGCAAGTTCTGCCGCAAGCACACGCTTCACAAGGAAACAAAGTAAGGAGGTCAAATTTGATGTCGGAAGAAATCAAAAAGTCCGAAGCTAAGAAACCCGCTAAGGTTGAAACCAAAAAAGAAAAGAAGCCCGGTTTCTTTGCTAAAGCAGGAAAATTCCTCAAAGAAGTTAAGAGCGAAATTTCCAAAGTCGTTTGGCCCACACCTAAACAGGTTTTGAACAACACTATCGTTGTTATCTGCGTTGTTCTGCTTTCTGCAGTTTTCATCGGCGCGGTTGACGCTTTGTTCAAATTCCTTGCAGGTCTCATTGTGTCCTAATTGGCGGAGGATAAACGATGGCGCAGAACGGAAAATGGTATGTGCTTCATACCTATTCAAGCTACGAAAACAAGGTCAAGACAAGTCTTGAAACTATCATCGAAAACAGAAAGCTTCAGGATCTTATTTTTGACATCCGCATACCGACGGAATCGGTTGCAGAGGACAACGAGGCAGGAAAAACCGTTGAAAGAGAAAGAAAACTTTTTCCCGGTTATGTTTTAGTCAATATGATCGTCAATGACGACACCTGGTTTATTGTTAAAAATATCCGCGGTGTTACAGGCTTTGTCGGTCCTGAAGGCAAGCCCGTACCTCTTACTGACGAAGAGATCGCTTCTCTCGGCATTATGAAACAGGCAGCGGAAGTAGACTACGCCGTTGGAGATTCCGTTAAGATAACGAGCGGATCGCTTGAGAACTTTACAGGTATCGTCGAAGAGATCGACATACCCAACAACAAAGTCCGAGTAGTTATTTCTATGTTCGGACGCGAAACACCCGCAGAACTCGAACTTGACCAGATTGAGGTCATTTGAGATCCAAAATTCATTTCATTCTTAAGGAAGGTTAATTGACATGGCTCAGAAAATAGTAGCTTATGTAAAGCTTCAGATACCCGCCGGTAAAGCAAATCCGGCTCCGCCCGTAGGCCCCGCGCTCGGTCAGCACGGTGTTAATATCGTGGCATTTACAAAGGAATTCAATGAAAGAACGAAAAATGACATGGGTCTTATCATCCCCGTTGTCATTACCATTTATGCGGACCGTTCCTTCACATTCATCACCAAGACCCCCCCGGCAGCTGTTCTTATTAAGAAGGCTTGCGGCATTGAAAGCGGTTCCGGTGTTCCCAACAAGAACAAAGTTGCTAAGATCACCCGCGAACAGGTTCTTAAGATCGCAGAACAGAAAATGCCTGACCTCAACGCTAATGACGTTGAAGCAGCTGCAAAGATGATCGCCGGTACAGCAAGAAGCATGGGTGTCCAGGTCGTAGACTGAGGTCCCTAAAAAAGTGGGAGGATCGTTTGAATCGTCCGAAAAACCACACAGGAGGAATTATTTAAATGAAAAAAGGTAAGAAATATACAGACAGTGCTAAACTCGTCGACAGATCCAAGCTCTATGATGCCGACGAAGCACTCGGCCTTGTTTGCCAGACTGCCAAGGCTAAATTTGATGAAACTATCGAAATCCACGTTCGCCTCGGTGTTGACTCCCGTCACGCAGACCAGCAGGTTAGAGGTGCTATCGTTCTTCCGAACGGTACCGGTAAATCCGTAAAAATCCTTGCTTTCGTTAAAGGCGACAATATCCAGGCTGCTGAAGCTGCAGGTGCAGACTTCGTTGGCGGCGCAGAACTCGTTACCAAGATCCAGAACGAAAACTGGTTCGATTATGACGTTGTTGTTGCAACTCCCGACATGATGGGCGTTGTAGGCCGCATCGGTCGTGTTCTCGGTCCTAAGGGTCTCATGCCGAACCGCAAGGCAGGCACAGTTACCATGGATCTTACAAAGGCTATTGCCGATATCAAGGCC
>JAZUBG010000141.1:0-3202 GCA_045638405.1 Eubacteriales bacterium | reverse complement strand
ATAAGACCCTGGTCACCTGCACCGGTGTCGAGACGGTCGGTGACCTCGCCAGCCTTAGCCTCGCTGGACTTGTCAACACCCATAGCGATGTCGGGGGACTGTTGGTGGATGGAGGAAAGAACAGCACAGGTGAGACCGTCAAAGCCGTACTTTGCTCTGTCGTAGCCAATGCCTACAACAGTGTCGCGTACGATCTGAGGATAATCAATGATAGCGGTAGTAGTGATCTCACCCATAACGCTTACCATACCTGTTGTACAAGCGGTTTCGCAGGCAACACGTGCCATGGGGTCCTGAGCGAGAATGGCGTCAAGGATTCTGTCGGAGATCTGGTCGCAGATTTTATCGGGATGTCCTTCGGTAACTGATTCAGATGTAAAAAGCTTCTTCATTTATATTCTCCTTTGTATTTATTTACAAGTTTATGAAAACAAAAGCGGTTCTCCGCGACAAGACAGAGAACCGCAAAAATCCTGTGGTAAACGTCTCATCTATCGGGAATTAGCACCTTGTCACAAGTGATAGGTTGCCGGGCTTCATGGGGCCAGTCCCTCCGCCGCTCTTGATAAGATATGTAGCGCACATCACGCCTCATACAGTATACCACATACTGCGCCGAAATACAACAGGAAAATATAAGATTTTTGCTTTATAATCATTTATCGGCGAAAACGACAGTGTATCCCGATTTATCTGCATTAGATTTAGTGAGAGTTGCCCTGCTTCCGTAAATAGTTACGGTGTCACCCTCGTAGGTGATCTTTTCAATGCCGTATCCCTCAAGGCTGAAGCCATTGAAGCTGAAGTCTACATTTCCCGTGTTCATGGGGGTTACGGAAAAGCTTTCGGAGTCCGGAATTACGAAGTAATAGAAGGGGTATGGAATGTAGAAGATATACTCACCGCCGTAGCAGGGAATAGTACCGTATACGTAGGGACACCATTCTTTATTTGAGTCATTTTCAAACAGTGTCACATCGTCCGTAGTACAGATATATTCTCCCTTTTCATTTTCGATCAGATATCTGTTGGTGATGCGGTCTACGCTGAAGTAAATGGAATCTGCGTTTTCGGGAGCTTCGGTAATTACAGTTTCACCTACGGGGATATTCCAAAGCTCGCTGTCGGGGCGATTCAATGCAGATATATCATCGAGTCTGATAACTATTGCCGCTAACTGCTCGCGGGTAAGCGTGCCGTTAGGCATCAAATGTCCGTAACCGTCACCTTCGATGATCTTATGACTAATAACATAGCACCACTGAGCGGTAGATTCTTCGGGAAGGGTATCGCTGTCAACGAACCACTCAAGCACTGATTTGTCCTCTGCTGCACTTACGTTTAGTCCTTTGTGAAGAGCAAAGTCGTAAATCATTTTGACGATTCCCTCTCTTGTAGCGATGCTTTCGGGATCGGTCACGCCCCTGTCAATGATACCGATGCTCTCACCCCACAGAATTTCAAGGTGATACCATTTGTGATCTCCCGTGGTAGGGTCGGAAACCTTTGGAGTACCTGCAAGACGGTAGAGCACTGTAACAAGCTCAGCATAGGTAACCTCTCTCTTAGGAGCGAAATACTCTCCGCCTACACCGAACATATAGCCGTTTTCATATGCAGCATCAGCAATCTTACACGCCCAATCATCTTCACTCAAATCATCGAAGTAGCGACTGCCTGCATAGATCGCACTGACACTTATCGATAAAGCGAGGGTCAAAATGAGGGAGAGTAGGGTAATTATAATTCTTTTCTTCATAAATAACACGTCCTTTCTGTGAAGGTGTTTTTGTTTTTCATCTATTAGACGGGAAAAAAGTAAAAAACTCCCGCAAAAATCTCAAAAATTCTTGCGGGAAATTCATTTTTAGTTATTTCCGAAGGAGAATGAGCCGTTAAGCTTTACAAAGAAGAATATAAGTGCGGCAGCGGCAACAGCGAGAGCCGCTGCTGTGATGATAATACTGAGCTTACCGGACTTCTTTAACATTTTGCTATTATTTACCGAAGTGATAAAGCCTGAGCTTCTCATCGCGGTTATTATCGGCTTATATATGATAAATACAACTGCGGAGTTGAATATTGATTTCGTAAGATTAAAGGGCAAAAGCAGTGTGGGTATCATTGCGGCAACATCGCTTCGAGATACCCCCATGTAGAAAGGCGTGATAAACAGGTTAGCAAGCATCATCACACCGACGTTTGAAACAGAAGCGACGGCGATTCCCGTCACAGCGAAGGGAAGGGTACGGCGTTTTGTGTAAATAAGGCTTGCAATTCCGACGAAAGTACAGCTTGACAGCGCGTTCATGATAAATCCGTAAAATTCGGTAGAACTGATGGTCACAGCCTCAATCACAGCAACTAAAATTGCCATAGCGATACCGTAAACGGGGCCGAGTATCATTCCGCCTACAGCCATAACGGCATCTTTAAGGTCAAAAGTCAGAAATCCTGCTTTGAAATGGAAAATGGCACAGCATACGTAGGCGATAGCCGCGAAAAGTCCTGCGGCACACAACGTTTTGATATGTTCTCTGTTTGAAACAGTTTTTGAAGTACGTTTCATAGTCTTTACTCCCGAATACTAAAGATATTTCTAAATAATATTGCGGAGAAAAACAAAAATTCCCGCATAGAATAAATCTATACGGGGACATAACGCTATATGCGTAAAACTTTGTTTTCTCTCATCCGGACTTTGACCGTCGGTACGGGAATTTCACCCGTTCGGCTTTACGCGCAGAGCGTGAAAGTTAGTGGACTTTTACCACCGGTAAGGAATTACACCTATCCCCGAAAATAACACTCAAAAGAGTGAATATAGTCAATATGCGGGACCCGAAGGTCCCGCATATTTGTAAGAGCTAAGTTATAGCGAATAGATCAGTTAACAGTGTAACTTACGCCTCGATAGCGGAAACTACGCCGGAACCTACTGTTCTACCACCCTCACGGATAGCGAAACGGAGACCTGTCTCGATAGCGATAGGAGTGATGAGCTCAACGTTCATATCAACGTTATCGCCGGGACGGCACATTTCAACGTCAGCGGGAAGAGTGATTGTACCGGTAACGTCTGTTGTTCTGAAGTAGAACTGAGGTCTGTAACCGGAGAAGAAGGGCTTCTGACGGCCACCTTCCTTTTCAGTAAGAACGTAAACCTGACCTGTGAACTTTGTGTGGGGGTGAATGGAGTTGG
>JAZUBG010000140.1:0-1792 GCA_045638405.1 Eubacteriales bacterium | reverse complement strand
CTGCGAAAAATATACCGTTCCATCCTCGCGGCATTCGATGTGTGTTGCCTTGTTTGCTGTCTGCTTCGTGTGATATACCACGAAATTATCTTTTCCGCGGGTAAATCTTATCGTTCTGAAAAGATCGTTTTCCTCGGTGACAACGCCCAGCTTTTTGAAAGCAGAGTACACGGACAGTCTTTCCTCGCTGACACATTCCATAATATCTCCAACGTCGCAGGAAAGAGCAGAGCAGATACGCGCTACGGTGTCGGTAGTCACCGTCTCGTTTTTAGAAAGCTTAGCGAGCACACGGGAACTCATACCCGTAAGCTCCATCAGATCGGTCTTGCTGATACCCTTGTCAATGAGTAACTTCCAAAGTTTACTGTAATCGATGTACATAAAAACACCGCCTTTCTGTCTTGATTATAACATAAGACGGTGATTTTGTCAATATATATTTACGATAGTAAATTTAATATCTTATAAACCATTGGTTTATTTCCTTGTTAACCAAGATAGTTTTTGACAACAGACACGAAATATGGTATAATAAAAGAAAACGAACTTTCACACCCTTGAAAGGAAAAAACAATGAATAATTTCGGTTACGGTGTAATGAGGCTGCCGTTATTTGACGACAGCGACCCCAAGAATGTTGATTATGAGGCGGCGTACGAGCTTATACGTACATTCGTAGAAAGCGGATTTTCGTATTTCGATACGGGATATATGTATCACAACTACTACAGCGAGAACGTACTGCGGGACTTGCTTGTAAAGCGTTTTCCACGTGAGTCGTTTCGCCTTGCGGACAAGCTTCCCGTATTTCTTATTGAAAACGCGGAGGGCGTACCGCTGATATTTGAAGAACAGCTGAGACGGTGCGGAGTTGATTACTTTGACTATTACCTCCTCCACTCAGTAAGCCGTGAGTTTTACGAGCCGAAGTGCCGGGCGTTCGGATGCTTTGAGTTTATCGCACAGAAAAAGAAGGAAGGGAAGATCCGCGAGATCGGTTTCTCCTATCACGACAATGCGGAGCTTCTCGACAGAATCCTCACCGAGCATCCCGAGGTGGACTTCGTTCAGCTGCAGATAAACTATCTTGACTGGGAGGACGAGAAGATCCAGTCACGGAAAAACTACGAAGTCGCCCGCCGTCACGGTAAGAAGATCGCCATTATGGAGCCCGTTAAGGGCGGAACGCTTGTAAACGTTCCGGCGGAAGTGGAAAAGCTCTTCAAGGATTACGCGCCAGACAGATCGGTAGCTTCGTGGGCGCTCCGCTTTGCCGCGGGACTCGAGGGAGTGTTCATGACTCTCAGCGGAATGGGGAATATGGAGCAGCTCCGCGACAATATGGCAACGATGGGTAATTTTGTACCGCTGAATGAAGAAGAACGCGAGATCATCGCTAAGGCGACAGAGATGATAAAGAGCGCGGTGGCGATACCTTGTACCTCATGCGGATACTGTGTTGAAGCGGGATGTCCCGTGAACGTAAACATTCCCAAATATTTTGAACTTTATAACGGAGAGAAGACCTGCAGGATCTCTCCCGAAACGCGAAAAGTGAGATTTAAGAAGCTTACCGAGAGCTTCGGAAAGCCGTCCGACTGCATCGGCTGCGGCAAATGCGAAGCGGCGTGTCCTCAGAGGATAAATGTGAGGGAAAAGCTCTCCGAGGTTGCCGAGCATTATGAGGGGTAAATAGAAAAACACGACAGATTTTTTTGAATCTGTCGTGGGAACGTAAACGTGAAGTTAAGACTTAAACGTGCATATTACATTGTCTAAGGTAGGGGAG
>JAZUBG010000139.1:0-4028 GCA_045638405.1 Eubacteriales bacterium | reverse complement strand
ATTATCTTGGTGACGTAATCGGTGACTTCAACTCCCGCCGTGGTGCAATTCAGTCCATGAATGACGACGGTAAGGGATCTACCGAGATTATCGCAGACGTTCCGCTTTCCGAGATGTTCGGTTACGCGACCGACCTGCGTTCCAAGTCTCAGGGACGTGCGCTCTATTCTATGGAGCCGCACAACTTTGCTCAGGTTCCCAAGAGCATCCAGGAGGGCATCGTAACTGCCCGCGCAAAGCAGAACTAATTCTATCTTTGCACTAAATAAAAAATAAAATAAAAAAGATTTTTATGGAGGATTCCAAAAATGGCAAAGGCTACATTTGAAAGAAGCAAGCCCCACGTAAACATTGGTACCATCGGTCACGTTGACCATGGTAAGACCACCCTTACTGCTGCTATTACCAAGTACCTCTCTCTCGCACAGGGTAGCGTAGAGTTCCTGGCATACGACCAGATCGACAACGCTCCTGAGGAGAAGGCAAGAGGTATCACAATTAACACCCGTCACGTTGAGTACGAGACTGACAACCGTCACTACGCTCACGTTGACTGCCCCGGCCACGCTGACTATGTTAAGAACATGATCACCGGTGCAGCTCAGATGGACGGCGCTATCCTCGTTGTTGCAGGTACAGACGGCCCTCTCGCACAGACCAGAGAGCACGTTCTTCTTGCTCGTCAGGTTGGCGTTCCCGCAATCTGCGTATTCATGAACAAGACCGACATCGTTGATGACGAAGAGCTTCTCGACCTCGTTGAGATGGAGATCCGTGACCTCCTCTCCGAGTACGAGTTCCCGGGCGATGACATTCCGATCGTTCGTGGTTCCGCACGTGTAGCACTCGAGTCTGCTAACACCGATCCTTCCGCTCCTGAGTACGCTTGCATCGCAGAGCTCATGAACGAAGTTGACTCCTATATCCCCACCCCTGAGCGTAAGGCTGACCTCGACTTCCTTATGCCCGTTGAGGACGTATTCTCCATCTCCGGCCGTGGTACTGTTGCTACCGGTCGTGTAGAGCGTGGTACTGTTAAGGTTTCCGACACCGTTGAGATCGTTGGTCTCACCGAGGAGAAGAGAAACTGCGTAGTTACCGGCGTTGAGATGTTCCACAAGCTTCTTCCCCAGGCAGAGGCTGGTGACAACATCGGTTGCCTCCTCCGTGGCGTAGCTAAGGACGAGATCGAGCGTGGACAGGTTCTCTGCAAGCCCGGATCCGTTAAGCCCCACACCAAGTTCAAGGGTCAGGTTTACGTTCTTACCGAGAAGGAAGGCGGCCGTAAGAAGCCCTTCGTAACCGGTTACAGACCTCAGTTCTACTTCAGAACTACCGACGTTACCGGTACCATCGAGCTTCCCGCTGACGTTGAGATGTGCCGTCCCGGCGACAACGTAACCTTCGGCGTTGAGCTCATCACTCCTATCGCATGCGAGCTCGGTCTCCGTTTCGCTATCCGTGAGGGTGGTAGAACCGTTGGTTCCGGTGTCGTATCCGAGATCGTTGAGTAATTATTAACCTAACTTAATAATTCGATTTATAAAAAGATCGGATGCACTCCGGTGCATCCGATCTTTGCATAGAATAAAATAATAATATCTTTGGGGACGGTGAAATTCCGTACCGACGGTATAGTCCGTGAACATTATGCGAAGCATAGTGCCGACAGGGTGAAATTCCCTGACCGACAGTAAAGTCTGGATGGGAGAAGATATCTTTGCCATTGTGCTATCATACCTTCTCTCCATTTAATTAATGGAGGATTTTTTTATGCAGAAAAAAGACAGATTCGGCATACGCAAAATGGTTCTGATCGCTCTTTTTGCAGCGATGTCATATGCCGTAACAGCAATTTTCAGAATCAACGTCAGTTTTCTTACCTTTGATGCTAAAGATGCAATCGTTTGTATTGCCGCAATGATCATCGGTCCCGGCGCAGGAGCTGTGATCTCGCTGCTCGTTCCTCTTATCGAGCAGATCACCGTTGGTGACACGGGCTTTTGGGGAATGCTTATGGATATAATTTCAACTATGACTTTTTCGGTCGTTGCAGGATATATCTATTCCAAGCGCAGAAATATTTCGGGAGTCGCTCTTTCGCTTTCATCCACTGTGGTTGCTACCGTAACAGTAATGATGCTTTCCAATCTCGTGATCACCCCGATATATACGAACTCCACTGTAGAAGAGGTAATTGCGTTCATTCCTACCTTGCTTTTGCCCTTCAACCTTACTAAAACTGTACTTAACGCAGGCATTGTACTTGCTCTTTATAAACCGCTGATAACAACTCTCCGCGCGGCAAAGCTTTTGCCGAAGCCCGAAAACTCGGATGGCTCGAAAAAGTCGATATGGAGTATCCGCTCGCTTATTTTCATCCTTATCGCGATCGTTCTTATTTCTGTGTCGATTATCTATATGATATTCGGTCTCGGCGGACACTTCGAATTCAGCTGACATTTAAACAGGCTCAACCTCAGGTTGAGTCTGTTTTGTTTACAAGATAATATTGACTTTTGCCTCGCCTTGATGTATAATAATAACATCAATCTAAGGAATCAGAAAAATGAAAAAGAATTTTATACTTAAAGCAATACTTTGGGTGGTACAAGGTTTCATAGTCGGACTCGGTGCTATCCTCCCCGGAGTCAGCGGCGGAACGCTTTGTTACGCCTTCGGAATTTATGACCAGATACTCGAGGTTCTTTCGAATCCATTCAAGGGTATCAGAAAGCATTTCAAGATGCTCGTCTTCGTTGGTATAGGCGGTGTCCTCGGCTTTGTCGGATTTGCGGGCATAACTGAAAAGCTCCTGCAATGGAATGAAGCTGTCGTACTTTGCGTTTTTGTCGGACTTATTGCAGGAACGCTTCCCGAGCTGTGGCGCGAGGCGGGAAAAGAGAAGAGAAATAAATTCTCGATTCTGTCTCTTGTTATCAGCTTTATCGCGATCTCCGCGGTATTTTACCTCTTCAAGAGCGTTCTCGAACTTACAATCGAGCCGAATTTCGTCGGATGGCTCATCTGCGGACTCCTTTGGGGACTCAGCTTCATCGTTCCCGGCTTCAGCTCGTCGACACTTTTGCTTTTCTTTGGTATCTACGAGCAGATGTCTCACGGCATTTCTCATCTTGATTTCGGAGTACTTATTCCTCTCGGATGTGCAATGCTTGCAACTCTTCTGCTTTTCTCAAAGCTGATGAAGTTCGTTTTTGATAAGCATCATTCGATCGTGTCGCACGCGGTAATGGGCTTTGTAGTGGCTACAACGCTGATGATTCTCCCTTCATTTAACACTACCGTCGGCAATATCTGTATCTATCTCGTATGTATCGTTTGCGGCGCGGCGGCGTCCTTCTGTTTCAATATCCTTTGTGAAAAGATAAGATCAAAGGCGGATGCGGAATAAATTTCGCGAAAACTATTGACAATCATTGTCGAATATGATATAATATATTGCTAAATAATTCAGAATACACGTTTCTTATCAAGAGCAACCGAGGGACAGGCCCTGTGACGTTGCAGCAACCTACTGTAAAGCAAGGTGCTAATTCCTGACAGATGAGTTTTTGAGGTCTCGTCTGCGCGAGGCCTCTTTTTTGAGAAAGGAAAAGAAAAATGGAAAAGAACCGCAGACTTTTTACATCCGAATCGGTTACCGAAGGACATCCCGATAAGATCTGTGATATGATCTCTGATGCTGTCCTTGACAATCTTCTCGCGCAGGATCCTATGTCCCGCGTAGCTTGCGAGGTATGCTGCACCACCGGTCTCATCGTCGTAATGGGTGAGGTTACCACCAACGGTTACGCTGATCTTCAGACCATCGCTCGTGAGACCGTCCGCAAGATCGGCTACGACCGCGCAAAGTACGGCTTCGACTGCGACAGCTGTGCAGTTATCTCTTCGCTCCACGGCCAGTCCCCCGACATCGCACTTGGCGTTGATAAGGCTCTCGAGGCAAAGAACGGTGAGATCGCCGATCAGTACGACACCGGCGCGGGCGACCAGGGACTTATGTTCGG
>JAZUBG010000138.1:0-3058 GCA_045638405.1 Eubacteriales bacterium | reverse complement strand
CACAACGGATGCCGTCCCCCCAAGAGAAGAAGAGTATAATCATACTAAAGAGTTACGGGGAAAACCCGAACAGATTCGGCTGTCCTTGCCAAAGGCAGTCAGAATTCCTAAATTTACAGGAGGAAATAAGATATGGCAAGATATACAGGTGCATCCTGCAAGCTCTGCCGCAGAGAAGGCAAGAAGCTCTTCCTTAAGGGCGACAGATGTCTCAGCGATAAGTGTGCGCTTTCCAGACGTTCTACTGTTCCCGGTCAGCATGGCGCAGGACGCAAGAGCGTAAAGGAATACGGTCTCCAGCTCAGAGAGAAGCAGACCGCACGCCGTTACTACGGTGTTCAGGAGAAGCAGTTCAAGGGCTACTATGTACAGGCTGACAAGAAGGAAGGCGTTGCAGGTGAAAACCTCCTCAGCATCCTCGAGAGACGCTTTGACAACGTAGTTTACAGAATGGGTATGGCAAGCAGCCGTAAGGAAGCTCGTCAGTTCGTTCGTCACGCTCACTTCACACTCAACGGCAAGAAGGCTGATATTCCTTCAATCATTCTTAAGGTTGGCGATGTTGTAGCTCTTAAGGAAAAGAGCCGTGGTAGCGAGAAGTTCAAGGCTCTCATGGAAGATGCAGCAACAGCTACAGCTCCCAAGTGGCTTGAGGTGAATGCTGAAGCAGCAACTGCTAAGGTAATCGCACTCCCCCAGAGAGACGATATCGACTTCCCGTTCGAAGAACAGCTTATCATCGAGCTTTACTCCAAGTAATGACCTGCCTGTGCCGCATAACAAACACAGAAGGGTCATTATGCGGACAACTTTGTTTCGCAGACTCCGCGTGGCGGTATAGACTATCCGATTTCTGCGTCGAACCGCAGAAGTAAAATGCGACAGCAGCATTTACACATAAATTAAGGGAGGGTTGTTATAATGATTGAAATAGAAAAGCCGAATATAGCGACTATAAATTTGAGTGAAGATGGTAGAAACGGTAAGTTTATCATCGAGCCCCTCGAGAGAGGATACGGAATTACCCTCGGAAATTCACTGCGCCGCGTGCTCATCAACTCACTTCCCGGCGTAGCGGTTTCAAACATCAAGATCGACGGAGTTCTCCATGAGATCACCACCATCCCCGGAGTAAAGGAAGACGTTCCTGAAATCGTACTTAACATCAAGGGTATCGTAGCAAAGCTCTACACTGATACTCCCAAGACTGTTATTATCGACGTTTCCGGCGAACGTGAGATCACTGCAGGGGATATCAAGGCTGATCCTGATCTTGAGATTCTTAATCCCGATCACCACATCTGCACAGTTGGCGAAAACATCCGCTTCTATATGGAGCTTACATTCGATCACGGCAGAGGTTATGTTTCAGGTGATAAGAATAAGCAGATCTACCTTGAGAAGAATCAGGGAAATTCTGCTCCCATCGGCACGATTTTTACCGATTCGATTTACACTCCCGTATACAACGTAAACTATACAGTTGAAAACACACGTGTTGGAAGCAGCACTGACTACGACAAGCTTACGCTTGAAGTTCTCACAAACGGTGTGATTTTAGCTAAGGAAGCGATTTCTCTTGCGGCCAAGATACTCAACGAGCATCTCAACTTATTCGTCGATCTGTCGGATGAGGCAAAGAATGCGGAGATCATGGTTGAACGCGAAGAAACCATCAAGGAAAAAGTCCTTGAGATGACCATTGAGGAGCTTGACATGTCTGTTCGTAGCTTCAACTGCTTGAAGCGTGCAGGCATTGACACGGTTGAAGATCTTATCAACCGCACCGAGGACGATATGATGAAGGTCAGAAATCTCGGTAAGAAGTCGCTTGAAGAGGTTATTCTCAAGCTTCAGTCCCTCGGCCTCGAGCTGAAGCACGAGGATGAATAATTCACCTCATCGGAGGTGTGAGGATGATGATTGCCGTAAGGCAGACTGAATCCAAAAAACTTACTTTTGTAAAAGGAGGACATGAAAATGCCCGGTACAAGAAAACTCGGCAGAACAACAGCGCATAGAAATGCTATGCTTCGCGGTATGGTAACATATCTTCTTGAGAATGGTTCCATCGAGACCACTCTCACACGTGCGAAGGAAGTACGCGCTATGGCCGAAAAGATGATTACACTCGGTAAGAAGAACACTCTTGCTACCAAGCGTTCTGCTCTCGCATACATCACCAAGAGAGACGTTGTCGTTAAGCTCTTTGACGAGATCGCTCCCAAGTATGCTGACAGAAACGGTGGTTACACTCAGATCTACAAGCTCGGTCCGCGCCGCGGAGACGCAGCTGAGATGGCTCTCATCAAGCTCATCGATACAACTAAGACTGAAGAGTAATCTTATAAGTTAACAAAAAAGACCTTCCCGATTTTCGGGGAGGGTCTTTTTACATAAAAAGCCACCGCTTTAGGGTTGTACCCTAAAGGACAGTTTTAGAAATACGGCAAATCTCGAAAGAGGTATGCCGTATTTTGCGTTTGTGTCCACAAATGAAGTGCTTCGTATGCCATAATTAAAGACTATTACCAAATTTCCGTCTATTTGCAAACAAATAGGCTTGCACAAACAAAAGGCTCCCTTGTGTAAAGGGAGCTGTCGCCGAAGGCGGCTGAGGGATTGTTTTGAGCGATAGTCTAACCTTTTACAATCCCTCCGTCACGCTGACGCGTGCCTCCTTCCTCCCGGAGGAAGGTTATTATGCTGCTCCCTGACAGTATTAAAAAGGAGTACGAACAAAATGGGTGTTGTCCTTATCGGAGAAATAGAATAAGGGTATGGGCATAGCCCGATGCGTTTGTTATACAAATGCTTCGGGTAAAGTCCATACCCCTATTCTTCTGCATATAATTCGTCGTAGTACCATCGCAACGGATTTTCGAAAACATAATTTGATCGGGTTTCGTAATCATTCTTATTTCGTATCACGTGTTCAATATAGGATTTTTGCCAAATGGATGCACCAATCTTTTTTGTTGCCGCACCTTTGAATTGTTTTACCATCCGTTCTACCGTAGGGGCGACCTGTGGTCGCCCGTATTCATCAGCAGAAATA
>JAZUBG010000137.1:0-10531 GCA_045638405.1 Eubacteriales bacterium | reverse complement strand
TGAACCGTTCTGCCTCGGGGCTTTAAATATAGTATAATGATAAGGAGAATTCAGTTTTTGTTTTTCTTCTGTTTAATAGCTTTTTTTAGGTTTTCTTCGTTTACTTTGTCGATATATTCTTTGAATTCGCTGAGAAGACGTCTGCCGAGGGCACGGTAATCCATAGCCAAAACTTTTTCTATTTTTGTTTTACGTATCTCCGCAGGTACCCTGTACAGAAGCATGATGGCATCAAGTGCCGTTTCGATCTGCACGTGAAGGGGAGTGTCCGCTTCACGGGTCATAATGGTGGCGTATTCGATACCCGAAACGATATTTTCCGTAGCGATCCAATCCTGATCGGTCCAATCGGGGCGGAACTCACCGAATATCTGTTTCGTTTTCTCTGTGTCGTTGGCGCGGATAAGATCAAGAGTGATGGGGGACCTGTATGACTCGGTATAGAAGCTTCTTGCCGCTTCGTCTTCTTCGCAGATAGCCGCAATGGCGGTAAGCTCAAGACAGTAAGCAAGCAGTGAGGTTTTGCCCTCATCCGCGGCATGTTCTATCATAAGCTTCTGGAAGTCGAAAAGTTCGTTGACCAGAACCGCAAGAAGGTGTTCCTTTGATTTGAAGTAAAATGTGATGTTTCCGGTGCTCAGATCAAGTATTTTCGCGATCTTTGACAGAGATGTTTCTTCATAGCCTTCCTCGATAAACATCTTTGCCGCCAGCTGGATGATCTGCAGTCGCGTGTTGGGTCTTTTCTTGTTAATATGCGACACGTTAAGGTCTCCTTAAGTTGTGGTGATATGAAAACGGTCGAAAACCAAAAGATGATTGCGCGTTTGCTAATTGTGAATTAGCAATTTGCACGTTTGCTAAAGCAAGTATATGTTTTTTTTTGAGATTTGTCAATATGTTTTTTGAAATTTAATCAAAAATACCGCAAATACCGCAGAATTCCCCTATTTCTTTTGAAGGAAAGACTGCGGTATCGTTTGTTTTCAGTTGAAAAGATCCCACGGGTAACCTTCCGGGAGAGAAGTAAACGTGTCGGGGGAAGATTCCGCCTCGTGGGCAAAGTCGGACTTGCCGAGGCGGGTCTTTTTTAATTTATCCGTGTCAAAACCGATTCTGAATGACCATAGGGCACACTCACATCTGTTGTCCCGTCCTCCGTATTTTCCGTCACCGAGAAGGGGATGTCCCGCGTTTGACATCTGCACTCTGATCTGATGGGTTCGTCCTGTCATCAGCCTGATATTTACAAGGGAAGCTTCACCTGTGAGATGGGGAACAGTTCTGAGTGTTTCGTATTCAAGGACTGCTTTTTTTACTCCCTTCCGCCCCGTATCATTTTTGACAACAAAGGATTTGTTTTTTCTTTTATCGAAAAAGAGATTATCTTCAAGAATACCTCCGTCAGATTTTCCGTGGACTGCCGCCAGGTATTCCTTTTTCATGCCGCCATCGGTGATGAGTGTGCTGAGAACTGCTGCTGCCTCTTTTGTTTTTGCCGCGATCATGACGCCGCCCGTGGTGCGGTCGAGTCTGTGAACGGGGAAGAGTTTTATATTTTCCCGTGATACCTCAAGGAGCTCAAGTATGCTGTCTTCCTCGGAGTTTTCTGCTTTTTGTGACAAAATACCGAAGGGTTTCACAAATGAGATCACGTTGCGGTCTTCGTACAGTACGGTGATATTACCTGCCGAAGTTTCTAATGTTTCCATCGTCGTCGGTTCCTTTATTTCTTTTTTGTTTAGTATAGCTTATTTACAGTTTTTAGTCAAGTTTCAAGTGTACTTTTGCCGTGAAAATACGGAGATTTTTTATTTTATCACATTTTTGGCATCATTTTATCACTCATTTACCGATTCTCGGTCAATTTCGGTAAAATGCTTGACAGAACAAGCGTTCGATGGTATAATACAATCACAAAAGAACAAACGTTCGTTTGGGAGGCGATAGCTAAAGGTGAGGCATATTATGATGCCAATGAGGGAGAAAAATCCCGCAGGCAGATGCGAGATATGCGGCGAAACCATATTTGTGGGGGATCTGGCGTATTATGTTTTCGGATGCAGCTGTTGTTACGGTTGTATTGATTCCTCGGCATACGTTGCCGACGGTAGTGACGGATTAACTTGTGACAATACAGACGAACATTTGTTTGGGTGTGGCTTGAGTGAAGAAAGGAAGGGTAAAAGTGAACGTTAAACTGATGAAGGATGCAAAAAGGATGCTGAAGGAGCTGAACGGGAAGAAAAACGCTCTTGATAGTATGAAAAGGCTTATTGCCTGCGGAGAGGGTGGTCTGATGGAACGATACAAAAGGGCAAAAGTGGACGTTGAGGTCACTGAGGCGGCGTTTTCAGGTCTTGACTACAGGGAAAGAGATATTTTGGGGGCGTTTTACGTTGAAAGCGAGCCTCACGCCGCAGAGAGACTCAGTAAAAAGTACGACTGTGCCGCCAGTACGGTTTACAGAATGAAGCGTGCCGCCATGAATAAGTTTGTTCTGAGGATGTATGGCGATGGAGAATAAAAAGACAGAGCTGAGTCAAGAAGAAAAGAAAGCGGCAGTGATGCTTGAGCTTGTATTCTCGGCTGAGGCGGTGTCAACTTATGAGATACTCGACAAATACGGAGTTGAACGTTGTGAGTTTGCAAAGTGGCTTGGTGAAGATTCCTATGTTTCTGAGGTCCGTGAGCTGTCCTCAAGGGCAGGGGAGGCTGAGATGGCGCGAATAATCAAATGTCTCGCTTCGGTGGCAAGAGGCGGAGACGTAAGGGCGGCGAAGACTCTCCGAGAGCTTATCGGTGAACCGGGAGGTGCTGCGACAGCAGGTACGTCCGCCGCTTTGATTGAGAAATTCAAGGATCTTGACAGGGAGATACTCGGGGTTGACGGGTGATGGACTTAGGCGGCTTTAACTTCGGAAGTAAACATCTCGGCTACATGAGGCGGTGCCTTGAATGTAAAATAAACGTTGCGGAAGGTGCTGTGCGTGCGGGGAAGACCGTTGATAACGTGTTCGTCTTCGGACATCTTCTTGAGAGAAGTCCCGACAAATACCATCTGGCAACGGGAGCAACCGCGTCGAGTGCCAAGATTACCATCGGAGATTGCAACGGACTTGGACTTGAAAAGCGGTTTGAAGGCAGGTTTAAGTGGTGTCTTCACCGCGGGTGTGAATGCATGAAGATAAAGACGGAGACGGGGGAAAAGATCATCGTTTTCGCGGGAGGGAAGAATTCGGATTCATATAAAAAGATAAGAGGTAATTCTTACGGAATGTGGATAGCTACGGAGATAAATCTTCACCATGAGACGATGATACGAGAGGCATTCAACCGACAGCTTGCCGCACGCGACAGAAGAGTTTTTTGGGATCTCAACCCGTCGTCACCCTCGTCTCCCATATATACGGAATATATCGACCGTTATGCTGAGGGGACGCGAAGCGGAAAATACGATGCAGACTTCTACAATTACGGCCATTTCACCATATATGACAATCCGAATGTCAGTGCGGAACGACTCCGTGAGATAGAGTCACAGTACGAGAAAGGTACGGTGTGGTACCGACGGGATATTCTCGGTGAAAGGTGTGCGGCGGAGGGAATTATCTATACATACTTCGCCTCAAACAGAGACAGGATAATTATTCCCCGTGAAGCTCTTATGGGGAAAAGGATAGATTTTATCAACATTGGTGTGGATTTCGGAGGTAACAAGTCACGCACCACATTTGCGGCAACCGCGTTTCTCGGGAACTCGCTTTGCGTTGTGGGGGATTATGCTGTAGAGGGACAAAAAGGTGAAATCGACCCTTTGAGAGTAAACGAAGAATTTCTCGGTTTCGTTACTGCTCTGAGGCGGGAGTTTCCGGGTGTTGAGATCCGCTATGCCTTCTGCGACAGCGAGGCACAGTATCTGATCAACGGACTTCGTTCGTTTATGAGAAAATCGGGAGAAACGGTTACGGTAGGTGAGAGCGTAAAACGCAGGATCCGCGACAGAATCGACTGTGTGAACTCACTGATGGTGCAGGGAAGATTCTATATCCTTGAGGGTTGCAGAACGGTACAGCGCGGATTTGCCGAGGCGGTATGGGACCCGTCGAAAGAAGAAGACGTAAGACTTGACAACTTCACATCCGACATAGATATCCTCGATGCGGTGGAATACTCATTTGAAAGGTATATGGGAAAGCTTGTCAAAGGCGGTTGAACCTCCGGAAGAGATACGGATAACTGCCTGTAACAATAAATACTGCAAAAAAACAGAAAGGAATGAGATAATGAACGGCGAAATACTTGATTATCTTGAAAAAGTTCACGGGATAACAACTCCCCGTGAGTACTATGCTCACATCGATGAGTGGAGCGCATGGATGAAAGGACATCTGAGATGTTTCCACGAATTCTTCGAGAACGGAAGCGGAGGCTTTCCAATAAAGCGTGAGCTTTACCGTCTTAACATGGCGAAAAAGATCTGCGAGGACTGGGCGTCGCTCATCATGGGAGAGAAAACCTACGTTACGACCTCCGACAGTAAGACCGGTGAGTGGCTCAGTGGCAGTGACGGTCAGCACGGCTTTATCGGTCAGACGGGGCTTATGAGAGGCATAACTCGAATGATCGAAAAGGTGTTCGGTCTCGGCAGCGGTGCCGCTTTACTTCGTCTTGAAGGAGTAAAATTCTGTGAAGGCAGACTTGTCGGAGATGAAAAAACCCGTCTCAGAGTAGATTTCGTGGATGCGGCACATATTGTGCCTATATCGGTGGATTGCGGAAAGATCACCGAAGCAGCATTTATTTCCGAATCACGAAAAGACGGACGTGACGTCGTTTACGTGGAGCTTCACAGATTGGATAATGACGGTTACGTCATCACAAACGAGTGGTTCTGCCGAAAAAACGGTGAATTTGAAGTGCTACCTGCGAAGCGTGACGTGGCATCTGTTGTGAGAACGGGAAGCTTTGTACCTCTTTTTGCGATACTTACTCCGTGTATCACCAATCACATAGACGAGAGCTCGGGACTTGGAGTATCTGTTTTCTCTCAGGCGACCGATTGCCTGAAGGGAGTTGACCTTGCGTTCAATAATTTCTGCCGTGACCTTAAGCTTGGCGGTAAAAAGGTGTTCGTTAACCGCAGTCTTGTGGTGCGCGGAGAGGATGGAGTGACCTACACTCCCGACGACGTGGCTCAGCAGCTTTTCGTAACAGTAGGTGACGGAGATATAGACGGAGAGACCATGATAAAGGAACATAACCCGTCCCTTCGCGCCGAAGAGAACGCTACTGCTGTTCAGCATCAGCTTGATTATCTCTCGTTCAGATGCGGTCTCGGTACGAGACACTATCTTTTCTCGGGGGTACAGGGTAAAGCTCAGCTTACGGCAACTCAGTACACGGGTGAAATGCAGGATCTTATTCAAAACACTGCACGCCACAGGGTAAACGTTGCCGAGTTTATCGAAAATATTCTCCGTGCCGCGCTTTGGGCAGGGAAAAATGTCCTGGGTACAGAGCTCGACGAAAGAAGTGAGATCTCAGTGCGTTTTGATGACAGTTATTTTATTGATTCCGAGTCGGAAAGAACAAGGGACCGTGCAGAGGTCGAAGCAGGTCTTATGAAGCCGTTTGAATTCAGAATGAAGTGGCGCGGCGAGAACGAGGATATTGCCCGTGAGATGACGGGAGAGATGTGATGTGTCCGGGTTGGCTGTCGAAAGGCAGTTTCATATAAATTTCAGTGAAAGGAGGGTAAAGCGTGGCAGATATTAAAGAACTGCTCACAAAGCTGTTTGACAATGAGAGCTTCAAAAGTGAAGAATTCACCGAAAAGCTGGCGGAGGCGGGACTTGTGATCCTTGAGGGGAAAGCGGGTGATTACGTTTCGGTAAGCCGTGAGTCTGAGCTTCAGGGGGAACTTCAGAGCGTGCGCGATGAGCTTGAAGGTAAGCTCGCTACACAGCGAATCAGCTCTGCACTTAAACTTGAACTTGCAAGGTGCGGGGCAGTGAACCCCGAACTTGCGGCAATTGCCATCGGCAGTGATGGTATCAGCGGAAGCGACGAGGAAATAAGACTTGCCGCAGAGGGGAAAGTTAAGCTTCTGATGAAATCGGACCCGTATATGTTTAAAAGTTCATCGGAGCCTTCATTTTCCACCGGAAGTACTCACGCAGGGGCGGTACCCGATACCGATTCCATGAGTGACAGTGAGTACTACAGCTACAGAAAAATGATGTGACCGAAAATCGGTCGGAACAGTAAAAGGAAAGAGGTATACAATTATGGCAAACACATTTATTTCAGTTAAGCAGATCGCAAGGGAAACACTTCCGAGACTTATCGACAATCTCGTATTCCCGAACCTTATTTACAGAGACATGGGACAGGCAGGCTGTGCCAAAAAGGGCGACACCGTTGCCATCAGACGTCCCGTTAAGCTGACAGCACAGGATTTTTCCGCCGCTGACGGTGTAAGCACGCAGAATATCGCTGAGGAATCCGTAAACGTAAAGCTTGACCGCATTGCAACAGTTGATGCGGAGATCTCAGCTCTTGAAGGCGCTCTTGATTTTGATTCCGTAAAGAGACTCTTTATCGAGCCTGCGGCGGCAGCACTTGCGGAGAAGATCAACAACGACGGACTTGATCTTTACCGCGATATTCCTTACGTAGGCGGTGAAGCGGGCAAAACTCCCGCAGCACTTTCCGACTTTGCTCTTGCGGCATATATTCTCGACAGTAACAAGGTGCCTTCATCCGCAAGAAGCGCTGTATGGTCTCCTGAGGCTACAGCGGCATTCAAGCAGATTCCCGCACTTGTGAATGCAGAGAAAAGCGGTGATTGCACTGCTCTCAGAAGCGGCGCTATCGGTGACGTGTTCGGTATCTCAAACTACATGACTCAGGCGGTAAGACACCACGAAGCGGGCGACCTTGCCGTGAGCAGCGGTAAGATCACCGTTGAGAGTGACGTCACAGGCGCAGATGAGGTAACCTTTATCGGTACAGGTCTTACCGGCGGTGTGGTAAAGGGTGACGTTGTTACTGTCGGCGTTAAGACTTACACCGTAAAGGAGGACACTGTATCCGCCGATGGTAAGATCACAGTTAAGCTTTATCCTGCGGTCACAGCTTCAGCGGGCGAGATCGTGACAGTCGCTCCTTCACACAGCGCGAACCTCGTGTTCCATCCCAGTGCGTTCGGGTTTGTTTCCCGTCCTCTCCCTACTCCTGCAGGTGTTGAGAGTTACGTTACAACATATAACGGCATCTCACTGAGAGTTGTTCGCGGATACGATATGAAGTACAAGAGAGAAATGCTTTCTATGGACGTGCTTTATTCATTCGCAACACTTTATCCGGAGCTTGCCTGCCGTTATATGGGTTGATAAGCATAGTACGGTTAAACATTACTGCCCCCCGCGAGGGGGGCGGTAAACGAAAGGAAGGCGATATTATGGCAAAGTTTGATTATTCATATTACCGTGACGTTTTTTGCGGAAAGGCAGAGAAAGAAGAGTTTTGCCGCTATGCGGGAGCTGCCTTCGACGTGATCTCTCTTCTGATCGGTTACGATGCGGAAAAGTCAGCAGATCCTGCGGTATTGAGAGCTTTGGCGGCGGAGACAGATCACCTTGTTTCAAGTGCCGAGAAGGGTTGCGATATCACCAAAGAATCTCTGGGCGATTATTCCGTAAGTTACGGGAAGAGTAACTCTCCGTCTGTTTCGTCACTTCCCGTGTCTCCCGAGGCCATTGCGGCTCTTACAAGAGCAGGCCTTCTTACGAGGTGGGCGTGATGCTGCACGGAAAAGTTGCTACACTTTACGTCCCCGTTGACAGAGACGGATTTGAGGTGATCTACCGCAAATTCACCCTTAGAAACGTAAGTTATACTTCAGCATCAAAGGGTGTGACGTCTCTTTACGTTTTTTACGACAGGGTAAAGTTTTACTTAGGCGGCAAAAGAGTCCCGCCGTTCAAGATCAGAGAGGGTTCTTTTATTGTGCTCGGTGAAGTATCACCGAACACGGAATCCTTTACTTTCACGGTTCCCGGGATTGCTGTTACGGTTGCCGCGGCGGAGCATTACGTTGCAGAAAATCTCAAAGTACACCACACACGCCTTCTTTTGAAGTAGAGGGGGAGGCTTATGGAATATTCGATGGATGTATTTTTAACAGATGATTCAAGCATGACATACCGTCTTTGCCGTCTTATGACTTCTTTTGACAAGGCGTCGGCGGTAATGCCGTACAGATCACAAAAAGCGGTCAGCAGGTATGACTTGTGGCTTGTGCCGACGGATGGCGTGAGAATACTTGACCGTTACACCGGAGGAGTGCAGCGTGTCCGCGAAGGATTCAGATTATACCTCAGACACCGTGCAGTGACAACTGACGATACCGTAAAGGCCGAAGGCATACTTGCGGCGTATATAAAGAAGCTTTCGGAGACTCTTGAAAAGACGGAAGTGTACAGTATTGAGAGAGGTGAAGTGAGAGGCTGTGCCACGGACAGTTCAGTGTGGGAATTCTATATTGAATTTACCGTGTACTCCTATGAGGTGACGCCTTTTGACGGAGTTAAGTTTTACGTAAGATACGGCAACGAGGCTCCTGTTGCGGTCGGCGCGGGATGCACGATCTTCAAGGAGAGTCAGACGGGTGAACTTGCCGTGAGACGGTATTTTGACGGTTACTCTTACGTTGCCGACAGGACGGGTGAGAAACGAAGAATTGATTTTGAGTTTGAAACATCTCTCAAAAGGTGCGCTCTCAGTCCCGTTTATCAGGGAGAGGAGAGAGTGACTGTGTATACCGTGACTCCGACGGGCAAGGCTGAGATGGCGTTTTACGTACTCACGGAGTTAACTTTAACCGACGGTGTTTGCAAAGGTTCGCTCGTATCTGACGGAGACTTCAGGATCGGTACTTTTAACGCAGAGACGGGAGAATTTATCAGTACCGATGCAGAAAGGGGGAAGACGTCATGAGATGTATTATTCGTATTAAGGCAGGAGAAGAAAAGCTGACGTTGGCTACGTACAGCATATGCAGAATTCTTGAAGGCGGAATTGAAGGCTTTGAGTCTCCGCCTGATGTGAAATGCGTGGTTTCACCTTCGGCATTTGGTGCAGGCGGGATACTTATCTGCCGTGATTATGCTCCCCGTGAACTGTCGGTTTGTTTCGAGGTGACGGATAGGGAAAAGTACCCGTCTATCCGCGACGTTATACTGAAGATCATGAGTTACCGCGGGGAAGTGAACGTCACAGCGGATCTGTTCGGAAGACGGAGAAGCATTATCGCGTACCCTTCGGGAAAAGCGGAGTTTATAAGAGAAAACGTGAACTCTTTTCCGAAGGTAAGGTTAAAGTTTATTTGTCCCGACCCGTATTTTACGGAAAACAAGACTGAAAAGCTTGTTTTACCCATACCGGAGGGACTTCTCACTTTCCCCCTCAACCTCATGGAAGGCAGTGGAACCGTTCCGTCTTTCGCAACGTCGGGGACACAACACAAGATATATAATCCCGGGGACGCTCCATGCGGTTTTTCACTGAAGATTACGGCATATGGGGGAAGTGTTACGGATCCCGCTGTTCTTCTGAACGGTAAAAGGCTTCAGCTTATGGAAACAATTAAGGAAGGGGACACGGTGACTTTTGACACAAGACGTGATAAGTGCGGAGTGAGTGTAAACGGTACGGTGAGATATAATTTCTCCCGTGAGAGCAGTTTCTTTACCCTTGAACCCGGTATAAATCAGCTGACGGTGATGTCTGTGGGGAACACTAAAAATCTTTTGGCTGAAATTGCGTTCACACCGTGTTATGCAGGTGTCTAAACACAAAACTGCGTAAAAACGGTTACAGGAGGCACAAATGGAAGTATATTTACTTGATAAATCGTTTGGAATAATTGGGATCATAGACAAGTGCATAACTTTGGAGGCGACAAAAAGATTCTTTTCGCCGGGGGAGTTTAAGATGACACTTGAAGGAGAATTGCCACTTTCTTCGGCATACGCTCTGTACGAGCCGGTAAGCAAGAGCTGCTTCCTGCTTGAGGGATTTGAAGAAGCGGACGGTATGGTAGCTCTCAGCGGACGAAGTCTTGAAGTTCTTCTTGAAAAGCGAGTACTTGACGGAATGGGCAGGTATTCGGGCGGTGCGGAGAAGGCTGTGAGATTTGCCTTTGAAAAATGTACTTCGGGTGAGAGAAATCTTTCCGGAATGATCCTCGGTGACGAAACGGGGATCGTGGGAGAAGGGTATTTTAAGACCGATTACCGTAATCTCTCGGAGTTTGTCTATACCACACTACGTCCCTTCGGAGCAACCTACAGGGTAGATCTTTCGGGTAATGTTCCTGTACTCAGAGTAGTTACTGGCAAGGACAGACGGAGAAATCAGACACGGTATCCTCCCGCAGTGTTCTCTGAGTCCATGGACAACGTGACTGACGGACGGTTGAAAGCTGACCTTACAGAGTATCGGAATACGGCATACGTCCTTGGCG
>JAZUBG010000136.1:0-4595 GCA_045638405.1 Eubacteriales bacterium | reverse complement strand
GCCACGCGGCGGGCGGAATCCAGATCGATGCCGTCAAAGCGCTCCATGATGTCGGTGTGATAGGGCACTTCAAATTCCGGCACGACAGGCTCGCCGTACTTCTGGATCTCGACGTTCTCGGAGTCATCCTTACCGATCGGTACGGAGGGATCGATGATATTGGGGATAGTCATCTGGATCTCGCGGATTCTCTCAGCGAGCTGAGCTTCCTTTGCCTCAGCTTCAGCAAGACGAGCAGACTGCTCGCTAACCTGACGCTTAGCCTCCTCAGCTTCTTCTTTCTTGCCCTGACCCATGAGCGCACCGATCATCTTGGAGATCTTATTGCGGTTAGCTCTCATTTCGTCAGCTGCCTTCATAGTAGCTCTGTTTTCTTCGTCGAGTGCGATAAGCTCGTCAACGAGGGGGAGCTTCTTATCCTGGAACTTCTTCTTGATGTTCTCTTTTACGATTTCGGGATTTTCTCTTATAAATTTTAAGTCGAGCATGATTTATACCTTCCTAATTATATTCAGTTAGCTTTTTTCTTTTTTGCCATTTCCTTCAGACGGAGCTCAGTGTTAAGGATCTTCTTTCTCAGTCTGATGGACTTGGGGGTTACTTCGATAAGCTCGTCCTCGGAGATGAACTCGATAGCCTGCTCGAGAGAGAAGATCTTCGGGGGAACGAGGCGGAGCGCTTCGTCCGCACCTGTAGAACGGATGGAAGTGAGGTGCTTCTTCTTACATACGTTCAGCGCAATGTCCTCCTGCTTCGGACATTCACCAACGATCATACCCTCGTAAACAGGAGTCTGTACGCCGATGAACATTACTCCGCGGTCCTGGCTGTTGTAGAGACCGTAGGAGGTGGATTCTCCGTCCTCGGAAGCGATAAGCGAGCCTGTGAAGCGGGTGGTTACCTCGCCCTTGTAGGGCTCGTATCCTGCGAAGATGGAGTTTATGATACCTTCACCGCGAGTGTCGGTAAGAAATTCGTTTCTGTAGCCGAAAAGACATCTTGCGGGGATGTTGTATTCGATCTTCATGCGGTTACCGTTAAGTGTCATCTCCAAGAGGTCACCGCGGCGTGCGCTGAGCTTTTCAACGACCGATCCTGTGTACTCGTTGGGAACGTCTACGGAAACTCTTTCCATAGGCTCGCACTTAACACCATCGATCTCTTTGTAAAGCACGCGGGGAGTGGAGCAGCAAAGCTCATATCCTTCGCGGCGCATGGTTTCGATTAGAATGGAAAGGTGCATCTCACCGCGTCCTGCAACGAAGAAGGAGTCTGTGGTGTCACCGTCCTCGACTCTGAGAGAAACGTCTTTGAGAGTCTCTTTGTAAAGTCTCTCGCGGATCTGACGGGTGGTAACGAACTTACCCTCACGGCCTGCGAATGGGCTGTCGTTTACAGCGAAGGTCATTTCCATTGTAGGCTCACTTACCTTGACGAACTCAAGGGGAGTGGGATCTATCGTGGAAGTGATAGTATCACCGATGGTGATGTCAGATGCTCCGGAGAAGCAAACGATGTCGCCAACCTTCGCTTCGGTAACTTCCTTACGGGAGAGTCCGTCAAATTCGTAAAGAGTTACGATCTTTGTTTTCTTAGGAGGTGCGTCGGGAGTATGGTAGTTGACGATAAGTGCGTCCTCGCCTACCTTAGCACGACCTCTTTCGATACGTCCGATACCGATTCTGCCTACGTATTCGTTGTAGTCGATGGAAGAAACGAGAAGCTGAAGGGGCTCTTCTTCCTCGCCCTCGGGAGCGGGCATATATTCAATGATAGTGTCGAACAGAGGAGCGAGATTTTCTCCCTTTTCATAAGGTGAAAGGGAAGCGGTACCTGCTCTTCCCGAACAGAAGATCATGGGAGAATCAAGCTGCTCGTCAGTTGCATTAAGGTCAAGGAGAAGCTCAAGAACTTCTTCTTCAACTTCCTCAAGACGTGCATCGGGCTTGTCTATCTTGTTGATAACGACGATGATCTTGTGACCGAGCTCCATCGCCTTACCGAGAACGAATCTCGTCTGAGGCATGGGTCCCTCCGCCGCGTCAACGAGGAGGAGAACGCCGTTTACCATTTTCAGTATTCTTTCAACCTCGCCGCCAAAGTCCGCGTGTCCGGGGGTATCGACGATGTTGATCTTGATTCCGTCTCTGACAACGGAGGTGTTTTTAGCAAGGATAGTGATTCCGCGCTCGCGCTCAAGGTCACCTGAGTCCATAACGCGTTCACGTACTGTCTGATTTTCGTGATATTCGCCACACTGCTTCAGCATTTCGTCAACGAGGGTAGTTTTACCGTGGTCAACGTGAGCGATGATGGCAACGTTTCTGAGGTCTTCTCTTATCAATTTGGTTTGCCTCTTTCCTTGTAAGTTTGCATAGATATAATAATACAAATAACATTATATCACAAAAAAATTAGCTTGAAAAGGGGTTTTTTCAAGTTTTAACACGATTTAAGTGAAGAAAACACGGCTCCGGGACGTAGCGGGTATTCGGCACAAGAAAACTGTTGACAAATAAAGTTAGGTGTGCTATAAATTAAGTAGTATACGGAAAATTCGGCGGGAAAACGCCGGATAATAAACTTTGAGCTTTGGAGGAATTTAGTAGTGACCATTTACGAGATACTTGAAGATATAAAGTCACCGAGAAGAAAAAAGGTGATACTTGACTGTGACACCAACAACGAAATGGACGATCAGTATGCTGTGGCATACGTGCTCGGCAGAAGTGACCGCTTTGATCTTCTTGCTATGACAACGGAGCATTATCACTACGGTGATAACGGAGACCTTGCGGCTGGAATGGAGGACTCCTACAATGAATTCTTCCGCGTTATGAAAATGTGTCACAAGGAGGGCGTATGCCCCGTGTACCGTGGAGCTACAACGAGAATTAACGAAGACTGGCCTAAGTTCGATCCCGTGGATACCGATTCATCACGAGGAATCATAAAGCACGTTCACGAAGCGGGTGAGACGGTTTATATCATCGCAACGGGACCTCTTACAAACGTAACCTCAGCCATTATGCTTGATCCTTCCATAAAAGAAAAGATCTGCGTTATCTGGCTTGGCGGTAACAGCTTTGACTGGGACGGTCAGATCGACGAGTGTAACCTTTGGGGTGACTATGCCGCAGGACAGATGCTTGTAAACAGCGGAGTGAACTTCATTCAGCTTCCCGCGATGAGTAAGACCGACGGCGGAACTGTTCAGCTTAAGACAACGGGTGAAGAATTCCGTGCGAGATTTACCCGTGACAGCGACGCTTGCCGATTCTACCGCGAAACACTTCCGAACGAATACCACGGAAAGCCCGATTTCGAGCACGTCATTTGGGATATTGCAGGTCCTGCAGTGCTGACACTTCCCGAGGCGTTTGATTTCAGCGTTATTCCCGCACCTATCTTTGCAGATGACCGTCACTATTCCTTCGACAGAACGAGACACAAGATAGTGTATATGGAAAAACTCGATCCGAGACCTATTCTTGACGATATGTTTGACGTGATAAACGGACTTTGATGGGGAAAAGCTGAAAAATCTGTAAATCAAAGTTTGTAACGTCAGCTTTTCTAAACAATATAAAAAAGGCTCCGAAGGGAGCCTTTTTATGTTATCAAATACCCGTAATATACCGCCGCGGCGATCGCAGCTATCTGCAGTACGATAATTATCGGTAACCCAACCATAAACTTTGCGTGACGGGTCTTGTGACGGATCAGGCGCATGGTGAGATACATCAAAACAGAGCCTCCGAGAAGGGAAGTGGTGATGAGGGTCGCTTCCGGGACTCTCCAAGCTCCCTTCTTAGCCTTTACTTTATCACTTACGGTAAGAATGATAGCAATTAGTGATACGATACCTATCCAGATCAAGAGATATTTCATATTCATTACAGATACTTTCCCGACTGAGCCTGAGCCATCTCGTCGCACCTTTCGTTATACGGATGTCCTGCGTGGCCTTTTACCCACACGAATTTTACTGTATGCACGTCGCAGAGCTTCAGAAGCTTTTCCCATAAGTCGGGGTTCAGCGCAGGTGAGCCGTCACCCTTTTTCCAGCCTTTTTTACGCCAGCTTGCCGCCCAACCCTTCATGATTCCGTCGCATACATACTTAGAATCAGTGGTGAGGGTGACCTCGCAAGGTGCTTTCAGCTTGCCGAGAGCTTCGATAACTGCCGTCAGTTCCATTCTGTTGTTTGTGGTGTCAGCCTCGCCGCCTGAGATCTCGAGCTCACGTCCGTCGTAAACAAGCACTGCGCCCCATCCGCCCGGCCCCGGATTCTTTCTGCACGAGCCGTCGGTGTAAATATCAAGCTTTTTCGCTTTGGCATCGGAAGTAGTAGTGTCTTTTTTTACTTCTGCCTTTTTTGGTGCTTCAGGAGTTTTCTTCAGCTTCGACTTATAGGGAAGCTTTATTTCGTTGCGGTCAAGGACTGCTCTTGAGAGCCGCGCTCCGTCCGCATATTCAAGCTTCAGCGAGAAGAAAGGACGTGTTTTGTCTTCGATAAGGTCGAGGAAAATGTAATCCCCCTCCCACATATCGATCTCTCCGAACTTTTCCTTCGGTACCGACTTAAGTACACC
>JAZUBG010000135.1:0-10543 GCA_045638405.1 Eubacteriales bacterium | reverse complement strand
CTCTTCCTTGACGTAAAGGACAGACTTTACTACTCCGAGGCAGTTATATGGGCAAAGAATAACAATATCGTTAAAGCTACCGGTACAAACGATTGGGGCGAAGAATACTTCTCTCCCGACCGTGACATTACCCGTCAGGAGCTTGCGACCATGTTCATCCGCTTTGCAGAGTATAAGCACGTAATTACTGAAACTACAGCAAATCTCGATAAGTTTACCGACAAGGCAAGCGTAGCCGATTGGGCAAATGCCGCTATGAAATGGGCAACAGATGTAAAGCTCATCAACGGTACCGGAAACGGAAGCACACTTTCCCCCACAGGTAATGCAACCCGTGAGCAGTTTGCGGCTATCATTCACCGCTTCGATACTACCGAGTTTGACTATACACTCGCATACGAACGGCCCCGTGTAATGTCTTCATATACCGAGCAGCCTTATCCTCTCGTAGAAGATGCTGACATCTACGTAGCTGTAGACGGAAGCGACAAGAACCCCGGTACTTTTGAAAAACCTCTCGCAACCTTTGAAGGTGCGAAAGCAAAGGTACGTGAGCTGAAGAAAACTGCAAAAGACGAGATCGTTGTTGCTTTCAAGGCAGGCGACTACGGTGCACTTGATAACGTGAAATTCACACCTGAGGACGCAGGTACAAAGAATATCCCCGTTAAGTACTGCAAGTACGGTGACGGTGCGGTTAAATTCTGTAACGGTGTTTATATCTATGAGGATGAATTTACTCTCGTTGAGGGTGAAGAAGCTAAGTTATTCAAGGCTACTACTGCAGGAAGCATCTACAAGGCTGATCTCAAGGGTAAAGTTGATAAGTTCAACTTCACAACCCGTCTCTTCAGCGAAACAGGTATTGCAACCGAAGCGCGCGAGCCCAACGGAAGATACATTAAGAATATGACAACAACAGTCGATCCCTGGTCAAGCATCATGCTTCAGCTCGCACTCCCCGGTATCGTTGAAGGCTTCAGTACAGTTGAAGGTATGAAGATCAACGGTTATCTCAGAACAGGCTGGATGAACGATACCTTTGATGTTCTCTCCTATGATCCCGAAACTAAGGTCATGGTGCTTGATCTTCAGAACTCACAGAACGACTACTGGATCAAGTATCCCAACTATGAGCTTATGTATGAGGGAAGAATCGACGACGAGGTATTCTTCTCTAACCTTCCCGATTTTGTTGACACAAACGGCGAATACTGGTTTGACAACAAGACCTCTACACTTTACGTATACAAGGCAAAGGGTGACTACGCTATCGACAAGGGTGTAGAATTCGTAACTCTCGAAAAGGGTGCTGAATACATCAGCTTTGTAGGTCTCGAATTTAATACAACTTCTGCAAGTGCTATCGTCCTTCACGCTGACAACTTCACCTTTGATCTCGGTAAGATCATGAACGTAGGCGGCAAGGCAGGTATCCACGCTCCCTTCTACGTAAAGGGACTTACAGTTACCAACAGTGAATTTGGCAACTGCGTTGACTCCTGTATCTACATTTTCTCTGAGGCTGACGGTGATGATCTTGTTGACGGCAAGGGTTTCTATGATACAACCGAAAACGTTATGAACCTTGAAGAAGGTAACAACGTAATCGATAATAACTATTTCCATGACTTCACCCTTCCCAACTACTTCTCCAGTGCAATTGAAGTTACCGGTGACGTTGGTACACAGATCACTCACAACTATTTCTACGAAGGCGCTCACGGGGCTATCCGTTATAACAAGAGTGTCGGTGTCAGAATCGAGTACAACGTATTCGACAGGATCATGACAAAGACCTATGACTACGGTGCTGTTTATACATTAACTCAGATACACTGCGACAACATTATCCGTTATAACCTCTTCATGAACATTCCCCAGTACGCAATCTATCTTGACGCGGGAACAAACTTCCAGGAAGTTTACGGTAACGTTTTCTACAATACTACTCACACCGTTGTACAGAATGCAGGTCGCGCAAACAGAATCGAGGATAACGTAATGGTATATTCCGGTACTATCACCGCAAACGACGGAAGATACAGCCATATCATTAACGGAACTCTTGATCAGTACGATCCCACAACAGATCCCATGGTAGGTAACAAGCCCATGCCCGGACACCCCATGTACGATGAGTGGTACAAGCGTTGGCCTCACCTTTACGACTTCACTACCGATCCCAGCAAGGTAGGTGAGGAAAACTGTCTCTTTACACAGTCCACATATCTCTCAAATAACTCCGCCATAGGTGGAAAGATCCATGAATCTGAAACAATTTCAAGGTTTATGTTCGGTGGAAACAATAATGAATACAACGATAAGGTAAATCCCCTCTTCGTTAACCCCTCCATCGGCGACTACAGAATCCGCGACGACGCTGACTTCCACAAGATTCCCTACGAGAAGATCGGAAGATATTGATTAAATTATTCTATCAAAAATCCTCTTGCCACACGGCAAGGGGATTTTTAAGTATAGCACAAATATGAAACAAAAAGAAGACAGATGAAACTTTTCGTCTGTCTTCTTCAGTTTTTGTCGAGTTCATCTTCAATACTTCGTACAAGATCACTCATTCTAACATCCAACCCACTGCAAATACGATATAGAGTTTCCAGAGTAGGCTTTCTTTCTCCTCTTTCTATTGCACTAAGGTGAGTTCGTTTTATATCGGCAAGACCGCTGAGAACTTCCTGCGTAACACCACGCTTTTTCCGATACATTGCAATAACTTTTCCAACTATTACCGCGTCAAGAGTCGGATTATACATAGTAGTCCTCTAATTCCTTTCAAATGAGAAATACAGTAATTATATAATACCTTACTTTCGAGCAATTTACGACAACATATGTTGACACGCGAATACTTATGTGTTATAATATTTTTATAATTTATTATAATAATCGGTGGAAAGTATGAAAGTGGCAGTAATTGGTTCTCGTGGTTTAACGATAGATAACTTAGAAGAGTTTATTCCTAAAAATTGTACTGAAATCGTAAGCGGCGGCGCAAAAGGAATTGACGATTGCGCAGCAAATTATGCCCTTAAAACAGGATTAAAAATTATTGAATTTAAACCGGAAGACTCAAAATACAGAAAAAATGCTCCCCTCATTAGAAATAGAGCAATCGTAGATTATTCAGATATAGTTTTAGCATTTTGGGACGAAAAATCTCGAGGAACTAAATATGTTATTGATTACTGCAAAAGAACCAACAAAAGTTACCATGTAATTGTAACAAAAAAAGAAGACAGATGAATTTTTTCGTCTGTCTTCTTTAGTTTTCAGCACTTCTACCCTCGGTACCCCTTCATTTTAGCATATCCGCATCTCTGACAAAGGGGTTCTGTGACCTTTCTCATTTCAAAGCTCTTCTTCAAAGCCACGGCTCTCGGAGAATCCAGAATATCATTTAGGCTTTTGTCGAATACGTTTCCGAGTCCTATAGCTCCCTCAGCATCAAGACAACAAGGCACTACCGTACCGTCTGAAAGTATGCCGATCTGATCACGGAGTCCGTAGCAAGAGTGGCTGTCTCCGCAAAATTCCGCTTCTGTGTCGGGCCAATCAAACTTTTGTCCCCATTCAAGAAAGACTTTTTCTCGGATTTTGTATCCGCTGTAGATTTTTTTCCATTCGGAGCGTTCTTCGTCGAAGAATGCGTGCATTTTACTGATTATTTCTCCGTTCAAGTCGTCTTCCCCACCAAGATTCCAAAGTCGCATGACGGAAATAATTCCACTCTCCGCTGCATCACGGCAAAACCGAAAAGTTGAATCAAGATAATTGTTAAAATCAACATTTTTGTCATTTGCCTCAAACGAATGAAGCGAAACGCTCACCTTAAAAAGTGCAGAATTCGACAAAAGAACGTCGCGACGCTTATCAAGAAGCGTTCCGTTAGTGGTTAGTATCACCTTGAATCCAAGTTCACCTGCTATCTGAAGGAATTCCCCCAGATTTGGATGAAGAAGAGGCTCACCCATCAAATGGAAGTACAGATATTCACCAAAACTTCTCGCTTCACGTGCAGCGTGTCGAAACTCTTCTACTGACATGAACTTTGGATTTCTTTTCGTACCGTGACAGAATGAACAACTTAAGTTACACACATTCGTTATTTCAAGAAAAACTTTGTTTGGCATTTACGCCACCTCATTTACTTCGTTAAAACAGCTTCGGACACCGCGGGTAAGCCTCGTCGGTGTCCGATGATTTTACTTATTCAAGTACGCGGATAACAGACTCAATACCGTCAAGGTTTGCCTTAAGCGAATTAAGATCATTAAGGCTAAGACGAGAGCATACAAACTCAGCAACACCTGCGGGTGAGTCTTCAAGCTTCTCAACCTTGTCAAATACGTGAGTAAGAGATTCCATAGAATCGGTTGCAGACGTACCTGATACACGGATGTAGTAAGTGAACGGTACATCACCGAAAGGAAGAACATCATCGTCAGCTTTTGTGAATACATGAGTCTTCTCCGCCTCAGCCGCACCGGAAAGAACAGCGCAGATGTCAGCAAGAACTGCACCTGCTGTGGGATAACGTCCCGCACCGCGACCGTAGAACATTACGTCACCTGTAATATCGCAGGTTACGGAGATTGCATTATATACGTCATTAACACTTGCAAGAGCCTTGTCAGAATACACCATTTGAGGACATACGTATACGCTCATCTTGTCGCCTACAGCCTTGTAGGTGCCGATAAGCTTGATGCTTGCGCCCATGCGTCTTGCCGCATCGATGTCTGCAGGAGTGATATTTCGGATGGTTTCAGCATAAACCTCATCGGGAGAAACAAGTTTACCCGTAGAGAGAGCTGTGAGAATAATGATCTTTCTCATAGCGTCAATTCCGTCAACGTCTGCAGAAGGATCGCGTTCTGCATAACCAAGAGTCTGAGCCTCGGCAAGCACATCGGCAAACTCGCGTCCCTCAAACTTCATCTTGGAAAGGATAAAGTTTGTAGTACCGTTAAGAATACCGCTTACAGATACAATTTTCTCCTGAGCCAGAGAAGTAGCAAAAGGTCTGAGACAGGGGATACCGCCGCCTACACTTGCTTCAAAGAGATACTGAACGTTATTACGTCTTGCACATTCGAGAAGCTTATCGCCAAAAGTTGCTACTACCTCTTTATTAGATGTTACAACGCTGATTCCGTGCTCCATTGCTGCAATGGAAAACTCAAACGCGGGATGCGCACCACCCATCGTCTCTGCTACAACCTCAATTTCGGGGTCCTCGATAATGGGAGTGATGTCGTGTACTACTCTGTCCCCGTAAGGAGACTCGGGGAATTCTCTCAGGTCGAGAATATATTTTACATTGATTTCCTCACCAACTATGTTTTTAATACCGTCCTTGCAGGACTCGATTACGTCGGGAAGGCCGCCGCCAACGATTCCAAAGCCAAATATTGCTATATGTTTCATTTTCTAAGTTTCCTTTCGTTTTTCGCTGTCAGTTTTTCTCAAAGTAAGAAGCAACTTTCTTAAGGTGATCTCTGATCTTCAGATGCTGAGGACAGATATTCTCACACAGTCCGCATCCGATACAATCAGACGCCTTACCGTGCTTCTCTGCGGCGTAAAAATAGTAACCCTCGTTGGAGGAGAAGCCGCGGAATCCGAGAAGTGCTTCCGTATTGTAAAGTGCAAAATACTTACTGATAGCGATATTTTTAGGGCATCCCTCAAGACAGTATCCGCAGGCTGTACAGGGAATTTCAACCGCTTCTTTTATTACCTTAATCGCCTTGTCAATAGTTGCATATTCCTCATCACACAGAGGAGCAAAGTCCTTCATATAGCTCATATTATCAAGCATCTGACCCATATTTGACATTCCGCTGAGGACCATGAACACGTTAGGAAGGCTTGCGGCAAACTTTATCGCCCATGAAGCAACGGACGCGTCGGGGGAGTGAGATTTGAATATCTTCTCAGCCGCTTCGGGAACGTCCGCAAGTGTTCCGCCCTTGACAGGCTCCATTACGATGACCTTCTTACCGTGACGGGTTGCACACTCATAACAACGGCGGGACTGTATTCCCACGTCGTCCCAGTCAATATAGTTGATCTGAAGCTGAACGAAGTCAACCTCTGGGTGATCGGTGAGGATCCTGTCGAGAAGCTCCTCTCCGTCGTGGAAGGAAAATCCGATCTCACGTACCTTGCCCTCTTCCTTGAGCTTTGAGATAAACTCAAACGCTTTGAAGGGTACGACCTTCTGATCGTAGTTGGAGCTGTTGAGGTCGTGGAGCATATAGTAGTCGAAATATTCAACCTGACACTTTTGAAGCTGTTCCTCAAAGAAACGGGGCATATCCTCTGCGCACTTAACGTACATCATGGGAAGCTTATCCGCAAGTGTATATGAGTCACGGGGGAAATTCTTAACGAGTGTCCTTCCCACAACGTTTTCGCTCTGATAGCGATGGTACATATATGCTGTATCGAAATATGTAAAGCCGCCGTCGATGAAGGTCTTCATCATTTCAAGAACAGTCGCTTCGTCAACGATCTTCTTGTCTCCGTCATCGATCTGAGGTAGGCGCATAAGTCCGAATCCGAGTTTTTTCATATTGTGACCCCTTTCGGTCTGAAAAATCTATATCTATTATATTGTACCACAAAGTCACCGCTTTGTCAAAATATAATCGAGCTTTTCGGGAATATTTTAAGTATTTTTATGGTGGTGAAACTATTTTGAACCAAATAATTCCATGTCTGCAAAAAAAGCCGGTCAAAATTCAATTTTTTATTTGTTATAATAGGCGTATAATTTTGCAAGCGTATGATTCATAGTCTTCAGCTCATCAAGCTCACAGTCTATCCAAGTCCAGTCGTACGTTATATTTGTAAATCCACACTGTTTCAGATTCATATAAGAGTAGTAAAAATCATATTCATTTTTTGACAGCGGAGTTACGTTAATAAGCTCCCCGTTTTCAAGTTTAGCTACAAAACCGTGCATAATGATCAGATCGGAATTCCTCTTAAATCCGATTACATAATACGAATCTGTCATTTCATCATGTTCAATATATTCGACCATTAAATCATCACCGAAGAAAATTCGATTAACAAGAGAAAAATCTACGGTGTTATAAAAAGAGATCGCAGAATGCAGACTATCATTTTGTCTTTCAATGTTTATAAAAAACTTTCCGTCCGGAGAAAAACAAAATCCATCATCCTGTGCCCCATTAACCTTTGAAAAACGGAATTTCTTAAGTAAAGAAAAAGTTTCCAAAGAATATATCGCAAGTCTGCCATCGGTGGATTTTACCACAAAAATTCTTCCGTCGGGAGAAATCATTGGATCGTATGCGTAAATAAGGTCTTTGAACTTCTTTATCTCGTTTCCGTCTTTATCGTATAGATATACCGTTTGACCCGTACAACCGACAGAATATTCTCCATTGGTTGCAAATCCCTTGAAGTTTTTCATTAAATCACCGCCTTTAGGGTATTATAGCATATTGGATTTGAAAAGTAAATATTGATCATAAATAAAAGGGCTTGCTGTTATTCTTAACATTGTAAATTTCATAATAATTTTATCTTTCATGTAATACCTCCCCTTTCCACGTCATAGAATTAACTACCAGGAAAGAAAGCGAGGAAAGCGGCGCCTGCCGCAAATTTCGAATGATAGCTAAAATGACGGATTACACCTACATGCCTGAAGGTTCCCTGATCGGAAGTGAGGATAACGAATATTTTGTCTCCGATATACGCCATCTTGAACGAGCGATGAACAGCGGTGCAATAGTAGAAGGAATTGTAAAATGCTGTACTCCCGAGACACTTGATCTGACAGTGGAGATAGGTTCATATCGGGGAATTATACCCCACGATCAAGTAGTATACACGAGAGACGGTGAAGAAGTCAAAGATATTGCCGTAATCACACGGGTTGGTAAAGCAGCAGCTTTCAAAATCACAGATATTATAAAGGATGAACATGGGGAAACACTCTTAATTCTTTCCCGTAAAGCCGCGCAAGAGGAATGTGCAAAGAATTACATAAAACACCTCCGTCCGGGCGACGTTATCCCTGCCCTTGTGACTCATCTTGAGCCTTTCGGAGCTTTTGTTGACATCGGATGCGGTATTATTTCCCTGCTGACAGTTGATGCCATTTCGGTTTCACGTATCTCTCATCCGCGAGACCGTTTCAGATGCGGAGAACAAATAATGGCAGTTGTCAGAAGTATCGATGATGAAACGGGACGGATATATATGAGTTGCAGAGAACTGCTCGGCACGTGGGAAGAGAATGCAGCAGAATTTGCCCCGTCGCAAACTGTTTCAGGGGTGGTCAGATCGATCGAAAGCTACGGTATTTTCGTTGAGCTTGCCCCGAATCTTGCAGGTCTTGCAGAATACAGAGAAGGCGTTGAGGTTGGCGACATCTGTGCGGTGTATATAAAAAGTATCATTCCTGAGAGAATGAAGATAAAGCTGGTGATGATAGACAGTGCTAAGGGAAGTTACGAGCCGAAGCTAAGATATTACGTGGATTTTTCAAAGGTAAGGCATATAGATTACTGGAAATACTCCCCCGAAGGGGCAACAAAGACGGTGGAGAGTGTTTTTGGCATTTGACTTAATGTTATCACGGTATATATAATGTCAAAAAAATAAAAAAAAGACGGTGTCGCATTTAGAAAAATAATCAGCAAAACGCCAAAGGATACGTAGGGGACGGCGCCCCTGTTTGCAAAGCAAACGATACGTCCCGAAACGAAGGAACTGAGACATAATATATGTCTTAGTCCACCGAAACGGGGCGTCGAAGGCGCCGCCCCCTACAACTTTTTGTGTATTTTTACCTTAGTGCGACTGCACCGATTTTTATATATTACAGACCCTTCTTGCTGCGCTCGATGTGCTCGATCTAGCTTTATGCCACTACGATAACATTTACTATTATCATTTAGCATACATATTGAGTTTTTCTATTATTTCAGAAAATCCTGTGGTGTTTCTAATAAAATCATACTTTGATTCCGTCAGTTTTTCGATCTGACTCATACAAGTATTATGTCCGTTATTACGCCATAAGTTCCCCACAGTAATTCCCTTAACTGCAGGAGATGAATGGGTGTCATCCGGTTTTACGCTATCAAATTTTATGGTGAAATCCACTACAGAATTCAAACATTCTATCGTTCTTTCTGCATCCTTGCGTGAAGCGTAAATATCAGCCATTTCTCGGTAAGCACGCGCGACATACTGAGCATGGTAAAGATAATCACCGTAAGGAAAATAAATCGAAAACATTTCAATACACATTCGATTAAGCATTAGTTTGTCATCGTCCGAATATATATCAGAGCCGTCATCAGCTTTTGAAATCTGAAGATTATTAAGAATATCTCCTATCGAAGTAGCGAATTGTCTTAACATTTCATCTCGCAGTATTTCAAACTGTCGTTTTCCGGTATATATTTTTCCCAAAAGCTCACCGTAAGACCACATAGCTCCGGAAAATTTCTTTGCAACACTCTCCGCTTTACCTATCTCACCCAATCGCGCATACCAAAGGCACGCCATTGTAACGCTGTTGTTGTATATTTCGTGATCCGTACATTCCGACATTATTTTGTCGAGGTATCCCAGTGCACGACTTTCGTTGTTTTTTTGCTCACCAATAGGTGTTACATCATTGTAAAGAAATATTTCATTTGCATAAAAGTCCATCAGTTTATATGATGACGGATGCTTCATAAGTGCCTCACACGCCATTTTGATTGCCAATACGTGGTCACCTATAGATGCCGTATCATACGCATCTGTATATAGTTTTTCTATTTCTCGTTCTTTACTTTCGATGTCTATTCCAAGTAACTGATCTGATGTAATATCAAAAATACTGGTAAGGGGAGCGATCATGGAAATGTCAGGAAATGTTTTTTCGGTTTCCCATTGAGACACTGCCCGTGAAGTTATTCCGAGATACTCCGCAAGCTGTTCCTGAGTAATATCCTTTTCACGGCGAAGTCGTTTTATCGTTGTTCCTATTGACATATATATCCTCCGATATAGAATTCAAAAGCGCTTTTGTACTCATATTATAACTTATACCTGTTTTAGCGTCAATGAATTATTTTCGGATATGAATCAAAGTAATACTTTGATTTATGAACCAACAGTTCCACCAACAAAACAACGCCCGAAACGGATAACCGTTTCGGGCGAATTTATTACCTGGTTAATTCTTCACGAATTCCTAAGAATTAAAGACCCTTCTTAGAGCGCTCGATGTGCTCGATCTCGCTCTCGTTATAGGTGATAACTCTATCCTTGATGGGCATGAGCTTCTGGCTGATAACGTCGATAATACCGTCTGCCTGAGGGAAGTAATACTTCTCAAGCTCGAACGCGGGTGTGATCCAGTTTCTGGAACCGAATACAACAGGCGGTGCATCCAGGTAGTCGAAGCACATTTCGGTGATGTTGGAAGCCATATCACGCATGATGGAGCCTCTGTCAACGGCGTCACCAACGATAACGA
>JAZUBG010000134.1:0-22530 GCA_045638405.1 Eubacteriales bacterium | reverse complement strand
ATGACTCGAATCACAAACGAAGCGCTTGCAATGGCTTTTATTGACGAGCAGGTAGCCGAGATACGCAAGCAGGTAGGCGACAAAAAGGTTCTTCTCGCTCTTTCGGGCGGAGTTGACTCTTCTGTTGTTGCCGCTCTTCTCATCAAGGCGATCGGAAAGCAGCTCGTCTGCGTTCACGTTAACCACGGTCTTATGAGAAAGGGCGAGTCCGAGCAGGTCATCGAGATCTTCGGCAAGAATCTTGATGCTAACCTCATTTACATCGATGCGACCGACCGCTACCTCGATCTTCTCAAGAACGTAAGCGATCCCGAAGAAAAAAGAAAAATTATAGGAAAAGAATTTATCGAAATATTCGCAGAGGAAGCAAGAAAGCTTGACGGCGTTAAGTTCCTCGCTCAGGGCACAATCTACCCCGACATCCTCGAGAGCATCAAGCAGGCAGAGGGCAAAAAGGCAGTCAAGTCCCACCACAACGTTGGCGGTCTTCCCGAGGATCTTCAGTTCGAGCTCGTTGAGCCCGTAAAGCTCCTCTTCAAGGATGAAGTAAGAGTTGTCGGTGAAGCTCTCGGTCTTCCCCATGCAATGGTTTACCGTCAGCCCTTCCCCGGCCCCGGTCTCGGCGTAAGATGTCTCGGCGCTATCACCCGCGACAGACTTGAAGCACTCCGCGAGGCTGATGCTATCCTTCGCGAGGAGTTCGACAAGAACGGTCTTGCTGAGAAGGTATGGCAGTACTTCATCGCAATTCCCGATATCAAGAGCGTTGGCGTACGTGACGAGAGCCGTTACGAGGGTTGGCCCGCAATCATTCGTGCCGTTAACACCAAGGACGCTATGACTGCAACAATTGAGGAGATCCCCTACTCTGTTCTCCACCACATCACATACAGAATCACTCACGAGGTTGAGGGTATCAACCGCGTACTGATGGATCTTACACCTAAGCCCATCGGTACAATCGAGTGGGAATGATATAAGTTGGCTTATAAGTGCCCGGAAACCCTTGGAAACACAGGGCTTTCGGGCGCTTTGTGTTTTGACTGAAAACTGCTCTGCAACACTTTTGCAACAAACAAATTGTAAATCGCAAAAAGGAATAGTTACAAGTGGCTATTAAGCAAAGAAAGGAGTGAGGCGTTGTGTTTGAATTATTTAAGAAAAAAGTTGAAATCAATCCCCCCCGAATTGTAGATGAGATTGAGAATGCGGTGTATACACACGTTAAGCCTTATGGATTTAAGAAATACGGCAGAACGCTTCATCGCTTTGTTTCGGAAGATATTTCGCAAGTGATTCATTTTCAAATCAGTATGCCAACACACGGAATGAGCGGACTGCTTTGTGTGAATTTGGGTATTCGTATTCCGGAATGTTCTGAAAGAGCTTTTCAGCCTAAGAACGAAAAGAAAAAATACTACCATGAGTATGAGTGTACGATTCGCTCACGACTGGGAATCGTTAGTGGTAAAAGTGAAACTTGGTATGACCTTCACAAGAAAACAGACAAAATCCTAAAGAGTATTATTGATGAAATAGATCAATATGTTTTGCCGGCTTATGAGGTCTTAAAAAGCAGAGAAGCTATCCTTGCATACAGAAAAGATTATCCTTTGTTAGATAATATGGTTTCGGTCAGCCTCTTGGATGAATGTATAATATATGGCCATCTTGGTAATTTTGAAAAAGCTAAAGTACTATTCGAACTTTATTATCAGACTGCCGTAGAGGAATACAACGATTTGGTAAAAAACGGACACAAGCAGTATCTCAAAAAGGGCGAACGTGTTGTTTTTATGGGACAAGATATAACCGCTGAAAAAGATGGCTATGTAACACTATATGGTGCAAATCGCGAACATATTGATTATCTTGACGAATTGGCGGTCAGCCTTGGTTTGAGATAAAAACCACCCGGTGCTTTCATGCCGAAGATTTATTCGTAAATCTCGGCTGAGCAACATACTACAACTATTCCGTTGTCTGAATAATTTAATTATTTTTTTGACATCACAAGGAGAACTACATAATGAAAACAGATAAAAAGTACTTATGGCAAGCTGTAAAATTCACGCTATTTTCAATATCCGCAGGTGTGATTCAGATCGGCTCATTTGCCCTGCTTGAAATTTTTATAAAGGATTACTGGATCCCCTATCTGATCTCACTTGTACTTTCAATACTTTGGAATTTCACCTTGAACCGTCGGTACACCTTCAAATCTGCAGCGAACGTTCCTGTGGCTATGATGAAAGTGTTCGGGTTTTATTTGGTGTTCACTCCGTTTTCCACATATCTCGGTAATCTTGCCGAAAGTGCCGGCTTTAACGATTTTCTCATCTTGATCGTAACAATGCTTGCAAATTTCGTTTTGGAATTTCTTTTCTGTAAGTTTTTTGTATATAAGGGTAACGAAGATACACTTGATAACCAAAAGCATTGAACAATTTACTCCTTAGAATGAGTATTACCTCTTTCTCCGTAGGACTTCACGTCTTACGGAGTTTTATTTTGGGTAAAAAGTTTCTCTAAATATGCGTATCCCCTTGACAAGTTATATACTTCGTGATATGATGTATTACATGAGAGGAGGTATCGTATGGACATTCAACTTAAACGTGGGCTTCTCGACGTGTGCGTGCTTGCGGCAATCAAAAACAACGAGTCTTACGGTTATCAGATCATAAAAGACATGAAACCGTACATAGAAATGTCGGAATCAACGCTTTACACGATACTAAAGAGGCTTGAAACTGCGGAGATGCTTACCGTACGAACGGCGGAGCACAACGGCAGGCTAAGAAAATACTACAGCATCACACATATAGGCAAGGAACGCATTGAGGAATTTAACAGAGACTGGAACGAGATTCTTGCCATTTACAATTTCGTACACAGGGAGGGTAAAAAAATTGACTAAGAATGAATTTATTATTCGTCTCAGAGAAGGTCTTGCGGGTATTCCAAAAAATGAGCTTGAAGAGAGACTTGATTTTTACAAAGAGATAATTGACGACAGAATTGATGAAGGTCACAGCGAGGAGGATGCCGTCGCTGATGTTGGTAACGTTAATGACATCATCGCTCAGATACTGGCAGAGATCCCCCTTTCAATACTGATTAAAGAGAAAGTGAAACCAAAAAGGAAAATGAAAACATGGGAGATCATTCTTATAATTCTCGGTTTTCCTGTATGGTTACCTCTCCTTATTTCTGTCGCGGCGGTGATTATTTCGATTTACGTTTCAATTTTGGCAGTAATTATCTCACTTTGGGCCGTGTTCGTGTCATTCGTTGCGTGCTCAGTCGCCGGCTCGATTGCCGGTGTCGGAATAATGATAAGTGATAGTCCACTCACCGGTTTAGCCACGCTATCAGCAGGAATCGTTCTTGCGGGACTCTCGGTCTTTGCATTTTTCGGCTGTAAGGCAGTGACCGACGGAACAGTTAAACTTACAAAAATGCTTATACTGAAGCTGAAGAGCAGTTTTGCTAAAAAGGAGGCAGCGTAATGAATAAGAACACAAAAATATGGCTTATCATTGCCACTTCTCTCATACTTGTGGGACTTATAATATTCGGAGGTGTAATGACTGTGCTTAAATGGGATTTCAAAAAGCTGTCTAATGTAAAGTATGAAACAAATAATCACATTATCAAAGAGGAATTTAAAAGCATAACTATCGAAACAGATACAGCTGACATTGAATTTCTCGTTTCTGAAAAAGGTGACACGCGCGTTGAATGTTATGAGTATTCTAATGTCAAACATTCGGTTACCGTATCGGACGGTACGCTTGAAATTAAGGCAGTCGATACAAGAAAATGGTATGAACACATCGGTATAATTTTCGGGACACCTAAGCTCAGGGTTTATATTCCTGAAGGTGCTTACGGAAAGCTTGAAATCAGATCAAGTACGGGAGACGTAAAGCTCACCGAAGGATTCGGATTTGAAAGCATTGACATTAAAGACAGTACGGGTAGCGTTACAAGCTTCGCTACGTCAAACGGACCTATTAAGATCAAAACAACTACCGGCGGCATTCACGTAGAAAATGCTTATGCCACTTCCCTCGACCTTTCCGTTTCCACGGGAGAAGTCAAGGTGCAAAACGTGACATGTAAAGGAGACTTGAAAATCAAGGTCTCTACAGGTAAAACCGTTTTGAATGACGTTAAGTGCGAAAGTCTCATTACAAGCGGAAGCACCGGAAACATGATGCTCACAGGTGTTTTTGCGACTGAAAAGTTCACGATTGAGCGAAGTACGGGTGACGTAAAGTTCGAAAAGTGCGATGCTGCTGAGATATTCGTAGAAACCGATACGGGAAACGTTAAGGGCAGTTTACTTTCCGATAAGGTGTTCATAACAAGTACCGATACCGGCAAAATTGACGTTCCGAAGTCCGTCACAGGCGGAAGATGCGAGATCAACACTGACACGGGTAACATCAAAATAACCGTTAAGTAAAAACATTGATAACGAGATAAAATATCGGCAGACGATACCGAAATCACGGTTATGTCTGCCGATGTTTTATTTAATATAGTTCTGTCTGTATAAGCTCGTAAAATATAGATTATTGTATCAAAACAAACGATTGTCAACGGAGAATTTAAAGTTTTAAAATTAATCAAATGGCTTTGTTGATTATTGATAGATTTACCATGTTTTGATAGGTAAAATTCTCTCATCAAAAAAAGTAATCTATTGAATTATACACAAAAAGATAGTATAATATATTTATACCTATAATTTGACAAGCAACATTACGGAAAGGTAATTTTTTGATAAATGACAAACAAGCATACTGGAGTTAACCCTAACGCAAAAAATTCTCTTACACGAAAACAAAAACGCCGTGAAAATTATGTTTTCTCGGTTGTTTCCATAATACTTACCGCATTTCTCCTCGCATCTGTAGCACTGAACGTTTTTCTTATCAGTAACAGAAAGGATTCTGTGTCAGCACCTGTAACAGATACCGGTTCAAATGTTTATTCTGAGTCAGACAGTACGGCAAAGGATACCTCATACAAGGAATCCGAGAGTACAATAATCCTTCCCGAAACCGATCCTACGTACGAAGAAATTATTGCCGAATATGAAGAAGAGCTCGATTCTCTCCGTGAAATGGTGGAAAGTTACGCAGCGGCAGCACAGAATAATTTCGACGCTCAATCAGCCGCGTTCACTTCCCTTTCAAATCTCATGAAAACCGAAAACAGACCCATACATAATCATGCCAAAGAAAACGAAGACGACCCTGACGTTAAAACTCCTGCAGAAGTTGCTTTTGCCTATATGGATCTTGAAACCGGTTTTACTTTCGGTTTTAATTCGGATAAAACTACGTACACCGCAAGTATCATTAAAGCCCCTTTCATGTATTCAGTTTTTAAAGAAATTGAAGAATTTGAATATAATAAACTGAATTTCGCATCCAACGGTGATCCACTCTACGATGATAACGGCAATCCTCTCTTTGAGGGTCAACACCCGAATCTTGATGCCAAAGGTAACATAATCTACCTAAAAGGTGAAGAAAAGTATGATCTTTCTAGAGAGTGGGTTTATGACAGTAAAACCATGTTCGTTGAAGGCTCGGGAGAGATTCAGAAAAAGAAAAGCGGTTTTACCCTTACGTATCTAGAACTGGCTGAATACGCACTCAAATACAGTGATAACATTGCATTTAACTACTTCACCAAGACTTTCGGAAGAAGTTACTACAACTCACTCGCTGACAGTATCGGAGTAGAAGGTCACAAAAAGGGATTCATGCAGCTTTCCGCTAATGATTCCGTAAAATTTCTGAAAGAAATATACGATTATTTCGAAACAGATTCCGTTTATGCGGCATCAATGAAAAATGCGATGACAAATTCAATGCATTCTGTAATAATCCCGCCAGTTTTCAAAGAATATGACTGCGCACACAAATACGGTTGGGATATTGATTCGTATCACGATATCGCAATCGTTTACCATGATCGTCCCTTTGCGATAGTTGTACTTACCGATCTTGACGAAGGACGCTATTCAGACAATACCTACATTCAGAAAATAGTAAAGAATTTGCTTTCCGTACACGAAAGCTTCGCACCCGATAATTCAAACGGAGAATTAACTTAAATAAATGAAACCTGAAACTAAACAAAAAATCATAAAGATCGCAATAAGATCACTTGTAATATTCCTTACGGTTGTACTTCTTCTTGCAGGTACACTTTACTGGATGATGTGGATTATGGTACACGGTCCATCCAGCATTGCCCGAGACTATTTCGTTAATTCAGTTAATGAGACCTCCGCGGTAGGTTTTCTTGCCAATATCTATCTCAGTAAAGAAGAGATAGATATTATAATAAAAGAAAAAAAATCCGAAATATCAAAAGAGACAACTGATACGTCTCTTATTCAAATCCCACATAAGGACGGAGAGGATTCCGTTATCGGTTCCGGAGGAAGTATTACTACTCCCGGAAACAATAATAATTCCCAAGCCGGCAATGAAGACTCCGACGGTATCGAAGTAATTGATATCAAAGGTTCAACATATAACGGAAAACTACTTCTTGTAAAGGATCCAACGAGAGTTTTCGTAGGTATCCCCGGTGAATTCGGTGAAGGTCACTCCGGTCTTTCCGTTGTCAATATGATCAAAAAGTACGATGCCGTTGCAGGCACCAACGCAGGCGGATTTTACGATCCTAACGGTACCGGAACAGGTGGTATTCCCGAAGGTATCGTAATATACGAGGGTGAGCTTAAATGGGGTAACCGAGGCTCTTCCTACAGTATTGCGGGAATTGATAAAAACGGTATTCTCCACGTTGGTAATATGACCGGTCAAAAGGCTCTTGATATCGGTGTACAGTATGCCGCAAGCTTCGGACCGGCACTTGTTATCAACGGTAAGCCTGCCGCCATCTCCCTCGGAGGCGGACTTAACCCGAGAACTGCCATCGGACAAAGAGCAGACGGTACTATGATGCTCCTTGTTATCAACGGACGTTCCATTGACAGTCTTGGCGCTACTCTCGACGATCTCGCTACTATTATGCTCTCTCACGGAGCTGTAAACGCTACCAATCTTGACGGTGGTTCTTCGTCAATCATGTATTATGACGGCAAGCCGCTTACATCAAGTGCATACGTATTCGGAGAAAGAGTTGTCGCAACGGCAATTTTGGTGAAATGATGAGAAGAAGTAACTCCAACGGAAAAAGAAACAGAAGCAAGTTTTGGCTTATTTACGGTCTTGTATGTGCGACAGCCGTTACCATCCTGACAGTCGGCCTTTTCGTGTTTTACGATTATATTCACAATTTACAAATCTATCATACTGAAACAACAACAACAAATTATGTAAATCTTCTTGACGACGATACTATCTCAAGCCTTGCAAAGCAATCATTAGTAGCTCTGAATCTTAAATATGAGGATCCTGAAACGTATGTCGAAAAGTGCCTAAATGCGTTTGACAAGGATAAAATTTTACCCAGAAAAATCTCAGAAAACAAAGATTTCACAACTTATGAGATCTATATCGAAGATTTGAATGACAGCTATTTCGAAAATGGTAAATTCATGACGATCACTTTGCGTGCCGATTCAAAGGTAAAATACGGTAATACAAAGTGGAAAGTAGTATCTGCTGAAATTTGTATAAACGGAATTGTTGCAAACGGCAAAGAATATACAGTATACGTTCCTCATGGTAGTAACTTAAACGTTAACGGCTTTACAGCCGAAGTATCTGAAACAAACGTTCCTTCCCCCCTCGCAAACAAACTTGAGGAAGACAAGATCGGTAACTGTGATGTTTACCGCCTCGGTACTCTCTACACCACACCTGAATTCTACTGTGACTACGACGGTGGAAAATACTCTGTTCTCCACAAGGACGACGGTATTCACTTTTTTGACGCTTCCCTTGCACCGAAGAACTTCTCAGTTATCGCCCCCAGTGATGCTGACGTTTTCATCAACGGAATTCTCCTTGACAAAAGCTACGTCAGTGCCGAAAACGTTGGCAACTACGCCCCCATTGACAAGGTGACCGCTGAAACTCCCAAGTTCAGCGCATATTCAACAGGCGAGCTCTTTTCTTCCCCTGAAATTACCGCAAAACTTGGGGACAGTGAGCTTGTCGGCACAGTAAACGGTGACAAGTGCACATTCAAGTACCCCGACAACTTGATGTATTCATTGACTATTAACGTTCCCAAAGGCGCTGAGGTCACCGTGGGAGGAGTTAAGTTAAACGAACTCTACGATCCCGAAGAATTCAAGGCGTTCGGTGAGTTGACGACTGTTGCTGAAGAATCCCCCGTAATGGACCGTTACTTTATCGATGGTCTTTTCACATCGGAATTTGACGTAAAAGTAACTCTTGACTCAAAACCTCTTAATATTATATCAGAATTAAACGGAAACGAGATCAATTACAGTGCAGATCAGTCAACGACAGTTAGCCCGGAGATCGCTGAATTTGCTCTTGACTTCACTAAAACCTATTTCCACTACACCTCATCGGGTTACGTGAACGTAGATGCTAACCTTAATGCTGCTCTCGCTTATATTGAAATCGGAAGTGACTTCTACAAAAAAGTAAAGGATTCCAAGATAGGTTACGAATTCGTAACTCCTGTTTCAAGCGAGGTTTACAAAGTCCTCGAAGTGTCTCAGGTATATGAACTTACCGACGGTACTTTCGTTGTAAGAATCGACTTTGACGTAGAACAGACCATTGTTTACGTCAAAAGAAATTATTCGGGTAAACTTCTTCTCCATATTACGGACGGTGACATGAAAGTCCGCGATATGGTTATCGACAGTACCTCAGTTGAAGGACAGTAAAATACTTACGGGGTTGACTCTAATGAGTCAACCCCGTATATTTTCAGTAACTAAAAATTCCCCTTTACCTCTTGAAAATTTACCCATTTACTGATATACTTTATATATTGTATTCTTTGTAAAGGTGAAATAATATGACTCTAAATAAGCGTATACTCTGTTCTACCGGCACTATGGTAGGACGTGAAAACGAATATAACTTTCGCCGTGCCATTGACGTAATAAGTTCTTTTTGCAATAAAGGTTTAATCTGCGGCGGAGAACTTATGATGCTCAAATATTACTACAACAAGAAAAATGACGTAGTTGATTGTATCAAGGCATCTAAAATTCCCTTTCCGGTTATCCACTGTGAAAAAGGAGTAGGAACCGATCTGTCTCACGCGGCTTTTCTTGAACATATCAGGGACTACACAGGTGCTGATGAACTGCTCAGTCAGACTTTTGATACTTTTCGTCTGAACTGTAGTTTTGGAGAAGCTATTGGCGCCAAAAAGATGGTACTGCATCTTTGGGGAGGCGAGGATTCTGACAGTCACATTGAGTATAACTGTGAAAAACTCAGCGAACTTTTTTCTATAGCCGCTTCACACGGTATAAGACTGCTTATAGAAAACGTACCAAGTACGACTAACGATCCTCTTTCAAACTGGCACAGAGCACTGGATGCACACCCGGGTTGCGGTCTTATATTCGATACACGATTTGCCACTCTTCACGATCAAGTTAAAGAAACCCTCACCGATCCACTCGTACAGTTCAATCTCTGCCACGTACACATAAGTGATTTTGTTGGCGGCTTCAGAAATTTTGCAGCGCTGAGAACAATTCTTCATCCTCTTGACGGAGTAGTAGACTTTGATCTTATAACAAAGCTGCTCCGTGACATGGACTACCGTGACACAATAACTCTCGAGTCACCCGTTATATGCGGCATGGAACTCGATACCGAAAGACTTGAAAAAAGTCTCAGGTTTATTGCCGAACGGTTTTAACATAAGTTTTAATATATAAGTTACATAACTTTATATTTTAATCATTGTAATTACCGCCTATATATGATAAAATATAGAAAGGTGTGCTGCTGTGCGAACTACGCAATCCGAAAAGCAGTATACCCTACTGCACGTCAGTAAAAAACAAAAGTCATGACAGATCAAAAGTTAAATATTAACATAAGTCTTCTTTACCCAACGGAAGAAGCAAGAAATGCCGCACTTTCATGTGACGATAGCGGCCTTTCCGAATATACTGCCGAGCAACTTGAACTTTACCGTCTTATTGAAGTTGTAAACAGCAATATCGGAGACTTTTTCACAAACAACAGAGAAACCATCCTCTACCGTCAGGAAATGTTCCGCGATATGGCAGAGTGTCCCGAACTCTCCGTGATGTTCCGTCGCCTTATTCCCCTTATCGGTGATATAACAGAGCTTCGTCGTCTCGGAGGTGATCCCGCGTTCTCTGCCGAAGCTTATCTATACAGTATAACTGAGGTCGAACTATATACTTCTGTAATCACACTCCTTAAAGATACACTTATTCCTCTTAAGAGTAAACTTAAGAGCCGCGCCTTTACTTCACTTATTGAAGTAGCTGAGACATTAACAGGTAGTGATTACTACAAGAACATCAACAAACAGCTTGAAGAGCTAACAAGCAGAGTAAGAGAAGTTAAGAGTGTTACTATCGGAGTTAACCTTGACTCAAGTCTTAAGGCTGAATCTGCAGGTGTTATCGCCGTTAACAATGACAAGTTTAAATCGGGACAGCTCCTTGACAAGATCCTTCGACTTGATTTTAAATCGAATGAGAGAACCTGCATCGCGCCTCTCATTCCTTTCAAAAAGGACCAGTCAGAGAATCAGCAGCTTGCCCTCACTTACGCTTTCAGCGCAGCTCTTAGCGACGTTTTCCGTTCAAGTATCAGATCATGGAAGAGAGTCATTCAGGGTTACGTTCTTGAAAACACAGATTTCCTGATTCGTATGCTTCCCGAACTTGAATTTGTTCTGAAAGCAACTGAAGCTTTGAATCTACTGAGCGATAGAGGATGTCCTCTCACATATCCAGAACTTGCAGACAATCGCGAGCGTACCTTTGAAGCTGTGGGGCTTTGCAACCCCGTGGTATCAGTAAAACTTGACGTTCCCGTTGTCCCCAACGACTTCAGGTTTGACGAAAACGGAACTATCTACGTGCTTACAGGTCCCAACAGAGGCGGTAAATCGGTTATCACTTGTGCTGTAGGATGTGCTTTTGCCCTAACAGGTCTCGGCCTCCCCGTACCCGCTGAAAAGTGTGTTATTTCCCCCACAGATTCCATCTTTACACACTTTCCCCAGGGAAGCGATGATACAATAGATAAGGGACGTCTCGGTGAGGAATGCTCACGTCTTGAAGGAATCTTTGACATCATCACTAATGAGAGTCTTGTGCTTCTTGACGAGTCCTTCTCTTCTACAGGTGCGTATGAAGCATCCGTTATTGCGGGGGAAGTTATCTGCGGTTTCGCTGCTGTTGGCTGCCGCGGAATCTTCTCTACTCACCTTCACGATCTTGCGGCGCGTACCGACGAGCTTAATGCGCGTTGCGAGGGAATGGACGCAGTGAAGATAGACAATCTCGTAGCCGAGGTTATGGGCGGCGAGAGAAGCTTCAAAATCCTGAGAAAATCCCCCGACGGCAAGAGCTATGCGGCGGATATCGCAAAAAAATACGGTCTTTCCTTTGACGTGATAAGGGATAAGATCCATAAGTGACACAGCAAAATTACTTTAGGTATTAACTATGATCATCTGGATTAACGGTGCATTCGGGAGCGGTAAAACAACTGTTGCGGGTATGCTCCACGACAAACTTAGCAATTCGTATTTATACGATCCCGAAAACGTTGGGTATTTTCTATGGCAAAACGAACCCGACGAGATAAAGATCCGCGAAGATTTCCAAAGAGAACCCCTTTGGCGTGAATTCAATTATTTAATGCTGAAAAACATCTACGAAAAGTTCAACGGGTATATAATTGTCCCAATGACCCTTGTAGATTACGGTTATTACATGGAAATAATCGGGAGACTGGCTTCTGACGGAGTCAACATAGTACATTTTGCTTTAAACGCATCAAAAGAAACGTTGCTTAAACGCTTAGAAAAACGCGGTGACGGTGCTGACTCATGGCCGGCAGCACAGATCGACCGGTGTGTTTCAGCATTTGACAGCGGTAAATTTGACGGAATAATAGTAACCGATAACTTATCCCCCGACCAAATTTTAACTATCATTTTGGAGAAAATAAATGAACGAAATACTTTCAATTCTTGAAAACGACAGCCGCCTTTCCGCTGATTCAATCGCAAGAATGCTTGACAAGGAAACAGGCGACATCAAAAAAATGATCGAGGACTGCGAAAACGAAGGCATTATCCTCGGATATAAGACTATTATCGACTGGGACAAGACCGATAAAGAGTACGTTTCCGCTCTCATTGAACTTAAGATCACGCCTCAGCAAAACAGAGGCTACGATCACGTGGCGGAAATGATCTACAACTACCCCGAGGTTGAAAGCCTTTATCTCATGTCCGGTAGTTTTGACCTTGCCGTACTTATCGAAGGTAAAACAATGCGAGAGGTAGCTTTCTTCGTTGCAGAAAAGCTTGCAACCCTTGAAGACGTAACGTCTACTTCCACACATTTCGTTCTGAGAAAATACAAAGATAAGGGAATCGTATACGGTGCGGTACCCGTTGACGAGCGAGGCAATATCATCTGATGGATTACAGTAAAATTCTTTCTAAAAAAGTTCAGGATATAAAACCATCGGGTATCAGAAAGTTTTTCGACCTTCTTGAGACCCGCAAGGGCGTGATTTCACTTACAGTTGGCGAACCTGATTTCCAGACGCCCTGGCACATCCGCGCAGCAGGTATCAAAAGCCTTGAAAAAGGACATACTCACTATACCTCAAACAGCGGTACGCCTCTCCTTCGTGAAGCTATCAGCGACTATCTTGCAAGAAGATTTTCTCTTAGTTACGATCCGAAGTCTGAGGTTATCGTTACAGTCGGCGGAAGCGAAGCCATTGACCTTGCCATGCGTGCACTGATCGAACCCGGCGACGAGGTAATTATACCTCTCCCCGCTTTCGTTTGTTACGCTCCCATCTGCGATCTTTGCGGTGGTGTTCCCGTGTTCATCAACACAAAGGAAGAAAACTGTTTCAAGCTTACGGCTGACGAGCTGAGAAGTGCTATTACGCCTAAAACAAAGCTTCTCGTTCTTCCCTACCCCAACAATCCTACCGGTGCTGTTATGACGAAGGAAGACCTTGAAGCCATCGCTGAAGTTCTACGCGACACAAACGTCATGGTGCTCTCCGATGAGATCTACGGTGAGCTTACCTACGGCTTTGAGCACACGTCCATCGCCGCCATCGACGGTATGAGAGAAAGAGTAATACTCGCCAGCGGATTTTCAAAGGCATACGCTATGACCGGTTGGAGAATGGGTTATATGTGTGCTCCCCGAGAGCTTACGCGCCACATCCTCAAGGTACATCAGTACGCTATCATGTGTGCTCCCACAACGTCTCAGTTTGCCGCTATAGAAGCTATGGTAAACGGTGACACTGACGTACAGATGATGCGCCGTGAGTATAACAGACGCCGCAGATACCTTGTAAGCGGTCTTCAGGGCATCGGTATACAGTGCTTTGAGCCTGAGGGAGCGTTCTACGCTTACCCCAACATATCAAAATACGGGCTTACCAGCGAAGAGTTCTGCGAAAGACTTCTTGACGAACAAAACGTTGCTATCGTACCCGGTACCGCATTCGGTGATTGCGGTGAAGGATTTGCAAGAATCTCATACGCATACTCCGTTGAGCATATTTCAAAAGCACTTGACAGGATTGAAGCTTTTGTGAATAGCTTATAAATCAAAAAAACGCACAGCATAAACTCAATTTTGCTGTGCGTTTTCTCGTTAAACTAAAAAAGCCAAAGGCGACAGCAAATACTGTCGCCTTTACTTATCAAAGATTTAGTGAATATTTTCAGAAGTTATGTACAACGGCTTTCCGAAAGAATAATCAACGATCACCCAACCAGTATTCTCTTCTTTTGCAAGAACAAGTTCAAGGTCTACTTTCTTATCGTTCTTATCACCCTTGGCGTTAATTTCTATCTCTACAACTATAACCTTCTTCCAAGAATCCTCAGGAGTAAGTTCAACTTCTTCATCACCGTCTTTATCACGTGTTACACGATCATACATCTCATAGAGTTCTTCATACTCATACTTCTCCGGCTCATAAGTATCTTTAATTTCATAAGTAAACTTATAATCACGTCCAGCCTTTTCATTAAAGTATCTGTCAAGCATATTAACAACAGAATCTTTTGCATGATCAATATAGTCTTCCTTAAGTTCATCAAGGTCGATATCTTCATTATCGTATTCTTTTATCTCATAATATCCATATTCTGAGTAAAGATCTACCCATGCTTCAGCATCAACATTCTTGATAGCATTCATCGCATCCTTAACGAGACCCTTGTAACCTGTATTAGCTACGATAAGGCAGATAACTACGATAAGAACGATAAGGCCAACAAGACCTGCACCACCGAAGATACCGTACTTGGTGAACTTCTGCTTCTTCTCGGGTTCCATGTTCTTGAATTTGTTAACAATCTCGTCAACCTTCGCTTTGAAGTTAACGCCATTGTTGTTTTCCGCAGGAGCTGCTGCGGGAGCGTCTGCACCAAGGGCTGCGCCGCAAGATGTGCAGAATGTTGCAGCATCATCAAGGGATGTGCCGCAGTTTGTACAAAACTTTGCCATAATATTTTTACCTTTCTTTAATATAGAATTTTTATGGTGTTAATACATTATACAACATTATTGTAAAAAATTCAATATCTTTTCGGAAAAAACATTAAGATTATCTCTTACTTAATGTCGAGAACATACCATTCTCCCTCTTCCTTGGTAAGAAGAAGTGTAATAACGTGAGTGAGTGATGTTTCAGCTTCTGCAGTAACCGTAATTTCAACTCTTAAAGCCTCGGTGATTATCTGAGCAGGATTATATGCACCGAATGTCAGTGACTGTATCATCGACTCAAACTCTTCGTTTCTCATTTCATCAGTTGCGGTTATTTCATAGGATATTTCATAATTATCACCGAGGTTGGCTTTAAAGTTGGAGTGGGCGTTGGTAATAATTTTATTATAATAGTTGACAGTTTCAACAATACTTATGTTATACTGTTTTCTTGCCGAATAATAACTGCTGCTCATATCCAATATCGCACTGCTGTCTTTTGCAATGTATGCATCCATGAAATCATCTACGGTTGATCGGTAACTCATTTTATTAAAGAAAAAGACAATCAGCGATACAGCTACCGAAAGCAACAAAACCGCAGCAACTATAATGAGTACCACTTTTCTTCTCTTTTTCTTATGTGCTTTATATCTGTTAACGAGATCATCAATAACCTCATCAGCTACACCAACAACATTAACATCTATATTCTTTTCTTTCATATCTTATTCTCCAATTCAATCACATATATAAAAAATATCTCCTGTGATATATTTTATCACACTAAATGGCAAATATCAAGTACCATTTCTCATGTTACATTTTATAAGGTAATTTGTAATCATAACATATTTACGGAGTAATAACTATATAATCTGATATAACAAGTCGATTACGGAGGCAACATAATGGTATACGCATACAACAGACGGCACGCGGTAGAATACGCAAAAAGATGGGCTTTTGACAGGAACCCACTGTTCTTCGATTTTTCTGAGATCGGAGGCAACTGTACCAATTTCGTGTCTCAGTGTATTCTTGCCGGTACGTGTACAATGAACTTCACCCCGACTTTCGGTTGGTATTATCTTTCAGTCGAAGACAGATCACCTGCGTGGACCGGAGTGGAATTTCTTTATAACTTTTTAACAACAAACGACAGCGACGGTCCCTTCGGAGTGAATGAAGATATTTCCGAGTTGCAGATCGGGGACGTAATCCAGCTTGCCAATGAGTCCGGAGACTATTATCACACTCTCCTTGTAAGTGGTTTTGACGGCAATGAAATACTCGTATCTGCACAGACAAACGATGCCGTAGACCGACCTCTTTCGGAGTACATATATGCAAACGCACGTGGGATACATATTCTCGGTTTTCGAAAAAAAACTGTAAGATGCAACTGCTTTGACGATCTCATAGAAGGCATTTCTCTGACTACGTGTATCTGATTATTAAACCATAAAAAAACATCTGAAAGGTATTTTTGAATTTGAGCGAGCATAATCTGTATCAAGATAATTCGTTTCAGTGAAAGGAAAGAAACAAGCATGGCAACTAATCAAAACATTTACAGTGATATAACCACAAGAACGGGAGGTCAGATACATATCGGAGTCGTTGGTCCCGTAAGAAGCGGAAAGTCCACTTTTATCAGACGTTTTATGGAAGAACTTGTGCTTCCGGGAATTGAGGATGACTTTGAAAAGACACGTGCGGCAGATGAAATGCCTCAAAGTGCCGGCGGACGTACAGTTATGACTACGGAACCCAAATTCATCCCTGACGAAGCAGTTGAAGTAACTCTGTCAGACGACACCAAAGCAAAAATCAAACTCATTGACTGCGTCGGATACCTTATTCCCGATATAATCGGGGACACTGAAAACGGAGAGGTCAGGCTGGTACAAACACCGTGGTTTGAACAGCCGATTCCATTTGACAAAGCAGCAGAGATCGGCACGGAAAAGGTTATTAAAGAACATTCAACTATAGGTATTCTCGTTACGAGTGACGGTACTGTAGGAGATATTCCGAGAAAAAATTTCATTGAAGCGGAAGAAAGGTGTGTCAGAGAGCTTAAAGAGATCGGCAAACCCTTTGCTCTCATACTTAATTCAGCAAAACCTGACTCAGCCGAAGCTGAAGCACTTGCAATTGAACTGGAAGACAAATACTCCGTACCGACCGCACTTCTCAGTTGTCAGGATCTTGATACTGACGATATTGCAGGGGTAATGAAGCTTATTATCCCCGAGTTCCCTTTACGGGAACTGTCGATTTCAATGCCTCCGTGGGTAAGTGTACTTGATGAAGAACACAAAATAAAAAGACTAATATGGAATTGCCTGAAAAACTCGGCAGAAAGTTTAAAACGAATCGGAGACGTAAAATCCTTCAGGAAAAGTCTTAGTTCCGATGTTGCTGCGGGACTGGGAGTCGGTGAAAATGACGTTACCGCAGAGCAGTTAAGTTTGTCTCTCGGAAACGGTACGGCTGAAATAAAAATCAAGCTTCCGGACGATATGTTTTACAAGACGATCGGAGAACTGACAGGAATCGATATCAAGGATGAGGCTACGCTTCTCACCACGCTTCGCAATCTTTCGGAAATCAAGAAAGAGTACGATAAATACTCATCAGCCATAGATGACGTTCTTGACCGTGGATACGGAATAGTCATGCCTGACATGGATGACATGAAACTTGATGAACCTGAGATTGTGAGACAAACCGGAGGATTCGGTATAAGGTTACGAGCCTCTGCACCTTCAATTCACATGATAAAAGCGGATATTGAGACAGAACTAAATCCAATGGTTGGAACCGAGCAACAATCTGAGGAACTTGTAAAATATCTGCTGTCGGAATTTGACGAGGATCCGCGGGGATTATGGAGCACGAATCTTTTCGGTAAATCAATTTACGAGCTTGTAAACGAAGGACTGCATTCCAAGCTCGACCATATGCCCGAAGACGCAAGAGAACGTTTCGGAGAGACACTTGCCAAAGTTATTAACGAAGGTGCCTCGGGCGTAATATGTATTTTACTTTGAAAAAAGCAACAGGTGTCCGTATTTTGGCGGACACCTGTTTGTTTTACTAAAGAGGAAAAATATAATTATCTCCCACAACGTAGACATACCGAGATATTTATGATATAATACAAAGTGTCATAAAATCTTCGGAGGTACTTCCCTTTTGGAATTTTTATTTCTAATAGTTGAAATTATAAACAGTACGTGGAGTGTAATAACAGCTTTCTTTTTCATGCGTCCTGTGTACGCTGTTCTCGGTTTCTTTGCAACACGAAAATTTGCTGCTGCCGAAAATAAGTACCGCTATGCTGTTCTGGTTGCAGCGAGGAACGAAGAAGCGGTAATAGGTAAACTTATCGAGAGCATAAGATGTCAGGATTACCCGTCAGAGCTTGTTGATATATTCGTTGTTGCCGATAACTGTACTGATAAGACAGCCGCAGTAGTAAGAGCTCTCGGTGCTGTATGCTACGAAAGAGACGACCCAAGCAGAAAAACCAAAGGTTTTGCCCTTCAGTTTCTCGTTGAGTGTATCCGCCGTGATTACGGAATAGATTACTATGACGGATATTTTCTCTTCGACGCGGACAATCTCCTGAAGCCCGACTACATAACAAAAATGAACGATTCTTTTGATGCGGGCGAAAAGATAATTACTTCATACAGAAACACGAAAAACTTCGATGACAACTGGATATCCGCTTCATATGCCCTTCACTGGATAAGAACAGTGCTTACAGAACACCGAGCGAGATCAGTTCTACACCTTGCAACACGAATTCAGGGTACGGGATTTCTTTTTGCCTCAGAGGTAATAAAAGACGGTTGGAATTATACCAGTCTAACCGAGGACAGAGCTTTCTGTGCCGATGCAGTTGCAAACGGATACAAGATTTCTTACAATAATGAAGCAGAGTTTTTTGACGAACAACCTGTTTCAATTAAAATTGCCATGCGCCAAAGAATCCGTTGGGCTAAAGGTCACCTGCAAGCCATGTCTGAGACAGGGCCGAAGCTGTTTTCTCATATTTTCGTTACACACGGTATGGCTAATAAAACGGAAAAAGCCAAATCGGAAACACGAGTAAAACGTATATTAAACAATCTTCGTCTCAGATTTATGAGCTTTGATATGTTAACCGTCGTTTTCCCACGTTCTCTGTGTATCGTATTTAAACGGTTTGCAATTTGGGGATTAAGACTATCGATCATCTTAGCCGGTGCACACTATTTCGGAAATGAGATGGCTCCTGCTGTGGTTAAGCTTTCACTCGAAGTATTGGGAATCGACATTACTGTGTCAAATGCTGTTGCCGCTATAATCCTTCTCACAGTGTTTACATTGGCCTCTGTCATCACCTCGTACATTGGTGGTATTTTCATGGGCTTGTACGTATTCATCGCAGAGAGAAAGCGTATAAAGAAGATGAAGTGGTACCGCAAGCTTTGGTTTGCAGTTACCTTCCCCATGTTTGACGTTATCGGCAGAATATCAATGGTCATCGCACTATTCATGAAAGTTGAATGGAAACCGATACCGCATAACGTGTCTAAGGGAATCGAAGAACTCGTTGAAATGAAATAACACAAAAGTGATGCCTACGGCATCACTTTTTTCTTATTCAATTACTGAGAAAAGCTCGTCGCGGCTTTTTCTCTTTTTTTCGCGGAGTTTATCGTCGGCGGCGGGATAACCGAGAGTTACAACAAGTCTTACGGCGCGATCAAGTCCGCAGACGTCACGTATCTTCATGTCATCAAACCATCCGAGAATGCAGGTACCAAGCCCCTGCGCGGTAGCCTCGGCAGTCAGATATGCAACGGCAATACCAATATCCATTGATCTGTAGTCATTTTTCTTCAGCTTTGAACCTACTGCAGCTGTTTTAACGTATGGCATCTCTGAGATAACAAGCATGACATTTGCATCAGCGGCAAATCGGTTCATACCGGCCCCCATTGTATGAGCCGCAACCTTTCCCGCTGCTTCACCTTTACATACCGTTACCTTATATGGTTGACCGTTACATGCGGATGGAGCAAGTCTCACCGCATCGAGTATCTTATCTATCTTCTCTTGTTCGACTTCTCGCGTTTTATCGTATTTTCTGCAGGACTGTCTCGTCTCTGCTAACTTTATAAAATCCATTTTTATGTTTCTCCTTCGATTTTATCAGTACCACTATTATATCACAAACAAAACGTAAAGTAAACTTTTTTGAAAAAATGTATTGACAATTTGGTCTACATAGTGTAGAATAAAGTTGGTCTACAGAGTGTAGAATGTGTTTGAAAGGTGGTAAATAACATGAACGACTATCAAATGGGTAATATCGAAGCGAGATTTGCAGATATAATCTGGGAGGGTGAGCCGATTCCATCTTCAGAACTTGCAAAAAAAGCTGAAGCTCTGCTTGGTTGGAAAAAATCGACCACTTACACCGTACTTAAGCGTCTGTGTGATAAGGGGATTTTCCAAAATGCAGGCGGAAAGGTCACATCGTTAATCTCACGTGGGGAATTTTATGCAAGACAAAGCGAGAAGTTTGTTAATGATACCTTTGAAGGTTCCCTTCCCGCTTTTCTTACTGCTTTCACAAGCAGAAAAAATCTTTCAAGGGAAGACATCTCTGAGCTGAGACGCATGGTTGAAGAATTTGATTCGCGGAAGGAGTGACACAGATGAGCGCAGTATTCCTTAAACTCTTAAACGTAAGCATAACTGCAAGCTGGCTTGGTATTGCAATTTTTATAGCGAGGATTTTTCTCAAAAAGTCACCGAGATGGGTAACTGTACTCCTTTGGGCGCTTGTTGCAATAAGGCTTATTTGTCCTGTTTCCATTGAAAGCTCCCTCAGCATGATACCGAGCAATGAAACTGTTCCCGAAGAAATAGTTCACACCGAAATACCGCAGATTAACAGTGGTATAACGCCTCTAAATTCTGCAGTGAATCCTGTTATCGAAGAAAACCTTGCGCCAGTTCCCGAGAAAAGTGTAACCCCCATGGAAATCATAACAGACTTTGCTTCTTATGTATGGATAATCGGTGTCTGCTTAATGCTCACCTACTGCGCGGGAAGTTACCTTTTCGTAAGACGTAAGGTACGTGAAGCTGCTAAGGTGCGCGATAACATATGGGAATGTGACAAGGTTACGACACCTTTCGTTATCGGAATCATTAGACCGAGAATCTATCTCCCCTCAGGAATGAATGAAACAGATTCAGCGTATGTGATCTCCCACGAGACGTCTCATATCAAGCGTCTTGACTACATCTGGAAGCCTCTCGGCTTTGTTATTCTGTCTGTTTATTGGTTTAACCCTCTGCTTTGGATATGTTACGTACTGCTCTGCCGCGACATTGAGGTGGCGTGTGACGAGAAGGTACTCCGAAATGTCGGAGAAGAGGCTAAGGCGGAGTATTCCACCGCACTTATCAACTGCAGTATTCCGAAGAAAATGATAACTGCCTGCCCTCTCGCCTTTGGAGAGGTGGGAGTTAAAGACAGAGTAAAAAACATCCTTAACTACAAGAAGCCTGCGTTTTGGCTTATCGTGGTGGGGCTTCTCGTATGTATTGCCGTTGGAGTATTCTTCCTTACCGACCCTCTCGGCCGTGAGACAGAGCTTGATAAGAACCTTGAACGCTTTATTAAAACTGAGCTTGCAGAGCAGGCACGTGAAAACGGTGAGATATTCTGCGCAGTTGATCTTGACATCATGGACGTGGTAAGTGAAGATAACATCACAACCGTTTATGCGTGGGTATTTACGAAAAGTTACACCGCAGACGGCGAAGGCGCAAGCGCAAGTCACATTCCGTCGGTTATCAAAGTTAGTGAAAAAGACGGCGAGTACTCAATTGAAGAATACTGGTTACCGAAAGACGGAAACGAGTACAGCAAGAGTATAAAAGAAAAGTTCCCGCGTCACTTAAGAAGTCTTGCGGAAGATAATTCCGGTGCGAAAAAGCAGGAAGAAAAGTGCGATGCTATGGCGAGGGAGTATTTCCAAACGCTTGGCAATAATCTCGACAGATTACATTTTCTGACGGCAAATACTGAGCTTGATGGAATAAAGGTTTCTGTTGTTTCTTCCATGCTCTCCGGTGATGATCCTTATATCGTAGTCGAATGGACTAACTTAAGCGATAGCACGATCAGCTTTGGTGAAAAATTTGGTCTCACGTACTATGACAAAGGTACATGGCGTGATGCGCTCAAGGGTGACGGTATGTTTCACTTGACCGCACGTGAAGTAAAAGCGGGTGACACTGTACGTCAGGTATATTACCTAACTGATTTTGATCTCAGCCATACTTCTCCGACTATGTACAAATTCGAGACTACCTTCCGCCGTGAAGTTAAGGATGATAAAACCGAGTACAAGGCGTGGATATATTTTGATATACTTGACACGTCAGATGTCGACGGAGAGGATGATCCGACGGATATTGAAATAAGTCCGATGTTAGAACCGGCCTTAACGTACGCTTTCCAAGATTCAAAGGAACCTTTATACAATCCGATATTATGTTTACTCACAAAAAGTAAAACCTTCTCATTTACATATTCTTTGTTCAGCAGTTACGTTGGAATCGGAACCTATGAAGAAACGGATAACGAGATCATTTGCAGAACAAACGACGGTTTGAACGTTTGGAAATTCAAAAAGGACGGTGACACACTCGTTTTTGACGGAAAGAGTTCTTCCCCTATACCGAGCTATAAGTATTCTTCGTCATCTGTACCCGAATGTCCCGTCCCTGACGGCGCGGTGTTTACAAAT
>JAZUBG010000133.1:0-2428 GCA_045638405.1 Eubacteriales bacterium | reverse complement strand
GTAACGGTATCTCAATCATCCTCTTCGCTAACATCATCAGCAGCCTTCCCGGCGCTCTCGCTACTCTTATCGAAATGGTTAAGGGTAACTACCAGTACTACAATGCAGACGGCAAGGTTGAGACCATGGCTATGTGGCTCGGCATCGTCGTAGCTGTTGCAACAGTTATCATCTCTATTGCAATGGTTGCATTCATCGTATGGATGACAAACAGCGAAAGAAGACTTCCCGTACAGTATGCAAAGAAGGTTGTCGGCAGAAAGATGTACGGCGGCCAGTCCTCTAACCTTCCTATCAAGGTTAACATGGTCGGCGTAATGCCCATCATCTTCGCAAACTCCATCATCACAATCCCCCAGACAATCGGTATGTTTATCACACCTAAGCAGGGCGGAGCTTGGGATTGGATTCTCACAAACATCTTCTCCTCTGCGAGCGTTGTTTATGCAATCCTCACTCTCATCATGATCGTTGCGTTTGCATACTTCTACATTGCGATCTCCTTCAACCCCGTTGAAGTCGCAAACAACATTAAGACTCAGGGTGGTTCTATCCTCGGTATCAGACCCGGTCGTCCCACCGCTGAATATATCTCAAAAGTTCTCTCCAGAATCACATTCATCGGCGCACTTCTCCTTGCTGTTGTTGCAGTATTCCCCCTTATCGTGAATATCTGCTCCGGCGGCGCTCTCTCTGCTCTCGCATTCGGTGGTTCTTCCGTAATCATCGTTGTAGGTGTTGTTCTTGAAACAATCCGCGAGATCGAGGGTCAGATGACAATGAGACACTACAAGGGCTTCCTTGAATAATTTAAGAGGATCAAACTAATGAGAAAAATCAATCTTATCCTGCTCGGCGCTCCCGGCGCAGGTAAAGGAACTCAGGCGGAGATCATCTCCGAAAAGTACGGTATTCCCGCAATTTCCACCGGTGCGATAATTCGTGAAGAGATCGCTTCCGGTTCTGAACTTGGCGCAATGGTTAAGAGTTGTACCGAAAGTGGTCAGCTCGTTCCCGATGAAGTTGTAATTAACATCATCAAGGGACGCCTTGCTAAGTCCGATTGCGAAAACGGATTCATCCTTGACGGTTTCCCTCGCACTGTTCCTCAGGCAGAGGCTCTCCGTGACCTTGGCGTAGAGATCACAGACGTAATCTCTATCGAGGTTGAGGACGAAGACATCATGGACAGAATGTCCGGCAGACGTGTTTGCAAGGTCTGCGGTGCAACTTTCCACACAAAGTTCAAGCCTTCTCCCAACGGTGAAATGTGTCCTTGCGGCGCAGCACTCGTTCGCAGAGCAGACGACGAACCCGAAACCGTTCGTAACAGACTTAAGATTTATCACGAGCAGACAGAGCCCATCAAGTCTTTCTATGAGGCTATGGGACTTCTCAAGATCGTTCACGGTCAGGAAAAGCTTGAGGACACAACTGCCCTTACAGCTGCTGCTCTTGAAGCCTGAGCATTACTCACATACGTTGGTTGATTAAATGATAAACATTAAAACACCCGATCAGATTAAAAAAATGATGGTCGCAGGCCGTATCACCGGCGAGGCTTTAGCACTCGCCGGGGAAATGGTTCGCGAAGGCATCACAACAAAGCAGATCGACGATAAGATTCGCCACCATATAGAAAAATGCGGTGCGAAACCTTCATTCCTAGGCTATGGCGGCTTTCCCGCAAGCGCTTGCATCTCGGTGAATAACGAGGTTATACACGGTATTCCCGGCGCGCGCGTTCTTAAAGAAGGCGATATAGTTAAGATTGACGTCGGAGCTTATATAGGCGGCTTCCACGGAGACAGTGCTAATACCTTTACGGTTGGCAAGGTATCCGACGAAGCACAGCGTCTTATCGATGTAACCAAAGAATCCTTCTACCGCGGAATTGAAGCGGCAGGTAAGGAAGGTGCAAGACTGGGTGACATAGGTCACGCGATTCAGTCTTACGTTGAAGCAAACGGTTTCTCAGTAGTAAAGAAGTACGTCGGTCACGGCGTAGGTCATGACCTTCATGAGGATCCCAACGTTCCTAACTTCGGTACGGCGGGACGCGGTGTAAGACTTTGCCGAGGCATGGTCTTCGCAGTAGAACCAATGGTCAACGCCGGTGGTTACGAGGTCATTGAGCGTCCCGATAAGTGGACGGTCGTAACTAAGGACGGTAGCCTTTCAGCTCACTATGAACATACCGTAGCTCTTACGGGCGACGGAGTTCTCCTTTTAACTAAGATCTGACGGATGAATATCGATTATAATTTTCCCTTTACCGGTTCGGTCGTTCAGACCTTGGTCGGCAGGGACAGAAAAAGAGTGTTTATCGTAGTCGGCGGAACTGAATCCAAGGGTGAGATGCGACTCGTTCTCGTTAACGGAGCGCTCAGACCTACGGAAAAGCCAAAGCTTAAAAATCCTCTCCACG
>JAZUBG010000132.1:0-2663 GCA_045638405.1 Eubacteriales bacterium | reverse complement strand
TGTTCCCCTAACTGATCGCGCCCGAAATGAGAAAAAGACGCGCTCGGCTTCGCCTTCACGCATCTTTTTCTCATTTCGTTTTCAGTTATCTTTATTTTTTCAGTTTTTCTTTACCCCAACTATTGACATTGAGCCTATTTTATTATGAGAAATTAAGAGTCTGCTTTTCGCCCTTCTTCAGAGTTACCTTAGATACTTCATCGTAACCGAAGAGAAGATCAAATTCTGCATCCTTGTAAGCTTCCATATCTACGGAAGCAAGCTTTCCGTCCTTGACCTCAACGATGATGATAACACCGTTCTTGGAGCGGAGCTTGAAGCTGTAGGATTCCCACTTCGCAGGGATCGCGGGAGCAATGGTAACCTTTCCCGCAGAGTCGAGAAGGAACATTTCCTGCATTGCATCGATAGCGCAGAAGTTTGCCTCAAGGGTAACGGGGCGGTAATCCCAGTTCATGATGAAGCGCTTCTTATAGTCGCCGTTAGCGTGGAAGCCGTTGGGGAGACAGAAGTAGTTCCAGAACGTGTCAAGAATGTTATAAGCCTTCTCAGCGTTTCTCTGAACGACATAAAGCTCAGCAAGGAGACAGAAGGAGTAACCAACGTAATAGAAGATACCAAGCTCCTCAGTTGCGAGGATAGAACCGTCGATGATACGCTTTTCCTCGTCGCTCTCGTAGCGGATCTGACGGAGGGGATGGATCGCCATGAGATGAGAGAAATGACGGTGAGACTCGGAAAGTCTCTCGTCGCGGGAGATCTTGATAAAGCCGTCTTTGTCAATGGGAAGTGTATCCATTCTGGAGAGAAGATCTTCAAACTTCGCCTTGTCCTCAGCATAGCCGAGAATGCCTGCGAGATCAATAAGTACCTCGAACACACGTCTCATGAGAGCGAGGTCGTAAGAGCTGTTGGGAGTTGCGAAAGCCTCGTGGAAGTTGTCGTGAAGCTCGGGAGAGGAGGAGATGGGAAGAACGAGCTTGCCTTCCTCGTTTTCACTAAGCATACACTCAAGGAAGATACCGTGCTTCTTGATGAAGGGGTATGCGCGGTCACGGAGGTAATCAATGTCTCCTGTGTAGTAGTAGTGATCTGCAATTTCGTGGCAGGGCCAAGATGTGTTTGTGGGGGAGAGGGAATACATGGGCCATCCGCCGAGGGGATTACCTTCGATGTCCATAACTGAAGGCAGACAGAGACCTTCTTTAGCACCGTAGAATTCGCGTGCGAACTTCTCGGCAACATCTTCAAGAGAGAGGAGGTAGTCAATGAAGCACTCACCCTCTTCGATGTGGTTGGACTTCAGATAGCTGTAGTATGTAAGCTGAGTGTTCAGGTCGTGGTGGTAGTCACCCTTCCACGGAGGAAGATGTCCGTCATCTGCAGTCCATACGCCCTGAAGGGGAATAGGGAAGAATCCCTTTCTTGAAGCGGAGCCAAGGAGATAGTTTGTAAAATACCAGCTCTGATCGAAAAGCTTGTCACCTGTCTTGATGTAGCTCTTTGACCAATACTCGCCCCACCAAACCTTGTGAGCATCAAAATGAGCGCCGTAGCCCTCACCGAGAGCCTTTTCAAGGGAAGTCCAAGCCTTTGTGGAAATATCCTCTGCATTTGTGCCCTTGCCTGCGGTGTAAACTACGAGAGTCTTACCTGCGAAGGTCTTGTGCATGAGGAAAAGACCGTAGGTCATGGTGTCGCTGATCTTCTGTGTGAAGGCGATACGGCGAACACCGTTAACTTCATCGTTGATCTTTACAGCATCTTCGTAGTGAAGATTCTTGAGAGACTCTCTGTCCTCAACGTTAGGCTCACCGATCTTACCGTATTCGGGGTTTTCGATAGCGAAAGTGCACTTGTCTGTGTTAAGAGTGATGAAGCCAACCTCGCAGTTAGCGTCAAGGAAGGATTTAAGTGTTACCTCACCTGCGGTAATAGTAGCCTCAGGCTCTTCAATGTTCAGCTCAGACACAACGTTCTCGTCAACGCCCATGTCAATGATGATCTTACCTGCGGGGAGCTTTGTGGGAGATGGTCTGTGATAGGGAGTGTCAAAGATCTCATAGATCTCGTCATGCTTGTATGCTTTGTAGAGGTCAATAAGACTCTGCCACGTAAAGTCACCGCCCGCCTTGGGAGCGTCGGAGCAGTCCCACATATCACAGCGGTCGATACTGAGACGGAGAGCGTTAGACTTACCCCAGATGAGACATCCGATGGCACCGTTGCCGAGGGGAATAGCTTCGTCCCAAACGGTGATGGTCTTGTCGAACTTCATATTTTTGAATTCCATAAAATTATACCGTACCTTTACTTAATTTTAAGTATTTATTATAGATATAATATCATATTTTCCACCGAAAATCAAGTGGGGAAGTGCTCTAAGTAGAAAAAGAGTGCCTGAGCACTCTTTTTCGTTTTTGTTAATATCTGCCGATCTTAGCAAACTGGTTATCCATGATGTTAGCACCGTCAACGATGGAGTAATCACCGATGGAGGGGTTTACAAAGAGGGGATTTTCAGTAACGGGAAGTTCGGGGTTGTTCTCGTGGATACTGTACTTGATCCAGTTTTCCTCATACTGATTGCTTACCTTGCCGAATGAATAATTGTTCTTGCATATATTGAGAGGTGTGTTATACAGGTCAAGCTTGGTAACGTC
>JAZUBG010000131.1:0-20410 GCA_045638405.1 Eubacteriales bacterium | reverse complement strand
TGAGCTCTCACGTTACTTCATGGTTGATTACGATGAGGCAGGTTCTATCGGTAAGCGTTACAGAAGACAGGACGAGATCGGTACACCCTACTGCATTACATACGACTTCGAGTCCGAGACCGACGGCTGCGTAACAGTACGTGACCGTGACACAATGGAACAGGTAAGAATCCCCATGACAGAGCTGAGAGCTTACCTTGAGGAGAAGATCAGCTTCTGATTTCCGCAAAAGACTAAATAAATCCGTTCGTCAGATATGACAGGAGGGAATTCATTATGACTTATACACTGAAGACAGAAACCAGCACTGCTGTATGCAGTGATGTTGGTGGTGAGCTTATTTCCTTTGTTTATGAAGGGGTTGAGTACGTCTGGCAGGGTGACGCTAAGTATTGGAGCGGTGTTGCGCCCCATTTGTTTCCCGCAGTATGTTCTTCGCTGAACTCAAAGGTAGTATACGACGGTGTTGAATACGAGATGCCGAAGCACGGAATCGTGAGAGGGAAGACCTTCAGAGTAGTTGAGCTTGCCCCCGATTTCATCGTGTTTGAGTATAAGTGGAATGATGAAACCCTTAAGTATTATCCATATAAATTCACTCTCAGGGTTACACATAGACTTAGTGAGGTAGGATTTTCCACCACATATACAGTGAAGAGTGAAGACGATGCTATATTCTGCATCGGCGGACATCCGGGATTTGTCTGTCCGTTACCTGGCGGCGGAACTTTCGAAGATTATCAGCTTCGTTTCCATAATGCACAAGATTCGATCATGTCCATTACAAATGAAGGATATATGGATCCCTCACTTCCGAAGCTGAAGAGGATCGTAGAAAATGTGCTTCCGCTTAGATATACGGATTTTGAACGCGATGCAATGATCATTGAAGGTCTTCCCGTAAATAAGGTAGATCTTGTTTCCGAGAAGAACGGACATGGTATCCGCTTCCGCTTTGAAGGCTTTGACGCTCTCGGCATTTGGACACCTATCGGACTTTCAGCTCCCTTTGTTTGCCTTGAACCCTGGTGCGGTCTTCCCGCATCTGTAGACGAAACGGGTAAAGCTGAGGATAAAAAGTACGCCAAGTCTATAAAAGAAGGCGAAGTTTTCGAAGTCGGCTATAGTATGGCAGTTATCTAAGAAATTACAAAGATTCCTTCTCCAAGACGGAGAAGGAATCTTTTAAGGAGTATTATGGATCTTTGTAACAGAAACGAAGTTAAACGACTTCTTGAAAAATACGGACTTGCGCCTAAAAAGGCGTTTGGTCAGAACTTCCTTGTAAATCCTGCAATACCACAGATGATAGCGGAGAATTCCTACGGACTTGCTGAAAGCACGGGAAAGCGCGGACCTCACGCTGTACTTGAGATCGGTCCCGGTGTAGGAGCGCTTACCTGCCGTCTTGCACATCTCTACGACAAAGTTGTTGCTGTCGAGATCGACCGCGGACTTATCCCCCTTCTCGGTGAATCTCTTGCCGAGTTTGATAACGTGGAAGTAGTCGAAAACGATATTATGAACGTTGACCTGCCTAAGTTTATTGACGAAAAGTTCGGTGATATACTTGCCGCAGGGGGAACACTCAGCGTTTGCGCAAATCTGCCGTATTACATCACCTCTCCCGTTATAATGAAGCTTGTGGAGTCATTCCCAATGTCTGCCCCCCTTCCTTACGCGGCGCTTACCGTCATGATTCAGCTTGAGGTGGCAGACCGCCTTGCTTCAAATGCAGGGGACTCAGATTACGGCTCTGTTACAGCGTCTCTTGCGCTCCGTGCCGACGTTGAAAAGCTTTTTAACGTAGGTGCAGGCAACTTCCATCCCGCACCTAAGGTGTCGTCAGCCGTTATCGGAATCATTCCTCACGGCGGAATCACTGAGGTTTATCCGGAAGTTAAAAACAGCGCTCTTGACGCCGATACACTCGGTGCAAAAACGGTAGAGCTTATCGGACTTGCTTTCGGACAGAGAAGAAAAACTCTTGTCAATGCTATCTCGGGTAAATATCCCAAGGATAAAGTGACCGCTGCACTTGAAGAAGGCGGTTTCAGAGCAGATATTAGAGGCGAAAAGCTCTCACCGAGAGATTTCACTTTACTTGCAGATCTGCTGAACAGATAAGAAATTGAAAACGTAATATTGTAGGGCGGGGGATACCCCGCCCTATAAATGTTTAATAAAAGAATAAATCCTCAATTTTTTCTCATATATTGTCAGGTTATGAATTATTTTTCGATAATATATGTGAAAGTACGTCACGGAAAGGAGTGGTACTTTTTGAAGACGTTGTGCACAACCGAAGAAATAGTAAAAGCTTTGGAAAATCGCGATTCCACTGCACTAAAAAACATTGAAAAAAACTATAGCTTGCTCCTTCGCAAAGTTGCTTCTAATCTTGGACTGAACGCGCGAGACACTGAGGAATGTATAAATGACGTGTACCTTGAAGTATGGAACACCATTCCTCCCGCAAAGCCTAAAAACATCTGTTCATACGTGTGTATGCTTATGAGAAGGCTTGTTATTGACCGCATCAGATATAACAGCGCCGACAAAAGAGCAGGGCAAGTTTACTGTGAGATTGCAGGTGAACTTGAATCCTGCATGGACGTGGAAAAAACGGTAATTGACGAAATGTGTATCCCTGCTATACTAAACTGTTTTCTCGAAAAGCAGTCGCGTGATAACAGAGAAATATTTTTCAGGCGGTACTATGAGTTTGAAAGCGTCAAAGAGATAGCCAATGAAATGATGCTTGGAGTAGGTACGGTTGAGAAAAGGCTTTCAAGAATGAGAGCAGAACTCAAAAAAATATTGAAAGATTGGGGGTATAACTGATGGATAACAGATTTTTACTCAGCGACAATTTAGGAGAAGTTGACAGTTACTTCTTAGACGAGTATTATGAAAACCGCAGGCGACGCGCCGTGAGACGAAGCAGTATCGTGAAATACTCGGGTATGGTCGCAGCTGTCGCAGTCGTGATAACGTTGTCACTCACAGTAATGCTGTCGACGTTTCGTGCTTCACCGACAAGTGACCCTGCGGACACGTTGAACGTTACGCTTGATAATACGGAAAATGAAAGTGTCGGAGGTGAAAGCAGTGTTCCCGAGACAGACAACAATAAGTTTAATAAAGAAGAACACACCAAACCGAACTATAACGATTATACGGTTATTTATGCGGAAGAAAAAGATGACAGCTTAGGTGATATAGTTGAGGACGAAGTATATATAGAACCTCCGAAATCCGGCGAGGTACGGTTCAGCGGTGAACTATATGATATTATAAAGAGTGATGAGCTTTACGAAAACACGCTTTTGGCGGTAGAAATGTCGCTCCATATGGAGTTTGTGGAGTCAGAGGAATACAAGCAAATAAAAGCTGAGGCACAGAGAAAAAGTGACATGATGTGGGAACGATACAACAATGAATTTTTACCACACATAAAAACTCATTTACACACACAAGGAACCATGGACTGGAACTGTGATGAATGTCTCAGACTCCATAAGTTACATGAAACAGACGAATCAGATATTGATAATATGAACCGTGAAGCTGACATTATCTTGGAAACTGATCATGAAGCACACGTACAAAAGGTAAAAGAACGAGCCGAGGTATATAAAGCATCCCTCGGATTAGAATTTAAAAACGTAAAGGTCATTTGGAGCGACGATCCCCAAAAGGTAGATGAATTCACTACCGTTTGGGATGTTCGATTCGCTTACCTTACAAAAGAACAGATTGCATCTTTTGATGCAAGCGATGACATCGGTGTAGAGTTAAAACTCATCCCAAGATGGATGGATGCGGGAGAAGACGTTATTTACCGCAGTCAAGATTTTTATCCTGTTACTATAGAATAGAGTGTACTGAAAGGAGGTACGCCTTATGAAGAAATACATTCGCCTAACTTTGATAATTATTCTTGCGTTGTCCTTATGCAGTTGTATGAATACTAAAGCCGAAACCGAAACGGGTAAGCAAGAGACTGCCGAGAAGAATGGTGTTAATACCGATATGCCCGAAGTGAATAAAGTACTTGCCAATATAACCGTAACCGCTGACGTTAATCCCGGTGCACCACGCGAAGATATGAAAGAAGTATTCTTCGAGGACGAAAGTTATATATACAGTTTTAACTACCCGCAAAGTTCTGTTATTAAGGCTGTATACACTGACGGAAGCGAACAGAACGTGAAGGATGCACTGAACGACGGAAATATTACCATATCAGATCTTGATCGGTTTAATATTTCGTATTGTTCTGAGAAAAAATCTGACGAAATAAACGTTGATAACGACGTACTGCTGACAAGTATTGATATACCCGATAACGTAAAAAGTATAAATGTAAAATATGAATACGGCAATACCCACAGTACAAAGACAATTTTGCTGACTGAAGTAAAAGACGTTACTCGTCTTTGTACTGATCTTGAATCGTTAAAACTTGTTGAAAGTACAGGTTATCTTAAAGAAACAGTTCGTTTCTTTGAAATTACTTTTTATGATGAGAACTTCAGCGAAGTAATGAACGCAGATATATGGGGGAATAACGGGATTTCTTTTGATAAGAAATCTTACTTTGTCAAAAAAGGCGAACTTGACACGGATTTTTTAGTAAATCTTTTCTCAGGTGAGAAGAAAGTTGATGATATAACGGTAAATTATGTTTCTGAGTGTGACGTTGAGGAACGTTTTTACGAAGATGACGTATACGTTTACAGCTTTGGGAATCCTCAAAGCGACTATACAGTGGTCAAATATACCGACGGAAGCTGTCAGAGACTCAAAGACGCACTGACCGAGGGAAACGTCAAGATCCCCGATCTCGATGACTTCGGAATCAAATATTATACGGAAATCAAACCTGTTGACAATCCCGAAATAACGTATCAAATAGGCGGTGGCATCAGCGATTACACAATTCCGACGGATCTTACGTCTATGATAGAAGAAGTTGATCTTGTAATCGTCGGCATGTATGACGGAACGTTATCAACTTACGCAACTGAAATAGGACAGATATACTCTATCGGTAGAGTACGTGACTTCTATACTATAAAAGGAGAAGTACAGGACGAAAGACTTGAAATCTGCTTCCACGGCGGAGTAATGCCGGTATCAAAATATATGGAGTATGTAAGACGTGAAATCATTGTTAAACACGGCTTTGACAGGCTTACAAAATTTGAAGCAGATACAAGATATATCGGTGAAACTTTGACCGGGTATTCCGCAAATCCAAAGCAAGCTGAAAAATACGTTTTCCTTCTTAACTATGACGAACAAACCGATTCATATTTCGTGGCCTGCAACGGGTACGGAGTGCGAGAAATCAGCGCAGACGGAACAGGAGTATGGAATCCCGATACAGAGGAATTTGAACCGTTTTTCATAGTGAATGAAAACTGAACGTGCTTAAGGCATATTATTTAACTGATTTTTATCATCTGCAGAAACAAAAGACGGGGTTGTCGCATTAAGAAAAATAATCAGCAAAACGTCAAAGGATACGTAGGGGACGGCACCACTGTTTGCAAAGCAAACGATACGACCCGAAACGAAGGAACTGAGACATAAAATATGTCTTAGTCCACCGAAACGGGGCGTCGAAGGCGCCGCCCCCTACAATTTTTGTGTATTTTTACCTTAGTGCGACAGCCCCTTCTCTTTACTCACCTTTTATCATTTCACGGAGTGCTTCCAGTGCATCTGAAAGCCCCCCCACATTGTCAATAAGTCCGCACTTTACCGCCTCAACTCCATCGATGACCGTACCCGTGTCAGTAGCTATCTGATCGGTACGCATCAGCATCTCGCGGAAAGCTTCTTCGCTGACGTTTGAGTTAGCAGTGATGAATTTTATGATCCGATCCTGCATTTCCTTGAAATAGTAATAGGTCTGCGGTGTTCCGATAACCGTACCGCTGACTCTTACCGGGTGTATCGTCATAGTCGCTGACGGAACGATAAAAGATTTTCTCGCCGATACGGCGAGAGGGACACCGATGGAATGACCGCCACCGAGTACGAGGGAGACCGTCGGCTTTTTCATGCTTGCGACCATCTCAGAAATAGCAAGTCCAGCCTCAACGTCACCACCCATGGTGTTCAGTACCATAAGAAGTCCGTCGATCTCGGGACTTTCTTCAATTGAGACGAGAAGCGGGATAATGTGCTCGTATTTAGTGGCTTTTTGCCCCTCGCCAAGCATATAATGACCCTCGATCTGCCCGATTATCGTTAGACAGTGAACGGTAGATTCCTCCCCCTTTGATATAACGCTACCGCTTTTCATTATATACTCAAGCTTGTCCGCTGCTTCCTCGCCGCCTACCTTCAGATTCTCCGACTGATTTTCGCTGTTTTCCATACTCTAACCTCCGCTTTTTTATTATATTGTTGACACACAAAAGAGAAAATATTCAGCCGAGGTGTTTATACATCATGAACTGATTTTCAGTGTTTTTGTAAGGAAAACAATAATGTTTCCGTCTATCAACAGCTAAACTTTATATCCGTAAGAGGATCAATATATGCGACAGCCAAGGATGTGAGGAACAACGCGACGAGAAAACTTCAGGCGTACTGCTCGCAATGCGAGCGAGATGGTTTCTACGTTAAATCATGACTATATGTATGATTGATAGGGAAACTTAACAGACAGTTGTAAATCGAAAGGTTCTTAATCCTTGAAAATCAACGGTAATAATTCATCAAGTGATTGAATTTTGTATTCCGGAGAATCGATACTGTCGTTTAATTCGTAGAATCTGTTAGGTGGGCACCAAGCAACGTGAATGCCTGCATTATGAGCACAAAGTATGTCAAAGGGATGATCTCCAACATAAAGTACACTCAACTTGTCAGATCCTATTTGACTTATTGCTAAATTCATTATCTCAGGATTAGGTTTGCTGAGACCGACTTCGTCCGAAATGACAATACTGTCAAAATACTCAGTAATTCCAAGGGTATCGAGAGTAGTTCTTATTTTTGCCCGGTTATTACTTACAATCCCAAGACGTATTCCTGCATTTGATAATGATCTCAGAATATGTTCTGCATTGTCAGCGAGACAAACGGAGTTTTCATAATTCCCTGTGATGATCTCGGTCAATTCCTCTTTAAGTTGACCTTCTACATTGAAATGGCGGGAATAAAATGACAATATGTTACCTATAAATTCGTTGTCGTCCATTATGACACCGGTTTCATTTTCACGAAGTATCTGCTCTCCGATCCAGTATTCGCTATGTGCATAAATCATTTGTAATGTTTCAAGATCTGTATTTATGTTGTGTGTCTTAAGTATTTCATATGCTTTTTCGGGTACTGTCGGAGTTTTTTTCAGAAGAGTGTTGTCGAGGTCAAAGAGAATACATATATATTTCATGAGTTATCCCTCCAGTTGGTTTGGTTATTCTATGCCTCAAATTATACCATGATTTACTTGTGTTATCAATATTAAGTAAAAAAACAAATATAATACGTTTTCTTCTTGATTATTTTCTATCCTCGGTATATAATATAACTAATATAAAGATTAGGAGAATTTTTGCGTGTTACTTGAAAAATACATAATGCCGCGTCTCATGGTAGACAGCTACCGTGACGTAACTCCCGAGCTTTTATCCTCCCTCGGAAAAAAGCTTCTAATTTGTGACATTGACAATACCCTCGTTACCTACGATGACCCTCATCCCACCGATGAGCTTCGCGCGTGGTTTAAGAATATGAACGATAACGGTATAACCGTTGCCTTCGTTTCAAATAACCACGAAGAAAGAGTCACGACCTTTAACAGCACTCTCGGATATATCGCCCACTTCGACTCGGGCAAGCCGAGCGCGAAGAAGCTTCTTGAGACTATCGAAACCGCAGGCGCAACGAAGGAGACGACAGCTCTCCTCGGTGACCAGCTTCTCACAGACGCCGCAGCGGCAAATAACGCAGGTATCTATTCCATCATAGTACCACCCATCAAAGACAAAACCAACCTTTTCTTTAAGTCTAAGAGACTTATCGAAAAGCCATACGTTAAAAAATACAATAAAATTCACGGAAAGGTTGAAAAATAAAATGATTAACAGCAAAGCAAGATACGAAAAACTCAGAGCATACATGAAGGAGCAGGGACTTGACGCTATCTACGTTATATCCCCCGAAAACTTCCTTTACCTCTCAGGTTATAACAATCCCGACGGTCATATGCTTGTAACGCTTAATGAGTCATATTCCTTCAACGACTTCAGATATATCGAAGCTGCAAGAGCAGAGTCCTTCGCTGACGTAACTGTTGTCCTCAGCACCGACATGACCATGTTCGACGTTATCAAGAAGGAAGGTATCGCAAAGCTTGGTATCGAGGACACAAAGCTTACCGTTGCTGAATATGCTTATCTTAATGAAAAGCTCGGTGAGACAAAGTGCGCTACCGCAAACCTCGGAAACTACCTCACAGAGCTTCGCGCAGTAAAGGATCAGTACGAGATTGACTCCATCACAGCGGCTCAGAGAATCGCAGAGGGCGCGTTCCACCACCTTCTCGGTATGATCAACTATAACATGACCGAAATCGAGGTTGCCGCAGAGCTTGAATACTACATGAAGAAGAACGGCAGTGAAATGCCCGCATTCGATACAATCGCGGTTTCGGGTAAGTCCTCGTCCATGCCTCACGGTGTTCCTGCTAATAAAAAGCTCGAGCAGGGCTTCCTTACTCTCGACTACGGCGCAAAGATCAACGGATACTGCTCAGACATGACTCGAACCATCGTTATCGGTAAGGCTGATGAGGATATGAAGCGCCTTTACAATACCGTGCTTAAGGCTCAGTGTGCGGCTATTGATGCTATCACCGATGGTGCCGATGCAGGTGAGATGGATAAGATCGCACGTGACATCATCGACGGTGCGGGCTACGAAGGAAAGTTCGGTCACAGCCTCGGCCACGGCGTAGGACTTCTCATCCACGAGCTCCCCAATCAGTCCTTCCGTTCCTTCGGAAAGAAGCTTGTCCCCGGTAACATCGTAACCGTTGAACCCGGAATTTATATCGAGGGACTCTACGGATGCCGTATTGAAGATATGGTAGCGGTAACCGAAGGCGGCAAGATAAATCTCACCGTCTGCCCCAAGGAGCTTATTGAGGTATAATCTTATAACAAAAAGTGACTCTCCGAAAAGGTGAGTCACTTTCCGTTTGATATATGTACTTTCTGATGTTTTTAAGATATAATAAAATCAGAGATCGGCGCTGATCAATCGAAATTAAAGGAGTTAAACATGAACACTATCGGTGAATCAATAGCAAATCTGAGAAAAAAACACGGCATGACACAGGAACAGCTTGCACAAAGTATCGGCGTTTCAGCGCAGTCGGTGTCTAAATGGGAAAACGGAACAAATATGCCCGATATACTTCTGCTACCGATAATTGCGGATATTTTCGGTGTAAGTGTGGATACGCTTTATGGTAGAGGAAGTACAAATAACGAAAACAGTATAAATCCCGATAAATGCTTTGAACAGACGTGCGACTTAATAATGGAAACGCTCGCCGCCTCGTGCTATAATTCCAATTTCTCCGAAAGTTTTGACGAATTTCTCAAAAGATATCGTTATGCATTAAAGAATAATACAAATAATAACTCTGCAGTTTTCAGAAATCATGGAACAGTGTTCTATAATGACCGTCTCGGAGGACTTGTAATAAAGCGGCCACAAGATGGCTGGAGTAGTTTGTTTGAATGCGAAGAAACGGCGAAGGCTATGTCATTGTTGGTTGATGAAGACATTCGCAAGGTATATTGCGGACTCATCAAAAGCGGTATGAATACGTTTACCTTGTCCTCTGTGTGTAAACTTTCGGGAATAGAGAATACAGCGGTAATAGCAGAAAAGCTTGAAAAATGTCAGATGTTCCGTAAAAACCATATAGATATTGACGGAGAGATTATTGATATATATCAGCCTTTGGGACACGGCAGGCAGTTCTTTCTCGTAGCAATTTATGCTTTAGCGAAAGCATATTCTGATTACATTGACTCCTATTTCTGCCTCCACGATGACGTCAACGCTTTTTACGATTGATTAGTAAACTATAATAAAAACATATGGGCGTAACCGTTTGCATAGCAAACAGGACACGCCCATACGATGTTTTGTTAAATTATATTACTCATCAAAATCAAGACAAAGTCGCGTTTTTGTAAACGGTCTTACTTTTGTGTCGGCAACTTCAGCGTGCGCGGGATGAACGGCGTAGCCCTTCAGTGATGCTTCGCTGTCGAAAACGCTCCACAGCATCACGTCAGCGTTTGATGAGTCGAGTCCCTCTGTATATACCTTGATCTCGCAAAGACCGGGTACAACACCCATAAGCCCTTCAAGTCCAGTTTTAATTCCGGACTTTACCGTTGACTTTTCTTCCTCTGTCAGTTCGTCCTTAAGCTGCCATAAAATCACGTGTTTAACCATTGTATATCTCTCCTTCAATAAATTATTTCATTTCATCGATCGTCAGACTGTAGCTTCCCAAAAACTCTTCCATGAAATAGTCGAGACTTTTCAACTCAAACTTCTTCAGTTTTTCTGCAGTTGACTTTTCGGCACTTGCAAAGTCACGGTTTCCCGCACCAAGCTCGGAAATACATTTGATATACGCACCGAGAGTGTCTGCAGCTTTCAGGATCTTCTTTTCCTCGGGAGTAAGTCCGCTTTCCGTAACGAGAGGCGCGTAAGCAGGGCGGAGAGATTCGGGCAGCTTCTCAAGAAGCATTTCGGCGGTTTCATCTTCGATCTTGTGATAAGCATCACGGATCTCATCGTTGTGATATTTCACGGGTGTTGGCATATCTCCAGTGATGATCTCGGATGCATCGTGGTAAAGCGCCGCGATGGCAAGCTTCTCGGCGTTTACACTTCCGTCAAACATCTCGTTTTCGATAACTGCCAAAGCATGGGCGAGGATAGCCGTTTGATATAAATGCTCGCTGAGGGTCTCTGTCTCGGTGTTGCGCATCAGTCCCCAACGGCGGATGTATTTAGTTCTGTTTATGTAAGCAAAAAAGTGATTCATGGGAAACGTCCCCTTAAGAAAATATAGTATTACATAAATATTGTACATCTAAAACCGCAGGAAATCAAGAACAAAAGTACACTCACATAAAAATTTACATCTCGCGTGAATTTTTTAACCAAAAGCCTTGCAGAATAGGTGGAGTTGTGCTATAATTTTTTCGTATTTTATGATTACTAAGAGGTGTATAAAAATGTCATATCTTCAGACAACACTTGAAAACGTACAGAAAAAGTTCAAAGACCAGCCCGAATTCGTTCAGGCTGTAACAGAGGTTTTCACATCTCTCGCTCCCGTTATCGAGAGAAATGAGGAACTCTATAAGAGAGAGGCTATCCTTGAGCGTCTCGTTGAGCCCGACCGTCAGATCATGTTCCGCGTTCCGTGGATCGACGACGCAGGCAATATCCGCGTAAACACAGGTTACAGAGTACAGTTCAACAACTCCATCGGTCCTTACAAGGGCGGTCTCAGACTCCATCCCTCCGTTAACCTCAGCGTTATTAAGTTCCTCGGCTTCGAGCAGGTATTCAAGAACTCTCTTACAAGCCTTCCCATCGGCGGCGGTAAGGGTGGTTCCGACTTCGATCCCAAGGGCAAGAGTGACCGTGAGATCCAGCGCTTCTGCCAGAGCTTCATGACTGAGCTTTATAAGTACATCGGCGCAGACGAAGACGTTCCCGCAGGTGACATCGGTGTAGGTGCACGTGAGATCGGTTACTTCTACGGTCAGTACAAGAGAATCACAGGTCTCTATGAGGGCGTTCTCACAGGTAAGGGTCTTACATACGGCGGTTCTCTCGTTCGTAAGGAAGCTACCGGTTACGGTCTTCTCTACATGGTAAACGAGTATCTTGCAAGCAAGGGTGACACACTCGAGGGCAAGACTGTTGCTATCTCCGGTGCAGGTAACGTTGCTATCTACGCTGCTGAAAAGGCTATGCAGCTTGGTGGTAAGGTTGTAACTCTCAGCGACTCTACCGGTTGGATCTACGACGCAGAAGGTATTGACCTCGCTGCTGTTAAGGAGATCAAGGAAGTAAAGAGAGCAAGACTTTCCGAGTATAAGAACTACCGTCCTGATGCTGAGTATCACGAAGGTCGCGGCGTATGGACTGTTAAGTGCGACGTTGCACTTCCTTGCGCAACTCAGAATGAGCTTCTCATCGACGATGCTAAGGCTCTCGTTGCTAACGGTACAAAGCTCGTTGCAGAGGGTGCTAATATGCCCACAACCATCGACGCTACCGAGTACCTCATGGAAGGTGGCGTAACCTTCATCCCCGGTAAGGCTGCTAACGCAGGCGGTGTTGCTACAAGCGCACTTGAGATGTCTCAGAACAGCGAAAGACTCCATTGGTCTGCTGAAGAAGTTGACGCTAAGCTCAAGGGCATCATGGCTAACATCTTCAAGAGCATAGACAGCGCGTGCAAGGAGTACGGTATGCCCGGTAACTACGTTGCAGGTGCAAATATCGCAGGTTTTGCCAAGGTTGTTGACGCAATGCTCGCTCACGGAGCTTGCTAAGTTGATAATAATAAATCGGACTCCGTTTGTGAGTCCGATTTTTTTGAATTTATCTGAAATAGTGTGACTTTCCCGTTTTCAAATGCGTCTTATATTGTTGATACCCTTGGAAAGGAGTCTTAAAAATGGAAGACAGTAAAATCATTGAGCTTTACTGGGAGCGTGACGAAAGTGCCATAGAAGAAACGTCAAAAAAGTATGGTGCTTACTGCTTTAGTATTGCAAACTCCATTTTAGAAAACACGTCGGATAGCGAAGAATGTGTTAATGACGTGTACATGAAGGCGTGGACAACCATCCCGCCGCAAAAGCCAACATTGTTCGATGCATTTCTTGCCGCAATTACCCGAAATCTGTCCCTCGACCGTTACCGCAGACGCTCTGCAGAGAAAAGAGGTGGCGGAAACGTTGAACTTGCCCTTGACGAACTTAGAGAAACACTGAAACTTCGTGACGAAAGCGACAAAATCGTTGAAGCAATTTTTTTGGGTGAGCTTCTTAACAGATTCCTCAGAGAGATAAAGCCCGAGGCGAAAACCGTGTTTATCCGCAGATATTGGATGTTCAGCTCTACTTCCGCTATTGCGATGGATATGGGAATTGGCGAGAGCAAAGTGAAAATGATCCTCTCACGCACCCGTAAGAAACTGAGTGAATTTCTCGAAAAGGAGGGGTATAGCTATGGAAGATAAGTATTTATTTGACGTTCTTGACAGTATCGACGAGAATATTATCATGTCAAGTATCACAAGGGTGCCTAAGAAAAAACTGTCTATCGTTCCGAAACTGTCCGTAATTGCCGCGTGCTTTGTGCTTGTGTCAGCGATTGCATTCCTCATTCCGTACAGTAAAAAAGAACCTCCGAAAAATATACCTCCCGTTGTACATACGCTTCCGGGAGAGGGAAGTACGGAAACAACTGAGATGGAAGAAAGCTCTACCGTTGACAGCTCCGATACAACGGATACCGAAAGTATAATGTCAGACGAGCCGACGACGGACACTGAGGAGCCGACAGAGATAACCACAGAGGAACCGACGGCAGAGCCGACAGAATCTCAGACAAACCCGCCGACCGAAAGACCTACCGAGCGTCCCACCGAGCGTCCGACAGAAAGACCAACAGAAGCACCGACTGAAGAACCTACGGAATCGCAAACCGAGGCGCCTACAGAAGAACCAACGGAAGAGCCGACGGAACAACCAACGGAACAACCGACTGAGTCTCCCACTGTAGAACCAACGGAACAGCCAACAGAACAACCTTCGGAGTCTCCCACCGAAGCACCTACAGAGGAGCCAACCGAACAGCCTACCGAATCTACAAGAGAGCCCGAAACTACAGACGATCCTGATTTAGATTCACCGATCCAGGGAGATACGCCTTGGTTTGAAGATTTTTACAGTGTTGAAAGCTTTATCGAATGGGTGGAGACAAAGGATATAGTCAATGTTGAGTACTGGGATAATGAGTGGAAATATTTTATTGGTAATCTCAGGCTTTGTGACAGCGTTTTGATGATTGAGAGTATTTCTGATAAGTATGTACTTGATAGAATCAGTATTGCATCAAATGTAAAATCAATCGAAATGGAGTTCGTTTCTGTTGAAACAAAAGAAGGTAAGGAACAACCGGACCGAATAGGTTTTTCTTTTGATTTTCCGATTGGTCGGGAAGAGGCAGAAGCCAAACTTATTACTCTGATTGAATATATGGATATGAATACTGAACAAAGAATTGAAAATTATAAGGATTTCATTAGAAAACAAACAGAGGCAGTTATAAACGAACAAGTTATAAAATTATTTTATCGAAACTGCGGGAAACAAATATTCCGAGACGGAGGCAGTATATATACTTATTCAGGGGCATGTTTTAGTTACGAGGGACATAATGTTACAGTGCTTTTACTTGACGGTCTCTCCAACGAAAAATGGGACAACTCATATCTCGACAATTTCAACTTCACATTAACTCCCATAAATCCTCACTAATTTTACTTTTATACAAAAAATACCGTACGACAAGCGCCGTACGGTATTTTTATTCAGATTTTATTTACCACTCGAGGTCGCGATCGTCGTAGTTCATACGGTCGTCAGACTTCTTGTTCTGAGACTGATTCTGCTTCTTGTTCTGGGACTGGTTCTGGCTGTTCTTGTTCTGAGACTGGTTGTTGTTCTTATTCTGGGACTGATTCTGATTGTTCTTATTCTGGGACTGATTCTGATTGTTCTTGTTCTGAGACTGATTCTGGTTGTTCTGGTTCTGATTCTTCATGTTCTGCTTGTTATCCATTTTAGAAACCCTTTCGTATCACTTTAGTGATTTTCATTTAACGCGGCTATAGGTTTGTACCGTTTGGGTACGGTTATATTATTGCTCGTCTTAACAGAAACTATTCAAAAAATAAATTTTTTGTACAGTAAAGCATTTCGGCAACTTCGCTTCGCGTGATAAGTCCCGTGGGATCATAAATGTTATCGTAGGGGGAGATAATATCTACGCTACTTAGTGCCGTAACGTCACTCATAGCCCACGAAGGGACGGCATCTATATCAGCAAATACGGGAGCCGTGCCGTTGCCTTCAAGTCCAAGGATTCTGTTGAGTATAACTGCCGCTTCAGCTCTCGTTATAGGCTCGTCAGGGTAGAAGTTGACTCCAACTCCTTCCCAAACGTCGCCTTTGACGATTCCGTATTTGTATGCCGCAGCAACGTAGCCTCTGTTTTCTTTTGAAATATCATCGTTGTCCAAAAACGACGTGTTTATGGGACTAAGCTTTCCCGTACCGAGTGCTTTCATCGCAGTAACGAGAAAATCTTCTCTTGTCACCGTTTCCTCGGGGTCAAAATATACTTTGCCTTTTTCGATGATCACATCCATATACCCACCGCCTACCATAGACAGTACGGCATTGTATGACGGGTGGTCTTCCATGTCAACGATTGTTTTTTCATATTCTCTCGGCTCGATTTTCATCGTAACTTCGCATTTTTTTGAATAATGTCCCATCTCGTCACGGACTCTGTATGAAAAACTGTCCACACCCTCAAATCCGTCGTAAGGAGTGTAGGTGAAACGTCCCGTCCTTGCATCGATCAGATAAATTAGACCGTTTGACGGGTAATCTACAATCTCAAATAGAAGTAAGTCTCCGTCAGGATCATTTCCTTCAAGTACACCGTGACAGGTAACATCTGCCTGTGTTACTGCACTCATTCCAACACCTGATGCAGTGGGTACTGAACCTTCCTTTTCGGTAATCTTTATGATACATTCGGTAGTATAGCTTCTGTCAAGAGAGAACTTAAACGAAGTTTCCTTAACTCCGTCACGGGGGACGAAACGAAGCAAGTCAAGGTTCGACATTGATACGGTCTGTCCGATTTTGACGGGTGTTGAACCGAGATACAATTCTCCGTCACTCTCGGGCGGAAGAGATACTAACGTAATAGACGAGTGGTTGAAGTCTGCAAACTCCGTGAAATCTTCTTCCGAAAATTTCACCACTCCGGCAGATGTTGAGCATTTGATCATTTCAGTTTGATTTGCGATAACCTCAAGTGCGGGAGAAAGGTTACTTGTTACAGCGTATGTGGTTACGGTACAAATGGCAAAAAGCATAATTGCGGTAATGATAAACAGTTTCTTTTTCATAATTCTTTTTCACCTGATAAGTCCTTTCAGCTTTTTTACGTATTTATTATCACCCGATGAGATTTCCGGTATTCAAAAATATGTAAAAATTTCTTAAAACTAAAAAATATTATTTTTTATTAAAAATGTAACAATTATTAAATAAAAATGTGATTGACAAGCGGTCTTACTCGTTGTATAATATAAAAATAATATACTATGAGGAAAAAATCAAAAGAAAGGGGACTATTTAATATGGTCAGAGTATTACCGAATATAATATCATGTTTCAGAGTGCTTGGGACTGTAGCTCTTTTATTTACAGATCCTCTTTCGTCGTATTTTTACGTGATATATACGCTATGCGGCGCAAGTGACGTTCTCGACGGAACTATCGCAAGAGCAACGGGAAACACCACGGAGCTTGGCGCAAAGATTGACAGCATTGCCGACATCCTTTTCTACGCCGTAATGCTTATAAAAATATTGCCTCTCCTTATAAAAGCACTTCCGGGATGGATATGGTATATCGTAGCTTCGGTAATTGCCGTGAGAGTTATGGCGTATGTGGTTGCTGCAGTAAAGTACAGAAGGTTCGCATCCCTCCACACTTATCTTAATAAGCTCACGGGTGCGCTCGTCTTTACGGTACCGTACTTCTTTTGGGGTGAAGGAAGATTCGTTTTCTGGATAAGCATGACAGTATGTGTCGTTGCTGCCATGGCTTCAATTGAGGAGCTTGTGATTCACCTTAAAACAAAGGACTATGACCCGAACAGAAAACAGTTTGGGAATATTTCAAATATAAAAAGAGCATAAATTTTTTTGCGAAATACGTCCGTTTGGAAAAACGGACTTTTTCGTGTTTTCTTAGAATAAAATCAGATTGGAGAATAGATATGGCAGATATATTTGATCTATTTAAACAGATTAGCTCCGGTTCATCTACCGCATCGGGCAAGCCCGAATACATAATTGCAGGACTCGGAAATCCCGGAAGCGAGTACGAGCGTACCCGTCACAACGCGGGATTTATGGCGCTTGACGTGCTTGCGGAAAAGACCGGTGCAAAGATAAAGCAGGCGAAATACAAGTCCCTTATAGACACCGTAAGCATTAACGGTCACACAGTACTTCTCATGAAGCCGCAGACGTACATGAACCATTCAGGCGAGGCAGTAAAGGCGGCGGCATCATTTTATCAGATACCTCCCGAGAAGATAATCGTCATTTCCGACGACGTGACTCTTGCTCCCGGCAGAATGAGACTGAGAAAATCCGGCTCATCAGGCGGTCAGAAGGGACTTGGCAGTATTATCGAGTATCTCGGTACCGACGCTTTTCCCCGAATCAAGATCGGTGTTGGCGAAAAGCCCAGCCGCGATTATGACATGGCTGCTTGGGTGCTTGGAAAGATTCCCGAAGAGGATATGAAAGCTGTGTCTCTCCGTCTTGACGATGTTCTCGGATGTATAAAGATGATATTTGACGGTAAGATGGAAGACGCTATGGGTATATATAACGGCAAAAAGCCGTGAAAGTGAGGTTAATTTGAACACGTCACTGATCATAAATAAACTGAGAGGAGACAGAGAATATAAGGAGATGCTTGAGAGCGTTCTCCTTATGGGTAAGCGGGGAAGAGTACGTCCTCTTCTCGTCAGCGGACTTTCAGAAGGGGCTGACGGCTACTTCAGAGCAGCGTTGACGGACGATATTCTTTCGCGTCAGAAAAATGTTCTTCTCATTTTCCCGGACGACAGAGAAGCGGCAACAGCGGCAGATTTTCTGAGCTACTGCGGAATCCCTTCTCTCAAATATCCGTCGAAGGATTTTAACTTCAATAACATGACCGCATCTCACGAATTTGAAAACGAGAGACTTGCGGTACTCTCAAGAATAGCGGGGTATGGCGATACCTCGCCCTTTGCCGTGTGTGCGGGAGTAAACGCCTGCCTTCAGGTGACAATGCCTCTCTCTGTACTTGATGACGCAACCATTGTCATCGGTGAAAGCGACACTGTTGATATTGATGAGCTTTCCGCTAAGCTTACTTCAGGCGGATACAAAAAAGTTGACCTCGTTGAAGGTGCGGGACAGTTCACTGTCCGCGGCGGTATCATCGACGTGTTCGTACCTACGGGAAATGCTTACAGAATTGAGCTTTTCGGTGACGAGATCGACAGAATCGGTACATTCGACGTTGAAACTCAGCGATTCGTTGATTTCTGTGACGGTGAGATAGTAATTCCTCCTGCCCGTGAGATAGTCATAACGGGTGAGATGAGAGGGGAGCTTTCTTCAGTTGTTTCCTCACAGATCAAAAAACTGAAGCCCGGAGACGATCTCCTTGAATACGACAGAGTTAAAAAGCTTCTCTCTCAGGAGAAAAGTGAAATTGAAACGGGACTTGATCTGAATTTTGCCGACAAATATCTGCCTCTTATCTATAAAAACGGGCAGAACCTTCTTGAAGTGTTCGACGGTGCGGTTATTCTCACGTCACCTGCCGAGCTTGAAACAAGGGCGGGAGCATCGTACACTCTTCTCGAACAGAGCATTACAGATATGCTTGAACACCGTGAGCTTTCAAGTCTCGCGGGTATTTCATCAGGATATATGAAGGAGTGGTCATCTGTTACCCACCGCTTCAGTGAGCTTACAACGGTAATAACAGATTCAATCTCCCGCAGCTACGAGGGTATCTCCATCGGCGGGGAGTTTGATATGAATACCCGTCACGTAACCGCTTACGGCGGCAGACGTGAGCTTTTCGACGAAGATGTAAAAGGCTATATCGCCCGTGGATATTCGGTGCTTGCCGTTTGTGACACGGAAACCGAGCGTCACGCTGTAACCGAAGAACTCGTTGAAGCGGGAATTACCGCCGCGTCGGGAGATAAACTTGAGATAGCGGAGCAGGGATGTGTTACAACTCTCACAGGCAGAGTTTCGGGAGGATTTGAGCTTCCCCGAAGCCGTTTCGTACTTCTTGACTATTCATCCGACATTACAGGCAAGAAAACTGCCCGTGTTATAAAGAAGCAAAAGAAGAAAAAATCCACCGAGTCCATTATGTCCTACGCAGACCTTGAAGTCGGTGATCTTGTGGTACACTCGGCTTACGGAATCGGACTTTACATGGGACTTGAAAATCTCACTGTTGCGGGTGTTTCAAGAGACTACGTTAAGATCAAGTACGCGGGTACCGATCAGCTTTTCCTTCCCGTAGATCAGCTTGATCTTGTGTCAAAGTATATCGGTGCCGGAAGCGACAGCGGAGCTGTAAAGCTTTCCAAAATGGGCGGAGCAGATTGGAACCGCACCAAAACGAAAGCCAAGGCGGCAACACGTGAGATGGCAAAAGAGCTTATTGAGCTTTACGCCGCAAGAAAACGTGCAAAAGGAATCGCCTTTGCGCCAGATGACGATTTGTGCCGTGAATTTGCCGCATCCTTTGAATATGAGGAAACAGACGGTCAGCTTAACGCAATCGACGACGTAAGACGTGACATGGAAGCGTCTTATCCCATGGACAGACTCGTCTGCGGTGACGTTGGTTACGGTAAGACGGAGGTAGCACTCCGTGCCGCCTTCAAGGCGGTAATGGGAGGTAAGCAGGTCGCTATCCTCGTTCCCACGACTATCCTTGCTTATCAGCACTACAAAAACTTCAAGAGCAGAATGCGTGCTTTTCCTGTAAACGTTGATATGGTGTCGCGCTTCCGCTCTCAGAACGAGCAGAGAGCGGCGCTTAGACGACTTAAGAGAGGCGAGACAGATATTATCATCGGTACACACCGCCTTATCTCAAACGATGTTGAGTTTTATGATCTCGGTCTCGTTATCATCGACGAGGAACAGAGATTTGGTGTTGCGCAAAAGGAAAAATTGAAGAAGCTCGCCACGGGTGTTGACGTGCTGACTCTTACCGCTACTCCCATCCCCCGTACACTTAACATGGCTATGGGCGGTATCGTAGACATGAGCCTTCTTGAAGAAGCACCGGGCATGCGCGCGCCCGTTCAGACCTATGTTCTCGAATACGACGAAAACATCATATACGAGGCGATCCGCCGTGAGCTTAGACGAAACGGTCAGGTCTTTTATATAAGTCGGAGGCCAAGCGGTCTTAGG
>JAZUBG010000130.1:0-17486 GCA_045638405.1 Eubacteriales bacterium | reverse complement strand
GTTACAGAATACGTACCTGTTTCTGTTAACGGTGGTATATCTGTTACTCAGTTCAATATGGACACAATAGCGGAGCTCGGACTTTTAAAATTTGATTTTCTTGCTCTGAGATACTTAACAATTATTAATAATGCAGAAACTACTGTTAAAGAAAATAATCCCGAATTCGATATTTCATCCGTAGATGTAAATGATAAAAAGACTTATGCCACTATCTCACAGGGACAGACAGACGGTGTATTTCAGCTCGAATCTCGAGGAATGAAACAAATGCTTACACAGCTTAAACCGCAAAATATCAACGATATTATTGCCGCTATTGCACTTTACCGCCCCGGCCCGATGGATTCAATCCCAAAATACATTGAAGCTCGTCATAATCCCCAGAGTGTTACTTATCTTATTCCCGAGCTCGAGTCGATCTTAAGAGATACGCATGGTTGCATAGTATATCAGGAACAAGTAATGCAAATTTTCCGTTTTATAGCGGGTTATTCGTTCGGACATGCTGATACCGTAAGACGAGCAATATCCAAAAAGAAATCTGAAGTATTAAACAGCGAAAGGGAAGCATTTGTAAATGGTGCTGTAAACCAAGGAGTAAGTAAAGAAAATGCCGTAGCTTTATTTGATGACATTGTAAGTTTTGCAAATTACGCATTTAATAAATCACACGCTGCGGCGTATGCTGTACTTTCATTCCGTACAGCTTACCTAAAAACGCATCATCCTTTGGAATACTATTCTGCACTACTTACCTCAGTATTCGGTTCAGCAGAAAAAATTGCCGAATATACCTCAGAGTGTAAAAAGTTAGGTATCCGTGTATTACCTCCCGATGTCAATTCAAGCAAACCAAATTTTTGCGTACAAGACGGTAATATCAGATACGGTTTACTTTCATTGAAAAATATTGGAAATCAATTTGTTAATGATCTGATAAATGAACGAATGGGGAATGGCGATTTCAAGCACTTCGATGACTTTATCTCAAGAATGCAAAAGCATAATATGAACAAGAAACAGCTTGAAGCTCTCATAAAATCCGGTTCGCTTGATTCATTAGGTGCTAAGAGAAGTCAGATGCTTGCTGTTCATGAAAATGTTCTGGACCGTTCTTCTAAATTTGACGATGGTCAGCTTGATTTATTCTCATTTAACGAAAATATTATTAAGCCCAATCTGATTGATTTACCTGATATTGCGGAATTTTCCAACCGTGATAAACTTTTTCTTGAAAAAGAAAGTTGCGGTGTTTATCTTTCAGGTCATATACTTGATGATTACTCAAATGTTATTTCAGATATTTCCCCTTATAATATATCATTTATAAAATCTCAGTTTTCAAAGGATCTGACCATCGATTTACCCGAAAACAAAGCCATTCTTAAAGACAGATCAATGGTAATAGTTGTGGGAGTGGTCACAGAACGAACAAATAAAACTACCAGAAACGGCGGAAATCTTGCTTTTATCACTCTTGAAGATACTACGGGAGAAGTTGAGGTAATTTGTTTTTCTAAAGCATGCGCAAATTATGCTCATCTCCTGACTGTGAACTCAATTGTCAGAATTGAAGGTTCTCTTAATCTGAAAGATGAGGAGGAAGTGAAGATTATTCTTAATTCTGCAGAGGCTTTACCGGACAATTCCGAGTATGTGTCTCGTAACAAACAGCAAGTTACGATGTCACATAAAACTGAAACTTTGTCTGAACCGAAACTTGTTAATATAAGCGAGTCGACTGTTTCAAAGTTATATTTGAAAATATCTTCTCGTAATACTACCGAATTTACCAGAGCATTAAATTTTATTGGAATTTTCGAAGGTAATACCCCGATAATTTTCTATGACTCAGAAACAAACACCACTATGAAATTATCAGGAAACGTTGATTCATTTATTATTACAGAGCTTGAAGAAATTTTGGGTAAAGACAATGTTGTTGCAAAAACAGTTAAATCTTAACATTATTTTTTTAGTAGAGATTATTATTTATTTGTATGTTAATATCTGATTCAAAATATTGTTGTAAAATAACTGTATCAGTTATGTCATCTTAATCGAAAGGCTGAATTTTTATTATGACAAACGAAATTAAAATACCCGAAACGCCCCCTAAAAAGAAGCTGAGTTTCGATAAAGAGAAGTTTTTTTATGTGTTGAAGATAATAGGTAAAGTTGCGCTTAGAATTCTTTCCTACATCGTAAATATAATACTCACTCTACTTCTTATCGGAATGATCTGCGCGGTTATAATCGGTACAGTGTTTGCCATATATATCAAGAACAATCTTGATCTTGATATTGATTCTTCAATGCTGGTAACCGCCGGTACAGATACTACTACCCGTATTTATTATATGGATTATGCATCTGCTGAAGACAGGCAGATCAGAAACGGTACGCCTGTTGAGCTTGAAGAAGAAAGACTTTACGGTTCAGTCAACAGTATCTGGGCAGATTACAGTGATATGCCGGATGATCTGATCGATGCCTTTATTTCAGTTGAGGATCATCGTTTCAGAAGTCATAATGGTGTAGATTGGATTGGTACCTCAAAGGCTGTAGCTAACTATTTTATCGGTTTTGAAGAAATCCGAGGAGCGTCAACTATTACTCAGCAGCTTGTAAAAAACCTGACGGGTGATGATGATTATTCTATCCAAAGAAAAGTAGAGGAAATTTTCAGAGCACTGAATCTCGAAAAACAACTTAGTAAAAATGAGATTCTTGAAATGTACCTCAATATTGTATACCTTGGAAACAACTGTTACGGTGTTCGTACAGCTGCAAGTACTTATTTCGGTAAAGATCTTTCCGATCTAACGCTTGTAGAATGTGCCGCGCTTGCCGGAATTGTAAAAAACCCTTCAAGGTATGAACCGATCGGACATGATCTTTTCACATACACCGATAATGAAGGTAATGAAAAACAGGACGGAAATAAGGTAAGACGTTCTACTGTTCTTTTTACTATGAAAGAGAACGGATATATTACAGAATCAGAGTATAAGAATGCTTTGGAAGAAGATCTTGTTCTGTATGACGCCTCACTTGATACTGAAGTTGAAGATACTGACGATGAACTTACTGTTCACAGCTGGTATGTAGATTCAGTTGTTATGGAAATCATTAATGATCTTATGGAACAAAACGGCTGGACGTATGCTCTTGCAAGTACCAAGCTTTATACCTCGGGATATAGCATCTATATTCCCATGGATCCTGAGATTCAGGAAATAATGGAATCCGTATACGAAGATGAAGCTAATCTTCCTAAAGCTCAGGAAGGTCTCCAACCTGAGTCTGCTATGGTAATAATTGATCCTTATACAGGTGACGTACTTGGTCTTGTCGGCGGACGAGGTGTAAAGAAAGGAAACCTTATTCTTAACCGCGCAACTCAAGCAGTACGACCTATAGGTTCTTCAATTAAACCATTCTCTGTGTATGCTCCCGCTATAGATGCAGGTCTTATAACACCTACCATGTATATGGATGATGCTCCATTGTGGAAGAACGAAATTGTACATGGTGCCGGAACGTCCTGGGAATGGATTGAGGAGGTGCCGTACCCGCAGAACTATCCTGCAAGATATGAAGGCATGATCTCGGTAACACAAGCAGTTACTGTATCTAAAAATACCATTGCAATGAAGGTTCTTGAAATGTACGGTGTTGATAATTGTTTCAATTATCTGAAAAACACTTTGCATATAGACAGCCTGATAGAGTCACGTGAGCTTGCTAACGGTTCGATCGTAACCGACAAAGGTCTTGCAGCTCTTGCGCTCGGCCAGCTTAACTATGGTATGACCGTTATGGAAGCCGCAGCGGCTTACGGTATATTCCCTAATAACGGAATATACGAGTCGCCCAATCTCTATCTGTATGTTAAAGACAGTTCAGGTAAGATTGTTCTTGAGAACGAACATTATACTGAAGTTGCACTTAAGGAATCAACTGCAAAAACTATGACAAAGGTAATGACAAACGTTATGTCAAATGGTACAGGTCAATCGGTAACTCTACGTCATCAGATTGATATTGCAGGTAAAACAGGAACAACAAGCGCAGATTTTGACAGATATTTTGTAGGCTATACACCTTATTTTGTTGGTGCGGTATGGACGGGTTATGACGTAAACTCTTCTCTTGGCGCATATAAACAGAATCCCTCATGTTTAATCTGGGATACTGTTATGACCAAAGTCCATCAGAAATATCTTGACGATGCTGCGAACGGTGGTGCAGAACTGTTAACATTTGATCTTGAAGATGTACCCGATATTTTCCCGAAGGATCCTCCTCCGGAACCTGAAGAAGAGGCACCCGAAACAGTTGTACAGTGATCAGCAAAATAATAAGAGCGGCAAGATTTACTTGCTGCTCTTATTTATTTAAAAAATCTTTATATTTCAGTTAAACCGCTTGATTAAGTATTTAATTAATGTTATAATACCTCTGTTCTTTATTATCTGATCATTGGAGGTAACATTATGGGCGAAAACAGAAGTAACTTTACAGGTAAGTTAGGCTTTGTTCTTGCCGCAGCAGGTTCTGCTGTAGGACTCGGTAACATTTGGCGTTTTCCTTATCTTGCCGCAAAATATGGTGGAGGAATTTTTCTTCTTGTTTATTTAATATTAGCCGTAACATTCGGCTTTACACTTATGTGTGCTGAAATTGCAATTGGCAGAAAAACAGGAAAAAGTGCTATTGATGCGTTCAGCACATTTGGGAGTAAATATAAATTTATAGGTGTTATTGCTTCAATTATCCCTATGATAATTCTACCGTATTATTCAGTAATCGGCGGTTGGGTTACAAAATATCTTACAGTTTTTATTACTGGAAAAGCAAACGTATCCGCTACAGACGGATATTTTGAATCTTTTATCGCTAAACCGATCGAACCGATTATATGGTTTTTAATATTTATAGGTATTACGGCATTGATCGTTCTTTGCGGTGTTGAAAAAGGTATCGAAAAAGTAAGTAAAGTTATGATGCCTATACTGATTGTGTTAACAGTAGGCATAGCAATATATTCTATGTGCATGCCCGGAGCGATTGATGGAGTTATTTTCTACATAAAACCCAACTTTGCAAAGTTATCCATCACAACAGTTCTTGCTGCAATGGGGCAATTATTCTATTCTATGTCACTTGCAATGGGAATAATGATAACATACGGATCATATATGAAAAAGGATGTTGGCATAGAAAGTTCAGTAAGACATATAGAAATATTTGATACGGGAATTGCTTTTCTCGCAGGACTCATGGTTATTCCTGCCGTTTTCTCTTTTTCGAACGGCAACGAAGAGTTTCTTGGAAAAGGGCCGGGACTTATGTTCATCACACTTCCCAAAGTATTTAACAGTATTCCCGGAGTAATAGGTTCAGTTGTTGGTGCGGTATTCTTTCTTCTTGTACTTTTTGCTGCATTAACGTCATCAATTTCACTCATGGAAACAGTTGTGTCAATTTTTAGAGATAAATTAGGTTGGGGAAGAAAATCAACTTGTATATTTGTATTGGTCGGCAGTGTTATTCTGGGAATCCCGTCTTCACTCGGTCACGGACCTCTTAATTTTGTTAAACTCGGCGGTCTTAGTATACTTGATATGTTTGATTTCCTCAGCAATAGTGTACTCATGCCTATTGTTGCTCTGTTAATGTGTATTTTTATCGGTTATATCATTAAACCCTCTACGGTAACTGAAGAGATTGAAATCACGGGTAAATTTCATAGTAAAAAACTCTTCAATGTTATGATAAAATTCATTGCTCCGGTATTTATTATACTTATTCTTGTTTCTTCCGTCCTTGACGGGCTTGGAATCGTTAAAATTTAATAATCAGAAATACCACTGTAGTTTACTACAGTGGTATTTCTGATATAATTACTTTTTCTTATTCTTACTGAAGCTTCTCTGGAATAACTTTACGATCTCTACCAAAGGAATAATCATAAATGCAAGACCGATTGCAATTCCGTATTCAACAAGACTTACAGATTCAAAGCTGAAAGCATTTGCAAAAGGAGCAATATAAATTACAGCGGTAGTCAAAACGAACGCGGCAAACGCAGCACCCCAAAGAACAACGTTCTGTTTCTTCATAGAGAAGATAGAACCTCTGCGGCTTCTCATGTTAAAAGACTGGAATATCTCAGCAAGAGACATTGTAAGAAAAGCCATAGTTATGCCGTCGTGGCTTGATGCGATTTCCCAAATACCTGATTCTATTCTGTGACCGATGAAATATGCTGAGAGGGTAAGCAGTGAAACAAGTACACCTTGGTAGAACACATCAATACCCACACCACCCGCAAAAATACCTTCCTTAGAATCGCGAGGAGCCTGCTTCATTGAATCGCTTTCAGACGCTTCCATTCCAAGAGCAAGGGCAGGGAATGTGTCTGTAATAAGGTTTATCCAAAGGATGTGTGCGGGTTTAAGGATTGTAAAGCCAAGCATGGTAGCAACGAAAACGCTGACTACTTCACTTAAGTTAGAAGACAGAAGGAACTGAATTGATTTTCTGATGTTAGCGTAGATTCTACGACCTTCATCAACTGCCCCCACGATAGTTGCGAAATTATCATCTGCAAGGATCATATCGGCAACGTTCTTAGTTACGTCAGTTCCGGTAATACCCATACCGATGCCGATATCGGCTGTCTTGATACTGGGGGCATCGTTTACACCGTCACCGGTCATGGCACATATTCTTCCCGTACGCTTCCATGCACTTACAATGCGAACCTTATGTTCAGGACGAACACGCGCATAAACAGAATACTTTTCAATATCGCGGGTCAGAGTTTCATCATCGATCTTTTCGAGGTCAGAACCGGTAAGAACCTGCTCAGAACTTTCAACAATACCCAGTTCTTTTGCAATAGCGGTAGCTGTATCCTTATGGTCACCTGTGATCATAACGACTCTGATTCCGGCACTGCGGCAGTTTCCAACTGCATCAAGAACCTCGGGACGAATTGGGTCAATCATTCCTACAAGACCTACAAATACGAGATCATGCTCAGCATCATCAAATGTTTCCGGAATTACGTCATATCGTCTGTAAGCGCCTGCAAGAACTCTGAGAGCTGAATCTGCCATATCCTTGTTCTGTGTCAGCACTTCAGTAGAAAGACTCTCTGTGAGTTCCACAACGCCATTCTTGGTGAGGATATGTGTGCATTTTTTCAGAACTTCATCGGGAGCTCCCTTTGTATACTGAATATATCCGTTACCGACGGGATGAACGGTACTCATCATTTTGCGCTCGGAATCAAAGGGAAACTCGTGAACACGTGGAAGCTTTTCCTTAAGCTCATACTTCATAAGCTTCATAGAAGCAGCATATGCTACGAGAGCATTTTCAGTAGGCTCACCAGTTACTTCACCGGACTCACCGATCTCTGAGTCAGAACAAAGAGCGAGTGCAGTAGCAAGAAGAGTTTCATCGGGAGTATAGGATTTAACGACAGTCATTTTATTCTGCGTAAGAGTACCGGTCTTATCAGAACAAATTACCTGAGTACAACCGAGTGTCTCTACTGCTGTGAGACGTCTGATAACAGCACGCCTTTTGGACATCTTTGTAACACCGATGGAAAGTACGATTGTAACAACAGCTGCAAGACCTTCGGGAATAGCAGCAACAGCAAGGCTGACAGCAAGCATGAACGTTTCCATTGTGCCGTCAAGGGTAAATCCGCCTTCTTTAATGATACCGGCAGCGAACATGATAACACATATACCGAGAACGAGATAAGTAAGAATCTTACTAAGTTCACTTAGTTTTCTCTGGAGAGGGGTAGCTTCGTCCTGAGCCTGAGTAAGAGCATCAGCAATCTTACCCATTTCGGTGTTCATACCGGTTTCGCAAACAATAGCCTTACCTCGACCGTATACAACGGAGCTTCCCATATATACCATGTTTACTCTGTCGCCGAGAGCAACTTCACCGTCAGGAAGCACAGCGGCATCCTTGATAACGGGAACTGATTCCCCGGTGAGGGCTGCTTCTTCAACCTTCATTGAAGCACATTCGATGATACGTGCATCTGCGGGAACAGAGTCGCCTGCTTCAAGAAGGATAACGTCGCCTATAACGAGATCTTCACTCTTTACGTTGGTTACAAAGCCGTTTCTTAGCACCTTGCTCGTTGCCGAGGTCATTTCTTTAAGTGCATCAATTGCCTTTTCCGCCTTGCTTTCCTGAACAACTCCCATCACAGCATTCAGAATAACCACGAAAAGAATAATAAACGTATCCGCAAGAGACTCATTCTCAAGCACTGCAACAACAGCAGAGAGAACAGCTGCAATGATCAGTACGATGATCATTGGGTCCATAAGCTGATTAATGAAACGACGGAAATTCGAGATTTTCTTAGCTTCCTTCAGCTTGTTTTTGCCATTTTCGGCAAGTCTTTTTTCAGCTTCTGTCTGAGAAAGACCGTTTTCGCTTGACGAGAGGGAAGTGATGACTTCTTCTGCTTCATTCTGATAGTAATTCATAAGCACCATCCTTTAATAAATTTAGCAATACACTTCTAAAAAACAAGAGACTCCGTACAGGTAACACATGGGTTCCGTACATGAGTCTCGTTAATTAAGGCTGACCAGAATTACGCTTACGCGCAAACGTGTGTTGGCTTTGCCGCACTCAGAAGTGCTAACTACTCCCTCAAGAGTTATTTGCTTAAATATATGTTACCACATATTTGAATTATTGTCAAGAGTTCATGTTAATATTATTCTTTCCTCAAAGTGTTGAGATATTAAATATTTCTGTTTGAAAAAAATCAACTTATAGTGTATAATATTTGTAGATAGTTCTGTTTAGCTGTAAATTTAACAACTGATATTTAGAAGGATTTTTGTGTGGAGCAAGAATATAATAAAAAAACTGCAATTCAAAGGAGGAAACCAAAAATGAAAAAAGTCGTACTGATGCTATGTATCCTATTAATGGTCTCATCACTATTTGGATGCGTAAATAGTACTGTAGGATTGCAAACTGATTCTACAAAAAACGAATCATCATCAATAAAGGATGATGATCATCACCAAGACAGCTTAAGTATTTATTCCGAAACAATTAACGATTACAAGAAACTAATTGAATTCAGACTTTCCGAAACATTTGAAGAAGACTATAATGACGGAACATTTATTGAACTAAACAGTAACTTAAAAGCGGATTTGAATCAGGGCAGTAATAATTCTGACGATGCTTCTCTAACCTTAGACTATAAATGGAACAACATGATCGTTGATATGCTTGATTACATCAATGATAAGTCACTTGACTCATTTGGATACATATTAAAAGACTTAGACGATAACGGATCGCACGAACTTTTGTGGGTGAGTACTGACTATAACGTAATCTTTGCTATATTCACTATAAAAAATAATACTCCACACTTATTAGATGCTTACTGGTCAAGATACAAAGCTGTTATTTTAGATTCAGGTGAATTATATACTCTCAGTAGTGGTGGTGCAGATACGATTTGTTATACGATAACAAAACTTGACGAAAACGAAGTCAATGGAATGAAAGTTTCACGCCAATTTGGTAAATCAAAAGATAAAGAGTACTTTGAGCTGGTTGAGGATAATCTTATTACGATAAATGAAGAGCGTTTTAGCAATCTACTATCTGACAATCCGTTTGAATTCGGTGACAGTTGGCACGACAATAAGCTGTATAAATTAAAGTAATTAAAAGCACCCGAAAGGTAATCCTTTCGGGTGTAATCGTTTATAACATTATTTATGCAAGTCTCTTTGCTACTTCGTGGAGGAAAGTTTCAGTATCAACCTTAACTTTGTTTTCGAGCTTAGAGATCATGGCGAGGTCACCTGTCATAACGCCGTCCTCAATAGTCCCGATTGTAGCCGCCTCAAGCTTGTTTGCAAACTCAACAAGTTCGGGAAGGTTGTCCATCTCACCTCTTTTGCGGAGAGCACCGGACCAAGCGAAGATAGTAGCTACGCTGTTAGTAGAAGTTGTCTCACCCTTGAGATACTTGTAGTAATGGCGCTGAACGGTACCGTGAGCAGCCTCATATTCGTAAACACCATCAGGAGAAACGAGAACGGATGTCATCATCGCAAGGCTTCCGTAAGCCGTTGCAACCATGTCGCTCATTACATCACCGTCATAGTTCTTACACGCCCAGATGTAACCGCCCTCAGAGCGAATTACACGCGCTACAGCATCGTCGATAAGGGTGTAGAAGTACTCGATACCCGCTTCCTCAAAACGCGCCTTATACTCGTTCTCGTAGATCTCAGCGAAGATGTCCTTAAAGTGATGATCGTACTTCTTGGAAATTGTGTCCTTGGAAGAGAACCATACGTCCTGATGAGTGTCAAGCGCATAGTTAAAGCAGCTTCTTGCAAAGCTTGCGATAGAGGAGTCAACGTTGTGAACACCCTGGATGATACCGCCGGACTTGCCGAAATTGTGGATGGTCTGACGAGTTTCATTACCATTAGCATCGGTACAAACAAGCTCACACTTGCTGCCTGCTTCTACCTGCATCTCAGTATTCTTGTAGATGTCACCGTATGCATGACGTGCGATGGTAATGGGCTTTGTCCATGTGGGAATGTAGGGGGTGATACCCTTAACAAGAATGGGTGCGCGGAATACCGTACCGTCAAGGATAGCACGAATGGTGCCGTTAGGACTTTTCCACATTTCTTTGAGGTTGTATTCTGTCATTCTTGCCGCGTTGGGAGTGATGGTAGCGCACTTTACAGCAACGCCGTACTTTTTTGTTGCCTCAGCAGAATCAATTGTAACCTGATCGTTTGTCTCGTTTCTGTATTCAAGACCGAGGTCGTAATACTCACTCTTAAGGTCAACGTAGGGAAGGATAAGAATATCCTTGATCATTTTCCAGATAATTCTGGTCATTTCATCCCCGTCCATTTCGACGAGGGGAGTTTTCATCTGTATCTTAGCCATTATGTATTCTCCTTAATTAGCCGTTTGCCTTTACGAAATCGAGAAGTCCGCCTGCGAAGAGCATTGCCTTCTGTCTGTCGGAAACTTCAAGCATAACTGCGAAGCTCTTACCTGTTGTTTTGTTGCGAATCTGAATATCAGAACCTGCATTCATCTGAGAGTGTACGTTCTCAAGCACAAGTTCATCACCTTCTGAAATCATGTTGTAATCCTCCTCATTCTTGAATGTGAGGGGAAGAATACCAGCGTTTACAAGGTTAGCCTTGTGAATTCTCGCAAAGGACTTGGTAATTACAGCCTTTACTCCGAGATAGAGGGGAGCGAGAGCCGCATGTTCACGGGAAGAACCCTGACCGTAGTTAGCGCCGCCGATGATGATGCTCTGTCCCATTTCTTTAGCGCGTGCAGGGAATGCGGTATCACAAACAGTGAAGCAGTGTTTGGAAATCTCGGGAATATTGCTTCTGAGGGGAAGGATCTTTGCGCCTGCAGGCATGATGTGGTCTGTTGTAATGTTGTCTCCAACCTTGAGAGATACACCGCACTCGATCTTATCAGCGAGAGGAGCTGTTACGGGGTAGGGTTTGATATTGGGACCGCGGAGGATTTCAACTTCACCTGCCTTACACTCACAAGCGGGAAGTGTAACCATGTTATCGTTAATGTCAAATACCTCGGGAAGCTTAAACTCGGGCATTTCGCCAAGCTCTCTGGGGTCTGCAAGGTAACCAACGATCGCTGAATAAGCCGCAACCTCGGGAGATACGAGATAGATCTGACCGTCCTTGGTACCGCTTCTGCCTTCGAAGTTACGATTGAAGGTTCTGAGAGAGATACCGCCGGAGTTGGGAGACTGCCCCATACCGATGCAAGGACCACAAGCGGATTCGAGGATTCTTGCACCTGCCTCAATCATCTTACCGAGAGCACCGTTACGTGAGATCATGCCGAGAACCTGTTTGGATCCGGGAGCGATAGAAAGGGAAACGTCAGGGTGAACAGTCTTGCCTTCGAGAATGTATGCAACCTTGAGCATATCGAGAAGAGAAGAGTTTGTACATGAACCGATACAAACCTGATCGATCTTGATCTTACCAATCTCTGAAAGTGTCTTTACGTTGTCGGGAGAGTGAGGACAAGCAGCCTGAGGAACGAGAGTAGAAAGATCGATCTCGATAATCTTATCGTATACCGCATCCTCGTCTGCGAAAAGCTCTGCGTAATCATCCTCGCGGCTCTGAGCCTTAAGGAATGCTCTTGTAGTCTCGTCAGAGGGGAAGATGGAAGTTGTAGCGCCAAGCTCAGCTCCCATGTTTGTAATAGTAGCTCTCTCTGGAACAGAAAGGGTCTTAACACCATCTCCAAAATACTCAATGATTCTTCCTACACCGCCCTTAACGGAGAGAATACGAAGAACCTCAAGAATTACGTCCTTAGCAGCAACCCAGGGAGAAAGCTTACCTGTAAGTTTAATACCCACGATTTCGGGATATGTGATGTAATATGCGCCGCCACCCATTGCAACAGCTACGTCAAGACCGCCCGCACCGATTGCGATCATACCGAGACCGCCGCAAGTGGGAGTGTGGCTGTCGGAGCCGATAAGGGTCTTACCGGGCTTACCGAATCTCTCAAGATGTACCTGATGACAAATACCGTTACCGGGACGGCTGAAATAAATACCGTGCTTCTTTGCGATTGAGCCGATAAAGCGGTGGTCATCAGCGTTTTCAAAACCGGACTGAAGTGTGTTGTGGTCTATGTAAGCAACAGAACGCTCTGTTTTTACTCTCGGAATACCCATAGCCTCAAATTCGAGGTATGCCATAGTACCTGTAGCGTCCTGTGTAAGTGTCTGATCGATTCTCAGAGCTACCTCAGAGCCCTTTATAGGCTCACCTTCGACAATGTGAGCGTCAAGAATTTTCTGAGCAAGTGTCTTTCCCATAATTCTTTACCATCCTTGAAAAAATATATAGTCAATTATATCACAAAGCGATCCGTCAGTCAATGACAGTAACGTAAAAATATTGATTTAGCTTATAATATTTTATATTTTGACAATGTAAATAAACTTTATATTGCACATTATCGGTTTAAATGGTATAATCTCTTCAGTAGCATTTTCTTGAAAGGGGAATAAGTATGTTTAAACTGTTGACTCCTCAAAATAATGAAATCGTCTCACTGCTTATAGAAGTTCAAAAAGAGTTTCTCAGAAGGAATGCAGAAGGTAAGCATACAAGTGAAGAATCGTACGAATGGTTAGATAAAAACTACGCTAAAGGCTTTTCGAAGGCCAATATAGGTAAAGCCAACGAATTAAATCTCACTCACCCCGCTACAGTTGAGTTTAAATGGGAATCCGAAAAAACGTCTCACCTTGTAATTTCTCGCAGTTGTGACTTTGTATCTCCCGATAACAGATTTCCCGGAAACCCGGGTGTTTGTGAATTTGTTTCTGTAAATGTATCAGATAATGTTTATACTGTCAACGCAAGAAATCTTTTTGCTGACACTACTTACTATTGGAAAGTCGTCGCTGATGATCGGTCTGAGGAAAGTGAAGTTAGAAGCTTTATAACAGCTAAAGGGTATCCTCGTGCAATCGCGGTTCACGGTACTACAAACGTGAGAGATTTAGGCGGACTTCCGACGTGTAACGGCAAACACGTTCGTCAAGGTTGTATCTATCGCGGCAGTGCTCTCGAAAAAATTGTTGATCCAACCGATAATTTCGTCTTGACCGAACGCGGAAAATACGTAATGCGCGACGTTTTGAACATTAAAAACGAAATCGATATCAGAATGAGTGCTAAAGAACTTGTTGACCGTAGTGCTATTTCAGATAACGTAAAATTCAATTTAATTACCTCCCGCGGCTATGAACTGTTCTTTGAAGACCATATGGATGAAAACAGAAGGATCCTGATAGAATTTTTCGCTGATGAGAATAACTATCCCATTTATTTTCATTGTGCAATCGGTGCCGACAGGACGGGAACTTTGGCTATGTTTCTTCTGATGCTTTTAGGCGTTCCGAGATATTATATTGACCTTGATTATAACATTACAAGTCTGACTGTATCTGAAAAGAGATGCGGGATAACAAACGGCTTTTATGACATGTTCCTCCGAGACTATAAGGGTGATGAACCCGAAAGGGAAGTTGTGAATAATATTGACGAATTTCTTATTTCGCATAGCGGAGTCTCAAAGGAAACACTCGAAAAACTAAGAAACAATTTATTGGAGTAAGAATATGAATCAAAAATCAAATTTAAAAGGTATTCCGATACTTTTAACAGCAGCATTCGTTTGGGGTATAGCGTTTGCCGCACAAACCGCAGGCGCAGAACATCTCAGCGCATTTTCTTATACAGCGATCAGATATGCAATCGGTGTTGTACCACTACTCCCCATCGCGTATTTTCTCGAAATAAGAAAGCGTAACAGTAATAAGATTATAAATTCTTTAAAATACGGAGTATTAGGCGGTTTAATCATGTTTGTTGCAATTACACTGCAACAGTACGGGATTCAGCTATCCAAAAACTCAGGAAAAGCCGGATTTATCACCTGTCTTTATATTCTGATTGTACCACTTATAGGTTTAATTTTGAAGCGTTATCCTTCAATAAACGTTTGGTTAGGTGTAGGCATGGCAGTAGTTGGAATGTATCTGCTGACTGTAACCGGCGGAAGTAACATTGAGCTTGGCGACGTTCTCGTTTTCTTGTCAGCTATACTTTGGGCTGTTCATATTTTAGTAGTAGACAAATTTGTCACTGAAATACACGCAGTTTCATTCTCAGTTACTCAGTTTATTACAGTTTCTCTTATAAGTACAGTATGTATGCTGATATTTGACACTGTTACACTTACTGCTGTGAATAACGCATGGGTACCTTTACTTTACGGTGGTCTCGGATCAGTTGCCATAGGTTATACTCTACAGATAGTGGGGCAGAAATTCGCTTCTCCCGTTCCGGCGTCTCTTGCACTGTCTATGGAATCCGTATTTGCGGCACTGGCCGGTGCAATATTCTTGCATGAGAACCTCGGTTTACGCGGATATATCGGCTGTTTGATGATATTCGTGGCTATAGTTCTTGCGCAGTTACCGGAAGAATGGTTTAAATTTAAAAGAAAATAAAAGTAAAGGAGATCAGTCGTAGAGACAGATCTCCTTTATTTTTTTAGTTGATATTACTTATTTCGCGGAGAGGTTGTTCTCGTAGCTTTCGATCATCTTCTTAACCATCTGACCGCCGATAGAACCAGCCTGTCTGGATGTGAGCTCACCGTTATAACCCTGCTTGAGGGGAACACCAACTTCGTTAGCTGCCTGCATCTTGAACTGTTCCATAGCTGCCTTAGCTTCGGGAACGACAATCTTGTTATTGTTTGCCATGATAATTACCTTTCTTTCTGTCAGAAATTTCACTGACAATTATCTTTGTGTTTGAAGAAGAACTTTTTGTTCTTCGACATTAGTATTATCTCGCATCTTAGAATTATGAATGGTAATTTTTATTTAATTAACAGACAAACTGTTCAATGAATTAAGTAAAAATGGGAAGTTTATTAACAACATAATTATTAAACATCTTACATATAATCAATCAGATAATCAACAAAAGATTACAGTGAGGTATGTGTAATGAGAAACGGCAAATATGAATCGAGGTGCGAAATGTTAGCCGATTATATGATAAAAACGCAAAGTACTGTCAGAGATGCAGCTTACGAATTTAACATAAGTAAATCAACTGTACATAAAGATGTTACAGATAGATTGAAACGTAAAAATAGTTCATTGTTTGAGTCAGTGAGAGTTTTACTTGATAAAAACAAATCTGAAAGGCATATACGAGGTGGGGAAGCGACAAAGTCAAAATATATGAAAAAAGTCAAGTGATTATTTTTTAAAAGACATGGTTTACAAAACATCCTCAATTATACAAAATGCAAATTTTGTATAATTGAGGGAAGGAATTATAAAGATTTAATATAATCAGAGCTTTATTAACTCTTTATCGTTGGAAAACTCAAAAATTGTAGTTTTATTATATTTTTCGTCGGGATTAAGTATAGTATTATCAAAATGAGGGTGATTTATAGCATCAGGCATAGACGACGCCTCAAAGCAAGCTCCAAAATGAGAAATCTGTTTTACACCGTTCTTCATATCTGGCTCGCTATCTTTAATCTTATTTGATGTATAAACAAGAATCGACGACTGATTCGTTAAAACCTTCATTCCGATACCGGTTAAAGGACTGTAGAAATCTGCCTGGTGTTTAACGGATCCATCGTAGTCATTCATAATGAAATTTGTGTCAAGACCGCCAAGCTCACGTATCTTATCGTTGTCACCAAATAAAATATCTTTCATAAGTCTCGGCGTACGCATATCAAACGGAGTTCCTGTAACATCGGTAAAATTACCAGTAGGAATAAGTTCCACGTCAGTTTCATTGAATTTATCAGCGTTCATTCTGATAAGGTGGTTCTCCATGTTACCGTTATCGAAGCCATTCATGTTGAAGTATGCGTGATTGGTAAGGTTTACTATAGTTTTCTTATCAGTTTCCGCTTCATATTGAATCTTAACACCATTAACTATTGTTAGGGTATACGTAACGGTTACTTTAAGATTTCCGGGGAAACCTTCTTCGCCGTCAGGGCTGAGATATGTGAGTCTGAGTGCAGGTTCATTCTCGTCATCAAGCTCTTCAACCGACCAGATCTTAGCATTAAATCCGTAACGTCCTGAGTGACAAACATTATTACCTTCATTTTTGAACGTAGAATACTTAACACCATCGATTGTGTATTCAGCATTCTTAAGTCTGTTGCAAACTCTGCCAACTGTTGAACCCTGGTATTCTCCGGAATCAATATAATCAAGTACCTTATCAAATCCTCCGATGACGTCTCTTTTAATACCGTCTTTATCAGTAACAAAAATTGAATTAAGTGTTGCTCCGTAATCAAGCACAACTGCGGATACTATCCCCCTTCCCTTCAATTCATAAGTATAAAGAGGAATACCGCAAGGGTGATAGTCAAAAAAACGTTTTGTAATCATAATAAACTCCAAAATTAGTAAGATTCAAAAAATCTCCGACAGATTAGCTATCGGAGATTTTTATATCATTAGTCTTCGTAACCGTTGGGATTATTCTTCTGCCATCTCCATGAGTCTTCGCACATTTCACGAATACCGTTTTCAGCTACCCAACCGAGCTCTTCTTTTGCCTTTGTGGCATCAGAATAGCAAGTTGCGATGTCACCGGGGCGACGAGGTTTAATTGAATAAGGAACCTTTACGCCGGTTGCTTCTTCAAAGTTATTAACGATATCAAGTACGCTGTAACCCTTACCTGTACCGAGATTATAAAGCTTAAGTCCGGCCTTTTCCTCTATCTTCTTAAGAGCCTTAACGTGACCCTTTGCAAGGTCAACAACGTGGA
>JAZUBG010000129.1:0-2989 GCA_045638405.1 Eubacteriales bacterium | reverse complement strand
GTATCACCCTCTCCGCATGGGGATTTGCAGGTCTTACCGGTAACCAGATGGCTGCATGGATCGTATCTCACTTCGGCAAAGAAGTTGAGATCGGCGGCTACACCGTTAACCCCACAGGTTATCAGACAGTTCTCTACGTAACACTTGCGCTCTACGTTGTATCTCTCCTTCTCAGCATCTTCTTCGTAAGAAGACCCGCAAACAAGGCAGAGTAAACGGTAACTGAATCGAAAACAAAACACCACCTCACGAGGTGGTGTTTTTTCTTAATTCAATAAGCAGCTTTTTAACGTAAACTTTCGATTGCAAGCAAGCTTACTTTTTAATATTTTTGCTTTTCTTCCAATCTATAAGACCGATAACCCCGATCACCGCAAAAGCGATGGCAAGCAGTAAAGTAACAGTCCATCTTCCAAGATCTTCACCCGATGATGCTACCACCACGTAGGCTGCGATCGCGCCAATACCCACTATGATCTGAATCACGGAAGAAATCAAGCGCCAATTTTTCACTTCACACCTCCATAATGCCTAAGATCCCGTCTTACGCCTTCCAAACGGACTTGATGATGCTTCCGAGTTTGGGAGACGTACCGTACATCAGAACACCTACACGGTAGATTTTCGCAGACAGCACACCGATACCGAAGGTAGAACCGATAAGGATGATTATAGAGGCGGCGATCTCATACCAGTGAACGGTACTCATGGCAATTCTTGTGAACATAGCCATGGGCGAAGTGAAGGGGATGTAGGAACAGATCTGCATAAGCAGATTGTCCACATTTCCGCTGCTCATGGAGAACATAACCACAATAAAGCCGAAAAGGAACAGGAAGGTCACAGGCTGAACTGCCGTGTTTATATCCTCAAGTTTTGAAACCGTGGAGGATATTGCTCCGTAGAGGAACGCATAAATGAGGAAACCGAGCAGGAAGAACGCCAACATATACGCAAACAGCTCGGGAGGAATGTTAAAGATAGAATCAATAATTCCGTTATCTCCCCAGTAAGACTTGTTCATGTTATAGAACACAAGCGCCGAACCGAAGACAGCTGCAAGCTGAGCAAGACCCGCCGTACAAGCCGCAAGAACCTTACCGAACATCATATTGAGGGGCTTGGCGCTTGTAATAAGCAGTTCCATGGCACGTGAGCTTTTTTCGGTAGCTACGCTCATTGCCACCATCTGTCCGTAAAGCAAAATGACCATGTACAGGGCAAAAATCATAATATAGGTATAAAAGAAATTCTGCATCTGATCTTTTCCGAGGCTTTCCACCTGTGCATCGATCTGAATACTCATAACGTCAACTGCCTCTTCCGGTGACATACCGCCGCCTATCATGGCGTTCATCTGATAGATCTGCTGCAGAACACCCGTTGCAATATCGGGGTTTGTGTCATACATCGAAAGATTATCGACGTAGTACGTAAATGACGCGGCTCCGTTCATAACAAAAGCACATTCCGCGTCCCCCGAAATAATTTTCTCCTTGATCACGCCGATTTCTTCATCTGTGATCTGTACGTCATAGCCGGTGAAGGCTGCGGCGAAAGTTTCTCTTACGGTTTCAGACTCGGAATGATCATCCACCTTTACCAGCATAACGGGAAGGTCCGTATTTGCATCCGCAGAACCCTCGTCCGATTCAAACGCGGCAGTTATACGGGGGAAAAACATAATTACCGCAATAGCCAACATCAAAAACACGGTTACACCGACAAACGCTTTATTTTTAGCGTAATTTTTCAGCTCAAATTTAAGAATTTTTCCAAACTGTTTCACTTTTTCAGTCCTCCTTTCCTGAATCCCCTGCATATTCCACGAAAATGTCGTTGAGGGAAGGCTCGTATACCTTTACCTCATCGATATCGTAGTTTTCCACAAGACGAGTCATCGCGGCTCTCTTTTCCGAAGGGGCGGAAAGACGGATCATCAGGTCGCCGTTTTCCATAGCGGTACAGGAAGTGCCGAAGTCTGACATGATCCTGTCCGAATCTTCCGAGCGTACAACAAGACGGTCGCGGGGATAATCGCGTTTGATGTCACGGAGATCTCCGTGCAGAGCCACAACACCGTTGTTGAGAATAGCGATGCTGTCGCAGAATTCTTCAATGTAGCTCATCTGGTGACTGGAGAACAGAACGATCTTGCCTTTTGCTATCTGCTCTTTAACTACGTCCTTGAGGAGCATTGCGTTGACCGGATCGAGACCTGAGAACGGCTCGTCAAGAATAACGATGTCGGGGTCGTGGGCAAGGGCGGTGACAAGCTGTATCTTCTGCTGATTACCCTTTGAGAGAGTATCAAGTCTCTTGTTACGGTACTCACTCATACCGAGCCTTCCGAGCCAATAGTCGATGGATTTTACCGCTTCCTTGTGGCTTAGTCCCTTCAGCTCGGCAAAGTATGTAAGCTGATCGATGATGACCTTCTTCGGATACAGACCTCTTTCTTCGGGAAGGTAACCGATACCGATCTTGTTGTAGTTAATAGGCTGACCGTCGATCAGCACCTCTCCGCTGTTTGCAGGGAAAACATCCATCAGGATTCTGATCGATGTTGTTTTACCGGCTCCGTTTCTTCCAAGCAGACCAAATGCCTTACCGCCTCCTGCTTTGAATGAAACTCCGTCAAGGACCTTCTTTTCACCAAATGATTTTTCTATGTTTCTCAGTTCCAATACCATTTGTATGTGACTCCTTTAAAATAATCGTATCACAGTATTCAGCCGCTTCGGTTTTCTTTGATTCTGCGAACATTTTATTGCTTTGAAACCGCCGGGCCTTTGACCGAAAATTGTCTTCACAATTTATTGTAATTATAACACACCTTGTTTGTTATTTCAATATAACACTTTTTGATTTTTTTACAACGTAATGCCTTTGCAAACAGTCAGACCTCCCGAAAACTCGGGAGGTCATGTTTTACCTTAATCTATTTTGTTTACGCTGTTCCAGAGGTCAAGTCGGAGGCCAAGCGGTC
>JAZUBG010000128.1:0-18345 GCA_045638405.1 Eubacteriales bacterium | reverse complement strand
GTCCGCCGCCGTGGTCATAGTGACCGTGGGAGAGTATTGCGGTATCAACTTTTGAAAGCTCGACACCGAGAAATGCAGCGTTGCGTTCAAAAGCGTCACTTTGCCCCATGTCGAAAAGAATTCGTCTGCCATTTGCTTCTATATAAAGGGAGAGACCGTGTTCTGCCTCGATCCCCTCGGCAGACGAGGTGTTCTCTATAAGTGATACTATCTTCATTCTTTCCTCCGGAACAGTTCGTTTTAGCGGTTAATTACACCGCACTTCTTGACACGTTGTGTCGGTTATGGTATTATAGATTTGAATCGTTATAATGAAATTATAACACTTTTTGTGACGCTTTTCAATATTGTAAGACGAACTAAGACTGTTTAATAAATCAAACTTTGAAAGTGAGTGTAACCATGGACAGAACAGCAGCTTTTGAAAAACTCGGAATGACAGAGAAAAACGGCGAGCTTACAACCGAACAGATAACTAAGGTAAAGGGACTCGGTTGTCTCAGAGACAAGAGATTCCCCGATGTATTTAACGTGCGCGTTATCACAAGAAACGGTAAGATAACGACGGGTGAGATGAAATCTATCGTTGAAGCGGCCGATCTTTACGGCTCCGGTGAGGTTGCCATGACAAGCCGTCAGACCATCGAAATTCAGGGTGTACCTTACGATAATATTCCACTTCTTGTTTTTTTCCTTAAGGAAAGGGGACTTGAAACGGGAGGTACGGGTGCCAAGGTAAGACCTGTCGTTTCCTGTAAGGGAACTACCTGTATTTTCGGACTTGTGGATACATATTCTTTGAGCCTTAAAATACACGAGGAATTTTATGTGAAGTGTCACGACGTGGCGCTTCCACATAAATTCAAGATTGCTGTTGGGGGATGTCCCAACAACTGCGTAAAGCCCGACCTTAACGATATTGGTGTTATAGGTCAAAGAGTTGCGGCTCCTGATTTAGATCTTTGCCGCGGATGCAATAAATGTATTATTGAATCAAGCTGTCCCATGAAGGCGGCAAAGGTAATTGACGGAAAGATCACCTTTGATAAGACCGTCTGCAACAACTGCGGACGATGCTTCACAAAATGTCCCTTTGGCGTTATGAATGAAGCAAAGTCCGGTTATAAGATCTGTATTGGCGGACGCTGGGGCAAGAAGGGCGAGAGAGGACGCGCACTTGAAGCTGTGTTTGAATCCGAGGAAGCTGTTCTTGAGACGATCGGAAAGGCTATGAACCTGTTCCGTGACGAAGGAATCAAGGGCGAGAGATTCGCTGAGACTATAGAAAGACTCGGTTTCGACTATGTTCAGAATAAGATTCTTGAAAAGTAATTGTCTGTTTCTCGCTTTCGTACTGGTGTTTTCCGTCTTTTCTCTTACCTCCTGCAGAGGTGAAGATGAGGCGGTCGAATCGGAAAACGCGGTGATTTTTACCGATGCTCTCGGAAGAGAAGTGAAAGTTGAGCGTGAGCCCGAGAGGGTAGCGGCGCTTATCGGAAGCTTCGCTGACGTTTGGATGCTGGCAGGCGGAAGACTGTGTGCATCTGCTGATGATGCGTGGGATGATTTCGGGCTTGATATGGGTGACGCGGTGAATATCGGTGCTACAAAGTCACCTAATGTGGAGCTGCTTTTGGCATCAGATCCGGACTTTGTCCTTGCCAGTGCATCTACTGCGGCAAACGTGGAAATGAAGGATACCCTTGAGTCTGTCGGAATAACCGTAGCGTATTTCGACGTTGATTCCTTTGAAGATTACCTCGAAATGCTGAAGATATGTACCGATATAACGGGTCGAAGCGATCTTTATGAAAAGAACGGAATTGAAGTCAAAAAGAAGATCGACAGCTTGATTTTGGAGTTTGACTCTGAAAAGATTCCGGAGTCTGAGCGAAGTGTGCTTTTTCTCAGAGCATCGGCAGGTTATATTCGTGCGAAAAACAATAAAGGAACCGTGCTCGGCGAGATGCTCGCTGATCTCGGAATCGTGAATATTGCAGACACAGACGGGAGCCTGCTTGAAAATCTCAGTATAGAGAAGATAATCTCTCAGGAGCCTTACCGAATATTTATAGTTCAGGTTGGCGACGACGCTGAAGCAGTTAAGAAAAACGTGGAGCGCATGATGAACGAAAACGCCGCGTGGAAAGAGCTTTCGGCAGTCAGGGAAGATCGTGTTTATTATCTCGACAAAAAACTGTTCAATCTGAAGCCCAACGCAAGATGGAGCGAAGCTTATGAGAAACTTTGCAGTATCTTTACGAAATAAAAATAAAATAAAGGTCATGTATGTTGCCGCCGTTTTGCTGTTTACAGCATCGGCGGCTATGGGTATTTTTTGCGGAAGTGTAAAACTGTCTCTCCGTGATGTGATCAAAGCTGTTTTCGGAGGAGACGGTGGGGTTGGGGCGAGGATCGTGCTTTACGTACGCCTTCCGAGAACTCTCGCGTCTCTTACAGCGGGAGGGGCACTTGCGGTGTCGGGTGCGCTTATCCAAAGTGTGTTTTCAAACAATCTTGCCTCACCGAGTATTATCGGAGTAAATGCGGGTGCGGGTCTTGCCGTGACCCTATGCTGTTTTTTCGGTATATTCGGCGGGTGGCAAATGTCTGCTCTTGCTTTTGCGGGGGCTCTTGTTTCCACACTTGTCGTATGTGCGGGAGCAAAAAAATGGGGTGCATCCAAAGGAACGGTCATACTTTTGGGTGTGGCAATGAACAGTATACTTAACGCTGCATCCGATGCACTTATCGCATTAAAGCCAGAGCTTTCCGTGATGTCGGGAGATTTTAAGATAGGTGACTTTTCGGGAGTGACCTACCAAAGACTTATTCCCGCAGCAGTGATCTGTGCCGTAGCTTTATTTTTGCTCATGCTTATGACAAATGAACTTGAAATAATGAAGCTGGGTGACGAATGTGCCGCGGGACTTGGGTTAAAAGTGAATTTTTACAGACATGTGTTTTTGATACTTGCGGCTCTCCTTGCCGGTAGTGCCGTAAGCCTTGCGGGACTTCTGTCGTTTGTGGGACTCATTATCCCCAATGCCGTAAGAGGGCTGGGGGTTACCAAAAGCTCTCATCTTGTTTTAGTTTCCGCACTTTTCGGCGGTGGATTTGTGACGTTGTCCGATACTGCGGCGAGATGCCTTTTTGTCCCTTACGAGATCCCCGTAGGTATAATTATGGCACTTGTGGGTGCTCCTATATTTGTGTTTATTTTAGTCAGACGGAAGGTTGGGAACAGATATGATAGAGCTTAAAAACGTTTCCGTCGGCTACGGTAAAAAGGAAATAATAAACGGACTGTCTCTCGCCTTTGAAAACGGTTGTCTGACCGCAATTATCGGTCCGAACGCTTGCGGAAAAAGCACGCTTCTTAAAGCTGTGGCGGGAATTCTTCCGCTTACTTCGGGAGAAGTTACCCTTGACGGGAGACCAGTCCCCGTAGGGACAGAGCGTGCTAAGAGAATATCATACCTCCCTCAAGGAAATCTTACTGTCGAGATGACGGTGGAGGAGCTGGTATTGCAGGGACGTTTTCCCCGTCTTGCTTTCCCTAAAAGATACGGTAAATCGGACAAAGAAGCGGCAAGAGAAGCCATTTGTCGAATGGGACTTGAAGAGTTGTCGGACAGTTATATGTCAACTCTGTCGGGTGGTATGAAACAGAGGGCATTCGTTGCCATGACTCTTGCCACAGGCTCAGACCATCTGCTCCTTGACGAGCCCACGGCCTACCTTGACGCTGCGGGTAAGGTGAGGCTTATGAAGCTTCTTAAAAGTCTTGCCTCAGAGGGACACTCAGTAGTGTGCGTGATACATGAAATTGACTTTGCACTGAAGTATGCTGACAAAATTTGCGTGATGGACAAAGGTAACGTAGCTTTTTTCGGTACGCCCGACGAGCTTTTTGAGCCGGGAGTTTTAGAGAATGTATTCGGTATATCGCTCGGTAGAGTACGGAGTGAAAATGGGTACTGTTATTATTACGAAGACGAAAAGGCGGGTGATGAATAATGGCGGCTTATTTTCCAATGTTCGTTGATCTGAGAGGAAAGAAGGTCATAATCGTAGGCTCTCCTGAGACGGGACGTGACAAGGCGGAAAAACTTTCAATGTTCGGTGCCGAGATCGTTTTCCATGACAAACCCGTCACAGACCCTTCACACGTTATTCGCGAGGCTCCCGACGTTGTGGTTGTAGCAGACGTGACGCTCGTTGACGTGAAGCAACTGTATTCTTCGTGCGTGTCGGCACGAATTCCCATAAACACGGTGGACGTACCCGAAGCGTGCAGTTTTATTTTTCCGTCAATGACGGTGAAAAAATCCCTTACGGTAGCTGTATCCACAGACGGAGCCTGCCCTGCAGCGGGAGTGTGGGTGAAGAGAACTGTTGAAGATGTTCTTCCGACTGAGACAGACGATATTATTGACTGGCTGACAGAGATCAGACGTGAATTGAAAAATCGTTTTCCCACAGAGACCCGCAGACTCATTATCCGTAAACTTACGGCAGCTGCTTTTGAAAGTAACCGTCCGCTGACAGCTAACGAGGCCCGTTTTATCATTGAAAAATTCGTATGATTTTTGAAGGTTGTGACCTAAGATGGATATGAAAATAATCAGAATTATTTTATCGTTTGTTTCTATTGTTACGATACTTGCTATCTGCGGGTGTTCATTCGAGGTTACAGCCGGTAACAGTGGGAAAATGTACAGCAGAGAAGACACGAAATATATGCGTGAATCCTATTCTTTCGGCAAAGGTAAAGGTGACGACGTGTACGTAGCACTGGATCATATTTATTCCGATGAATCAATTAAAACTGAGCACGGTGATGATTTTGAGATTACGGAAAATGACGTAATATGTCACATCTCCGAGGGGAAAAGTTATTTTTTCTCGGGACTTTACAAGGGACAGGCGGAGTACTCAATTACAGTCGATGAAAGTGTCTATAAAGTAAAACTGTCAAAAGGTGTATTCGGTACATGGATTGTTACGGAATGTGTTTCGGAATGATTTCCGTTGTCTGTAACTGCCTGAAAATACTTTTTGTTGACAAGACAGTAGGTTTATAGTATAATATTCTTATTACATATGTTTTTATTTATAGTCTGATTGGAGAATGAAATGTCAGAAAGATTTGAGAGATTCTCTCTTGCTATATCAGAAATATCCCGCCATTGGCATAAACTGACCTCAAACGAAATGGAAAAATACGGTTTGAAAGGTCCACATTCCGTTTATCTAAGTACACTTGCCCGTCATCCCGATGGACTTACGGGTCCGATGATCTGTGACCTGTGCGGTAAGGACAAGGCTGACGTTTCACGTATGATGGGTATCATGGAAGAAAAAGGTCTTGTTACCAAGGAGAGTACCAACAGAAATCTATATAGGGCAGTATTTAAGCTGACACCCGAGGGCAGGGAGGCTGCGGATTTCGTAGTTCGACGAGGAAGACTTGCGGCTGAGATCGCAGGCCGTGACATGGACGACGCGACCCGTGAGGTGTTCTATTCCTGCCTTGAAGTGATCTCGGCAAATCTCCGTGATCTTTGCCGCGACGGACTTCCCGAGGACGCGGAATAATATAAAATTAAAGAAAGGGCTCTCATTGTTATGCCTCTTTCAGCAAAAAACGTCAGAGCTCAGCTTGCCCTTGCAAAGCCTATTATCTCGGGCCTGTCACTGAAGATGATAAGACGCGGACAAAGTAAGGTCGGCGAGATAGCTGAGTCTCGTTATAAAGAAAAAGTAATACGTCGCGAACACTGCTTTGACAATTTCACAGGAGCGTGGATGATACCTGCCGACGAGAGACGTCAAGGCATGATACTTTATATCCACGGAGGCGGATACGCCTGCGGAGATATTGAATACGCCACGGGATTCGGTGCTGTGATTGCGGACAGATGCGGTTGCAGGGTTTTCTGTCCCGCATACCGTCTTGCTCCCGAAAACAAATTTCCCGCGGCGCTTGAAGACGTTATTGAAGCTTATAAATATCTCCTATCAAAGGGATATACGGGTGAGAAGATCACACTTTGCGGTGAAAGTGCGGGAGGCGGACTTTGTTATTCTCTCTGTGCAAGACTCAGAGACGAAGGGCTTCCCATGCCTTGCGGAATAATTGCAATTTCCCCGTGGACTGACCTTACTGCATCGGGTGAATCCTATATTACAAACGAAAAGAATGATCCTTCTATGACGAAGGAGCTTCTGTCGTTCTATGCGGAGTGTTATACCGATAACTATAAAGAGCCGCTTGTATCTCCGCTGTTTCTCAGTCATTTTGGAATGCCGCCGTCTCTCATATTCGTTGGCGGAGACGAGATAATGCTTGATGACTCCGTAAAACTTCATAAAAAACTTCTTGATGCTCATGCGGAAAGTAAACTCATTGTGACTCCCGAAAGATGGCATGCGTACGTACTGTACTGCCTTGATGAAGACAAGAAAGATTTTTCTGAGATCAACGGATTTCTCAACCGTGTTATGGGCCCCGAGCAGAAACTTAGATGGCTTCCGCTCGATAACGCGGCGAAGATATATCCAGCGGCACGCCGACAGAATTGGAGCAACATTTTCAGAGTATCTGTGACGTTTACCGAAGATATAGATGTTGACGTAATACGCGATGCTCTTGACGTTACGGTAAGACGATTCCCGTCATTTGCCGTAAGATTGAGACGAGGCGTGTTTTGGTACAGACTCGAGCAGCTCTCTTCAGCTCCCGAGCTTTCTGAAGAATACAGTCATCCGCTGACGGGTATGACATACTCAGAAACGGGTAAATGCGCGTTCCGTGTCATCGTACACGGCAAGCGTCTTGCCATTGAGATATTCCATTCGATAACAGACGGCACAGGTGGAATGACTTTTCTGAAAACTCTCAGTGCGGAGTATCTCAGCAGAAAATACGGTGTCAGGATTCCCTCGGAACACGGTATTATGAACAGACTTGATGACCCTGATGAGGCTGAACTTGAAGACAGCTTTATAAAATATTCGGGGGACGTTGCCGCAAGCCGAAAGGAACGTACTGCATGGCATCTGTCAGGTACACCCGAGAAGGGCGGATACCTGAATCTCACTTGCCTTGAAATGCCGAGCAGTAAAGTGCTTGAGGCGGCACATTCCTATAAAGTCAGCGTTACCGCCTTCCTCTGCGCCGCGCAGATGATGGCATTACAGAGACTGCAATTGCGTAAAGTTCCTGTAAAACGGAAACGTAAACCCATAAAAGTGCTTATTCCCGTAAATCTCAGAAGCATTTTTGAGAGCAAGACTCTTCGTAATTTTGCTTTGTATACGACTCCTGAGATACTCCCGGTGCTCGGTGAGTATACGATGGATGAGATTTGTACGCTGGTTAAACATCATATGGGCACTGAGATAACAAAAAAGCAGATGGCAATGAAGATCGCCTCAAACGTACAGAGCGAGGAGATGCTCGTTGTTCGCATGATGCCGCTCTTTATAAAGAATATCGTTATGAAAGCGGTATTTGATACTGTTGGTGAGAGAAAATCCTGCCTGTCTCTTTCAAATCTCGGAGTAATCAGACTTCCCCATGAGATGGAACCTTACGTTGAGAGATTTGACTTCATTCTCGGAGCGCAGGCGACGGCACCGTATAATTGCGGCGTTGTTTCTTATAAGGATAAGTTGTATGTAAACTTTATAAGAAATATAAAGGAGTCGGATTTTGAACTGGAGTTTTACCGTGTGCTGAAGGAGCACGGAATTCCCGTAAAGGCAGAAAGTAATCTGCGTTGACTTGATCATTTGAAATTTACAGCCAAAGGCTGAGTGGAGATTGTTATGTACTGTATAAAATGCGGAGTGGAGCTTGCCGACAGCGAAAAAAAATGTCCGCTGTGCGGAACGGTGGTGTACCATCCCGACTTTCCGTTGTCTGAAGCGGAAGGTGCGTTCCCTAAGGACAAATATCCGGGTGACAGAAAAAAGAACAGAATATGGCCCACTGCGGTTTTGACGGTGTCTTATCTTGTTCCGCTTGTAACTGTATTCATGTGTGATCTGCACGTAAACGGAGGGGTTACATGGTCCGGTTATGTAATGGGAGCACTTCTCCTTACATACGTTATGCTCATTTTGCCGGGATGGTTCAAAAATCCCAGTCCCGTAATATTTGTGCCTGTTTCCTTTGCGGCGGCAGGCGGATATGTTTTGTATATTGACCTGACTTTAAAGGGAGGGTGGTTTTTGTCCTTCGCTTTCCCCGTTGTTACTATGCTTGGAGTTTATATTACCGCAGTTGTTGCTTTGACAAGGTATCTGAAAAAAGGTAGGCTGTTCGTTTTCGGTGGATTGTTTGCTGTTCTCGGAGTCAGTGTTCTTCCCATGGAATTTCTTGCAAACTACACCTTCGGTGTGGAAAAATTCACCGGTTGGTTCGTATATCCCATGACACCTCTCGTTCTTCTCGGCGGATTCCTCATTTTCCTCGGAATCCATCGACCTGCACGTGAGACTATGGAGAGACTGTTCTATTTTTGATACGAATTTGAAAGGATAAATATGAAACTTACAACTGTACTTTTTGATCTTGACGGCACGCTTCTCCCAATGGATCAAGACGTGTTTGTTAAAAGCTATTTCGGCGGACTTGCACGTAAGCTTGCACCGAGAGGGTATGACGCTGAAACCCTCGTGAAGGCGATCTGGGCGGGTACGGCGTCAATGGTGAAAAACAACGGAGAAAGAACAAACGAGATGGCTTTCTGGGAAACCTTTTCGTCGATACTCGGTGACAAAGTCAAGGAAGATATGCCTTTGTTTGAAGATTTCTACCGAAATGAATTCAACGATACCGCAAAAGTGTGCGGATTTGATGCGCGTGCCGATGAAACGGTGAAATATATCAAGTCAAAGGGTCTTCGTTTGGCGCTTGCTACTAATCCTCTCTTTCCTCCCGAAGCAACGGAGGCAAGGATCCGCTGGGCAGGACTTGAAAAAAACGACTTTGAGCTTGTGACAACTTACGACAACAGCCGTTTTTGTAAGCCGAATCCAAAGTATTACGTTGATATTATTGAAAAACTCGGCACGTCTCCCGAAGAATGTCTCATGGTGGGAAACGACGTGGGAGAAGACATGATTACAGCAACTCTCGGCATGAAAGTGTTCCTCCTTACCGATAATCTTATCAATAAAAAGTCCGAAGATATTACAAAATATCCTCGCGGCAGCTTCGATGAGCTGAGAGAGTATATCGACAGTCTGATTAATGCTTGAATACTGAAAGGTACCGCGAGGTGCCTTTTTCGTTTTGCAATCGGTACTTGAAAAAAACACGCCTTTATGGTATACTTAATGTTACTGATAAATTTGCCTTTATGGGAGAAAACTATGTTTGGCAGAAAAAATAAAAATCACTGGACCAAAAGCCGTAACCCCGACAGTAAAAGATACAAACTCGATATGGCGGCGCATCTTCACGGGATGAGTCTTAAATGTGTTACCGAAAGAATAAACGGAATAGAGGAAATTATCGGAAAAGGCGGCTCCATTACCTTCCGTAACGGCGAGATCATCGTTTTCTCAAGTATGGACACTGTTTTTCGTTGCGATGTGCTTCAGATGAGTGCATGGGAGCTTATGTCACTTGACGGAGTTGTTATTACTGCTCCGGACATCGAACACGGCGGTGAAGAGCGAACGATCATAGCACACTACAGTTACTGGAGAGCATTGGATAATTAATGGATATTATTGCAGACGAAAAGCTTTGCGGTATGACCGTACGCGATGTGCTTCAGAAGGAACTTAGATATTCCTCCAACATGATAAAGAAACTGAAGTTTTCCGAGGGCGGGATCCTTGTAAACGGCAGTTTTGTTACTGTGAGATACGTGTTGAAGCAGGACGACGTGCTGTCCCTCGCTGTTGAGGACAGAGAAGAGGACGTGAGTCCTTACACGGTACCGTCCCCGATACCGATCGATGTGATCTATGAAGACGAGTGGCTTACCGCTGTAAACAAGCCTCACGCCATGCCCTCACATCCGTCTCTCGGTCACAAAAACGATACGGTTTCAAATGCACTTGCCTACAGATACAGAGAGAAAAATTACGTTTTCCGTCCCGTCAACCGACTTGACCGCGATACAAGCGGATGTATGCTTACCGCAAACTCAAAAGCGGCATCATATACTATGTATAAGTCCATGGTGGACGGAGAAATAAAGAAATATTACATCGCCGTAACTGACGGATGTACCGAAACAGACACAGGGACTCTTCACTCATACCTGAAACGGGAAGAGAATAGTATAATCAAACGTGCAGTCACCACGCCTGACGATCCCGATGGCAAAGAAGCTGTGACCGAGTTCAAAGTATTGTGGAGAGAAGGTTCCTTCGGTGTGTTGCTTCTGTCTCCCATTACGGGAAGGACTCATCAGATAAGACTTCAGCTTGCCGAGATTGGTAGCCCCGTGACGGGTGACGATATGTACGGTAAGGCTTCTCCGTGTATTTCAAGGCAGGCGCTCCATTCCTACGTAACAAAGCTTCCTCATCCCTGTACGGGTGAAACTCTTAAACTTACTGCACCTCTCCGCGAGGATATGACCGCACTGATACATAAAGTTTTCAGTGACGGTGACGCGGTACTTGACATAATAAATGAAACAGCAACACTTCTCTGAAAAAATAAAAAGTATTAAGGCAGAGTTATTTTTATGAAGTTTCTGAAAAAAATCAAAGGATTTTTAGATAATTACTTTCCCATTGTTCCAAGGATATTTTTTATCCTCGGACTTCTTTCGGCAGTACTGTATATAATGTTTATATATAACACTCCTTTTGCCGATTTCTTTAACGAGAACATAAGCCAGTTTATCCGTACGGTATTTGCAAAGATCACGTCGGTCTTCCCGTTTTCTCTTGCCGAGGCGATCATTTTTACAATGCCTGTGACAGCGTTTCTGACTCTCAGATGTATATTCAGACATATGGATACACATCCCCACGGATTCGGCAGAAGTGTCGTTTCTCTTATTTCGGTAGTTGCACTGCTGTTTTCGGTATTTACGCTAAACGTTGCATCCGGATACAGATCAACTACGCTTGACGTAAAACTCGGTTACGCTACGGGGGATGTTTCCGTGGATGAGCTTAAAGCGACTGCCGAATACACTGTAGAGAAGCTGAATGCTCTCGCGGACAGTATTAATTTTACCCCCGGAGGTTCTGTACGGTCGTATACGCACAGCGATACCGTTAAAAAGGCGGTTTCGTCTTACGACAAGCTTGAAGAAAAGTACGGCTTTGTAGCGAGTTTCGGTGCTCCGGTAAAAAGACTTGCAATTTCTCCTCTTATGACCTACACACACATCTCGGGAATCTATACTTTCTTTACGGGTGAAGCCAATCTTAACACAAATTACCCCGAATACATCAACGTGTTTACGATAGCTCACGAAATGGCTCACCAGAGAGGCATAGCAAGAGAAAATGAAGCGAATTTCATCGCGTACCTGGTGTGTACAGAGTCCGACGATGTTTATATGCAGTACAGCGGACATCTTAATATGTTTGAGTATCTTATGTCCGCACTTTATAAAGTGTCAATAAATGACTGGGAAAAATTATATTCAAGGCTTGACTCCAGGGTATACGATGAACTTGTAAGCTACAGCGAATTTTTTGAAAAATACAATAATTCGACTGCATCGGAGGTTACCGGAACGGTTAATGATATTTATCTGCAGAGTCAGGGAACACCCGGAACTAAGAGTTACGGTATGGTAGTTGATCTTGCCGTTGAACATTACAAGGCGTTGAAAAACGGAGATTAACAGAAAGTTTGATTTCTGTTGTTTACAACTGCCTATCATGTTAGACAAAAGCAAACATGCTTTCACGAGCGTATGTTCGTTTTTTTGCGAATTGCCGTCATGATATGATTTTCGGCAGATGACAGAAGTGATTTTTCCTATACATTACTTTAAAACTGCATGCCGGAAGATGTGAAAAACTCACAAAAACAGTGGAGACGAAACAAAAAGCTATGGTGCAAAAGGACTATTAGTATTAAGTTTGTGAAAATCTCTCTAAAAACTCTTTCATTTTTGATAAATTACTGATATAATATTAAATGGCGAATGCCGTAAATATTTATTGAATTAACACTTTAGTTTACCATATACACAGCAGGACGCCCCTGCGTACCGCAGATCTGCGGTACAAAAAATCAAAATTGCCGTGACAGGATCACGGAGGAGCAGTTATGGAAAAAATAGTAATAAACGGAGGCGCACCTTTACGAGGTGAAGTTGAGATCAGCGGATTTAAGAATGCTGCGCTCCCCATTATTTATGCGTGCGTACTCGTAAGAGATAAATGTGTTATTGAAAACGTACCCAACGTACTTGATATAAACCGTTCGTTTGAGATTCTCAGAGGAATGGGCGCGGTTATCAAAACCATCGATAAGACAACAGTGGAGATTGACTGTACAAACGTAGTCAGCGGTACATCCGACTACAGTCTTGTAAGACGTCTTCGCGGGTCCTACTACCTTCTCGGTGCAGAGCTTGGCAGATTCGGTAAGGCGAGAGTTGCGTATCCCGGCGGATGCGACTTTGGTGTCAGACCCATCGACCAGCATATAAAGGGTTTCAAGGCTCTCGGCGGAGAGATCGTTACCGATGGCGGTTACATTGAGATTTCCACCAAGACAGGCAGATCAAAGGGAACTAACATTTTCTTTGATATGGTAACGGTAGGTGCAACCCTTAACGTAATGCTTGCCGCAGTTCTTGCGGAGGGAACCACTATCATTGAAAACGCGGCTCGTGAGCCTCATATCGTAGACTGTGCAAACTTCCTTAACAGCTGCGGTGCGAAGATCTCAGGTGCAGGTTCAGATATTATCAAGATCCGCGGAGTAGATGAGCTTCACGGTTGCAGATACGCTATCATTCCAGACATGATCGAGGCGGGTTCCTTTATGGTTGCCGCTGCGGCAACGCGAGGTGACGTTACCGTAACAAACGTTATCCCCAAGCATCTTGAGTCCATTACCGCGAAGCTTGAGGAAGTTGGTGTTTCCGTTGAAGAGTTTGATGATTCCATCAGAGTTTCTGTTGACGGACCTCTTAAACCCACCAACGTAAAGACTCTCCCTTATCCCGGATTCCCTACGGATATGCATCCCCAGATGTGTGCTTTCCTCACCACAGTTCAGGGTGTAAGCTTTATCAACGAAAGTATCTACGACAACCGTTTCAGATACGTTGAAGAGCTTAAGAGAATGAATGCGGCCATCAAGGTCGAAGGACGTATTGTAACTATCGAGGGAGGAATGCCTCTTTCTGCGGCTCCTCTTGTGGCGGTTGACCTAAGAGGTGGAATTGCTGTTATTATCGCGGCTCTTACGTGTAACGGACAGAGCGAGGTTACTGATATACATCTTATTGAGCGCGGATATGATGATCTCGTAGGCAAACTCAAGGTACTGGGCGCTGACATCAAGAAAGTGTACGTTCCCGATCCCGTAGCGCTTAAAAAAGTAAACTGAAGTGATAATTCCAAAGAATAAAAATCGAAAGGAAACATATAAAATGGTAGTAACAAAAGAAACAATTATCGGTGAAGTTCTTGATTTTGATCCCGAAGCGGGTCAGTTCTTCCTTGAGATCGGTATGCATTGTCTCACTTGTCCCGTTTCCCGTAACGAGTCTATTGAGGATGCTTGCGAGGTTCACGGAACTGATGCCGATGCTCTTATCGCTAAGCTCAACGCATATTTTGCAGAGCAGAAGTAAGATTAAATTTGAGTGAAATCAGCCGAAGCCGGCACTGTCTCGGCTTCGGCGATTTTTTGGTACTTCATATTATTTTGCCAATATACATTACGAAAGGTGAGTAACTTCATGCCAAAGAAAATAATGCTTCCCGTACTTGACGACAGACTATTTCTTATAGCTTCCATGGTACGCGAGGGCGGAGTTCCCCTTGACGTTGGGACCGACCACGCATACGTACCGATCTACCTTATAAAAAGCGGTATATGTACCCATGCTGTAGCTTCTGATGTTAACCGTCAGCCTCTTACAAACGCTTGTGTAAACGCTCAGAAATTCGGCGTTTTCGATAAGATCAACTTCTGTCTCGGAAACGGAATTGCGGATATTCATCCCGAACAGTACGAGGTTACGGATATTATCATCGCGGGTATGGGCGGTGAGCTTATTGCTGAGATCATAGATAATTCCGATTATACCCGTATCCCCGGTATCAGACTTATCCTTCAGCCTATGAGCTCTCTTCAGGAGCTGAGAGGTTATCTTGCTGAGATGGGATATGCAACCATTGATGAAAAGCTTTGCCATGCAGGAGACAAATACTATACCTGCATCGTGGCGGAGTACGATGGTATCAGACGCGAGGTTCCCCCTGTAAGACTTCTCATCGGAGACGTTGCCCGTAACGAAGCGGATCCCCTTGTTAACGGATTCCTTGAGTCAACCTGCGAAAAGCTTGTGAAGAAGATTCGCGGCAGAAAGATGGGCGGTCTTCCCACTGCAAGAGAAGAAGAGATGCACCGTGAGATCTGTGAGATGGCAAGAGCAAGAGGTTTTCATATTCCGTCTCTTGACGAGGCACTCGGTACACAGAATCACGTTTCGGAATAAGTTAGGAGAAGTGTCGTGAGATTCAGTAATTTTTATGCTTTTCTTGAGGGACTTGCTCCCCGTGAACTTTCTGCAGTATGGGATAACGACGGAGTAATGTGTCTTGTAGACAGAGATCTTGATGTAAAGAAGGTTCTCGTAGCACTTGATCCTACGTCTTCGGCAATTAAGTATGCCGCTGAAAAAGGCTTTGACGTGCTTCTCACTCATCATCCGATGATTTTTAAGGGACTTAAAAGTCTTACCGGAACAGATACGGTTTCTGCGAGAACAATATCCGCGCTGACAAACGGAGTTGCTGTGGTATCCCTTCACACAAGACTTGATGCGGTTGAGGGTGGAGTTAATGATGCTCTCATGGAAGCTCTCGGTATTAAGGTAACGGGAACTTTCGGTGACAGCGAGATGCCCTCGCTCGGCAGACTCGGTGAGCTTGAAGAGATGCTTGACGCGGCAGAGCTTGCGGTCAGAGTCAGAGATTCTCTCGGCTGTGACAGAGTAAGAGTGACCGGTAAGGGTACTGTGCGTTGCGTAGCGGCTGTCGGAGGCGACGGTAAGGATTTTGTATTCCCTGCGATCAAAGCGGGCGCAGACGTGCTTATAACGGGAGACGCGGGGTATAATATCTGCGAGGCGGCGGCGGAAGACGGATTTGTCATTATCGAAGCGGGACATTTCCACACGGAAGCCCCCGTGTGCCGTATTTTAACGGAAAAGCTTCGCGGAATCGGACTTGAAGCTGAGACGTTCAGTACCTGTCCGTCAATGTACGTATAAAAATCGAGGTATCCGATTTCGGATACCTCGATTTTTGGTTATTACATTACTTCGTGAAGAACAGAACACCGAGACACTCGGGACCGCAGTGGCTTGATACGGTGCATCCCGCAACTGTCTCAAGAAGCTCCTCGAAGGGCTGAAGCTCAAGAACGAGAGCTTTCATTTCCTCGACGATCTCGGGAGCAACACCGGAGTGAGTGATAAACGCACGACTGAGGTCAATATCGTCTCTGCCGCCGATTCTGCCTTTTATGTAATCGGAGATAGTCTTCTTGATCTTACCGCGGTACTTTCTGCGTGCACGCATGGTACCTTCAACTACCTCAATCTCGGGGCAAAGCTGGAGAATGCTGGCACCGAGAGCTGCAAGACTTGAACATCTACCGCCCTTTTTCAGATATTCGAGTGTCTGAAGAACGAAGCTTACGTCAAGTTTTTCTTTGATCTCGTTAAGCTTGTCGGCAATGTCAGCGGCTTCCATGCCACTCTCAGCCATTTCAGCCGCCGCGATAACAAGATGACCGGAACCGGATGAGAGATTACGGCTGTCGATAGGGTAAACTCCGGGGAGTTCCTTTGCGGCATTAAAAGCATTCTGATAACAAGCTGAAAATTCGCTTGATATATTGATGTGTATTACCGAGTAACCTTCATCGGTGTACTTTTTGAATACTTCTGCATACTTAGCGGTGGAAATAGCGGCGGTCTTGGGAAGAACACCTGTATCACTGACATAAGAGAATACCTTTTCAGCAGTGACGGTAACACCGTCGAGGAAATATTCTCCGCCGAGGTTGATTTCAAGCGGTACAACCTCTACATTGTATTTCTCATAAAGTTCACGTGTAAGGTCACAAGTAGAATCGCAAGTGATTTTAATCTTATTCATAATAATTACCTCCATCCAGCCGACGGCTGTTTAAAACGTAATGAAATGAAAATGAATTTTAAAATTATATATTTTAATTATTTTAACATATTTTGTGATACTTTGCAATAGTAAGTTTATTTGTTCACAAATTCATGCTTTAAAGTTTATATTTGACAGCTGTGAAGGTTTACCGTTTCAAGTTCGGTTTCTACTGTTTCACGTCTGTCAAGCGTTACGGTAGCGGGCGTTGTTTTACCGTGAGGGAAGTACGTTAATCTTTTTGAGTCAGTTTCGTATAGTGACGTATATCTCGTGTAGTGAAGTTCATCTTTTTCTGTTAAAACCGCACCTCTCGGGACATTTACTGAGGAAAGAATCGATATAAAACTCCCCCTCTCTTCGCCGACAGTACCTTTTTGCGAATTTGACGTAAAATACGATGCTCTGACGAATCTGTCCTCCGATGTGAGACCTCCAGGGAGGGATTCGGTACCGAGTGCGAGAGGAGCATTCGGGTAATTCGGACTTTTGGGGGAGAGTTGAGGGTATCTTTTAAGATTGTTTTCGTGAAAAGCATATTCGGGCGAATTTGTCAGTACCCCCGTTGTCGCCTTTGTCACGGTAAGACCAGTTTCCAAAGGCTCAACGATAACTGAAGCACTTTTATCGCCGAATATCCAGTGAAGTGGGGTTGCAGGATAGCTTTCGCTGAAATTGTCGTTGGTAACGTTGACACTTTTTAGCAGATCCACCGCTTCGCTGATGTTTTTACACTGCGACAAAACGTATGGTATCACTTCAAAACTGCAGATGTTGCGGTGGTGATACGATAAATTTCGGTAACTCGCACATCTTGGAAAATTAAGTCCCGCACCGCAAAGACCTTCGCTGTTCATAGCATCGAAATACAGAGGAAATCCATCTGCGGCGAGACCGCATCCGAGTATGGAATACTTTGATTTTAATTCTCCCATGTGGCGAAATTTCAGTTGATAGTTCACGGGTACTTTCAGTGCAGATTCGCCGTAATCGCAGTGAAGATCAAGATTTCGTCCGAAAAAGTGGTAGTTTTGTGTGAGATTTACAGCTGTGCACATAATAACTCCGTTTGTTAATGAAGATGAATAAGTTATTAAAAGTATTCCCCTATGAATCCGAGGTATTCCTTAAAGTTAAAAAAGCCTTGACAGAAAAAATGATTCATGGTAAAATTTTCACGTGTGTCGTATAGAAAAACTTCGCATACTATATTAACGAAACATTATTAGCTTGTGCTTCCAAAGAAAAGGTTTAAGAAAAATATGACAAGTTACAGATCAACAAAGCTTGCCTGTTATCTCGGATACATTACTCAGGCGATAACCATAAATTTAGCCCCACTGTTTTTTGTTATTTTCGGAAAAGACTTCGGTGTGTCGTACACCGAGCTTGGCGGACTGGTGCTTCTTACCTTCGTTTTACAGATAGCCGTAGACAGTGCTATGATCAAGCTGACTTACGTTATAGGCTACAGGATATCTGCGGTGGCGGCTCATGTGTTTTCAGCCATAGGACTCGTAATGCTTGGTGTTCTGCCGCGGATAATCGATCCCTTTGCGGGGATACTTATCTCCGTAGCTGTATACGCTGTGGGCGGAGGAATGACGGAGGTAGTCATCAGTCCCATTATCGAGTCGCTTCCCAGTGATGCCAAAGCTTCCAGTATGAGCCTTCTTCACTCCTTCTATTCATGGGGACTTGTGGCTGTGGTGTCCGTTACCACAGTAGTACTGAACCTCATCGGCGACGGTTTGTGGTGGGTGATCCCGATCATTTGGGCGGCAGTACCGTTCTTCAACATTTTCTTCTTTATGAGAGTACCTCTCGTTCCTATATCGGCTGATGCTGAGGGGACGCCCGTCAGAGTGTATTTTAAGTCCCCTGTAATGTACTTGGCGATACTTCTCATGATATGCGGCGGTGCCGCTGAGATGGCGATGTCACAGTGGGCATCTTTATTTGCCGAAAGCGGTC
>JAZUBG010000127.1:0-5674 GCA_045638405.1 Eubacteriales bacterium | reverse complement strand
TTCGGTCTCGCCGTAGATTCTGTCTCTGGTAATTCCGGGAATATCCTCGACTATGGCGCGGCGCTCGCCTATAAGTTTATTAAAAAGTGTGCTTTTGCCGACGTTAGGTCTGCCGACGATAGCAATAACGGGTTTTGCCATGTTTAACTCCAATCTGCCACAGGGCACGTTTATTATTCAAGTGCCAAAAGCTTCAGCGCGAATTCCGCGCCGTCGTTTTCGACAAACGTAATTCTGACTTCCAGTTTTTCTTCAAGCTCCTCGGGGGACATACCGCAGAGGAAAAGGTCACCTTCCGCACGAAGCATGGTGCGAGAGAGGTAAAGCTCTTCACCCAATTCAGCATCAACCAAAGCTTCGGCTACGTCCTGACCCGTAAGAAGTCCCGTGACGGTAACCGCACCGCCGAAGAATTTGTTTTTTACTTTATAAAGGTGTATTATGAGACCCGGTGCCAACTCATGAAGCGAATCGCATACCGTTTTGAGCGTTTCGTAAGACGCCTCGCCCGTAACAACTGATACACAGCGTTCAAGCGCAAGCTCGTCCTCGGTAAAGGTCTCTTTTATCATCTCATACTCGTGTAAGAAAGACGAAAGCATACCGACACCGTTTTCGATCTGAGTGAACTCGCCCCAGAAATCGTATTCGGGAAGAGGAACCTTACCGTTAACGTAAAACTCATCGGAAACGTAGAAGATACGCTCACCAAAACGCTTTACACACTCGTCACCGAAAGATGTGACCTGATCTATAACTTTACGTGAATCTTCAGTTGTGAAGGGTTCAAGAGGATAAAGCCCGTCGCGGTGACCCGTGAGTCCCGAGGGGACAACTGACACACTGTCGAGAGCGGGGTAATATTCCGTGAGATCTCTGAGGGTTCTGTCGAGTTCTTCGCCGTCGTTAATTCCTTTGCAGAGAACTATCTGCCCTCTCAGTTTAGTTCCCGCGTCAGCGAGGATTTTAAGATACTCAAGAACTTCACCCGAACGCTTATTCTTCATCATTTTAACACGAAGAGTGGGATTTGTAGTATGCACAGACACGTTGACGGGAGAAATGTGCATCTCAATGATCCTGTCGATGTCTTCTTTATGAAGATTCGTCAACGTGATGTAGTTTCCGTGGAGGAAGGAAAGACGTGAATCGTCGTCCTTGAAGTAGATACTCTCTCTCATACCCTTGGGATTCTGATCGATAAAGCAGAAGATACATCCGTTTTCGCATCTGTGCTTTTTATCCATCAAGGGAGTTTCAAACTCAAGTCCGATGTCATCGTACTCTTCCTTTACAATTCGGAATTCGAGAATATCGGCTTCTCTGTGAACCTTCAAAACAACTTCTTTTGATGCAAGATGGAATCTGTAGTCGAGAACGTCACGGATAATACGTCCGTTGATCTCAAGAAGGATGTCCCCTCCGCGCAGTCCTGCCGAGTAGGCTTTAGACCTTGTTAAAACGTCTGTAATCTTTACCATAAAAGCTCAAAGCTGCCGCTTTTCTCCTTATCCGAATTTGCGCATAATACGACATCTATTATTATACACCAAATACTCCGTTTGGTCAAGTTTTATTAAGGGATTTTCGTGATTTTTTGAAGAATAATTACACAAAAAAAGCAGCCGCCTGACGGCAGCTGCCTTTAGAGCAACTATACCCTATACAAATTTTACATTGTAGGCCACTTATTAGGCGGCTGAGTTATCTCTGGAAATTCAACATCTGAACCCAAGCCCTCGCTGAATCTTACGTTATACTTTTTCATTTTGTCAAGTAATGCATAAGACTTCTCAAGTACAACTGCGGCTCTTGCGGGGTCGCCCGAATTAAACTCCTGGTTAAAGTATCTGTTTAGCCAAACAAACTCAAACTGCATCTGTGAACGGTCAATCCTCTGCATTTCGGCATAGCTTTCAGATTTCATCTTAAGATTTTCAAAGGTTTCAATGATACCGTCGATTTCTCTCCTGAGGTGGAGAGAATATTGGTCCGAAGTGTCAAAGATAGTGAAATGGAAGGAATTGGTTTTTTTAATCATCATGTCTATGATAGATCTGATCTCACGCCAGTTCTCGCCGTAATAACCCTCAAGGAAATCATCCATGTGAGCGTAATACTGCTCCTCGGTCATATAAGGATCAGACAGGAGCTTAGCAAGAAGATACGCCTTCATTTCGCCAAACTCGCCATTTTCACCATTATAGTTACCCTGTTCAAACAAGCCGATTACGTTACTTTCATGGTAGAAACGTACGTTTCCGGCAAGAACTTCGTAATCATAGTTAACAAAAGGAGTAAGGTATCTAATAAAGTTTGTTGTATAATCCCAAATGTAGATCTTATCACAGACCTCAGACCACTTCTCCAAGTCGCTTACAAAGGCTGCGTTTACATCGCAAATCTTGTTGTTCAAAGCGTGACCAAAGCAACATTCTATGCTGCAAAGCTGGATGATAACGTTGTGACGGGGCTTGGTCTTTGGAACAGCTCTTGAATACTGATATGCAAGAGTCTGAATACATACATCAGGGTATACCTTTTCCACTTCTTCTGCGATTCTGTTAACGAATCGGATTATCGGACCTGCCTGGCTTCCCTCTTCCTCGGCAACAGCTGTACACTTTTCACACTTACAGTAGTTCTGATTGTCGTTCTGTGAAACGGAATATCCTTCGAGATCCGGATTATCCGCAAACTTCTTGAGTACATTTTTCAGAACAAGGTCAAAGATTTCGGGGTCACTGAGACAAGGCTGAGTAGACTGGTCATAAGCTCCGTTTGTAAGCTCCTGGAAGGTGTGACATCCCTGGCCTCTGCCCGATGCATGACCGCCGTACTCAACGGTAATTCCGGTATAACCGTTAACCAAAAGCTTGGGGGCAATCGTGGTGTCGAACATACTGTAATAGTACGGAATTCTGTACTCAAATGTAGGCTCCCACTTATAGTCAACGTTTGAAATATCACGCTCCGCAACAGATCTGAGGAAGTCCACACCTGCGTCAAGGAACCTCCAACCAACGTAGTTATCAAGGAAAGTATATGCGCCGTAGAGCACGCCGCGTACGCCGCTTCCACCGATCACTACATTGTTACCTACAGTTTTAATAGAGAACGTCTCATCATCGTCGAATGCAGTATCGTCAAGAATGATCGCATACTCGCCTGCGTTACCTGTGGTAATGTCAAGCTTTACTGCACAAGCCATTTCGATGTACTTCTGAATCTCGTTTGCGGCCGTTACAACAGATGCGGAGGCGCCTACGTTATACTTGATAACATACTTTGAGATGTCGTTACCCTGAATTGTGAGCTTTCCGATAGGATATTCATGCTCATATATCTCTGCGGTTTGCTTCGTAACCTTCATATTGCCGTTCTTGGCGTAGAGGTTCGCAAGTCTTACTGCGGCTTTGAATACACCGTCTGCTTCACCGTTGATGAGAATATTATTACCGTCAAGCTCGATCTTATATCCGTCAACTCCCAGTCCTTCAACCTTGATGCCAGACGCTGTGCCGATGGCAATCATGTTACCTTTTTTCTCATTACCGATCTTCAGCTCTGCACCGGTATATTCACGTACGAGATACTGAAGTCTCTCAGCAGCAAGTACAGCAGGTTTATCGTCTGCAGCAACAACGATGGTATAATCGGATTTTCCGCTTTCAACAACAGAGATTCTGCCTGAATGAGGAAGCATTCTTGAAATGATGGTTGCAACCTCGGCACGAGATGCGTTATTCGTCGCGTTAAAGTTTCCGTTGGCGTCGCCTTTCATAAGTCCTGCCTTTCTCATGGTTTCAGCGTGTTCTGCTACCCATGAAGCAATCTTTCCACCATCGGTAAATTTATCGATTTGCGGAGAGTCGGGCATTGTTGCTTCAAGATATTTTATCATTCTCGAAAGCACTACTGCAAGCTCCTGACGGGTAATAAGGTCAGCGGGACCGAATTTACCGTTATCGTAACCTGTAACAACACCGTTTTCATATGCCCAGCCTACGTAATCGGAGTACCAAGCATCTGTCTGAGTATCGGGGAAAGTAAGAGTTTTTCCTTTACCTTCAACGTTCACGCAAGCGAAGCGTGCAAGTGCGGTTACGACCTCAGCACGTGAAATGTTCGCTTTAGGGTCGAATACTGTAGCACTCTTACCGGTCATTATCCCTTCTGCATTGACCGAAAGGACTTCTTTATAAAACCAATCGGCTTCAGTTACGTCCTCGAAGGGATTTGTGAGTATTTCCTCGGCAAAAATACCATGCGGAATCATGCCGAGAAGCATTACGCACACAAGTGTGATGGCTAAAATTCGTTTTAACATACAGTTTTCTCCTTTTCGAATGTCCTAACTTCTTTATAACATTTTTCGGGAGATTTGTCAAGTGGAAAGCATGAGATGTATCAGAGAAACACAAAAGGGTACCCCTTTCGGGATACCCTTCATAAACTTTAGCTTACGCCTTGCCTGTGAGCTTTGCGATCTCTTCTGCGAAATCGTCTTCTCTCTTTTCAAGACCTTCACCCTTCTCATAGAGAACGAAAGACTTGATAGAGATCTTGCCGCCGAGTTCCTTAGCTGTAGCTTCTACGTACTTAGCAATTGTAAGGCTGTCGTCCTTTACGTAGGGCTGGTCATTGAGACAAGCTCTCTCGTAGAACTTACCGATACGACCCTCAACCATCTTTGCGATAATTGCGTCAGGCTTGCTTGCCATCTTGGGATCGTTCTTGATCTGTGCCATAAGGATAGCCTTCTCTTCCTCAAGAACGGATGCGGGAACTTCTTCTCTGCAAACGTATGTGGGAGGAGTACCTGCTGCGATCTGGAGGCAGATGTTCTTTGCAAAATCAGCAAATGCAGAGTTTGCAACAACTGCTTCGTCAGCGTCGAAGCTAACGATAACGCCTGCCATTCCACCGCCGTGGATATATGTGCTTGCTGTTCCGTCTACAACAACGAAACGGCGGATGTTCATGTTCTCACCGATAGTGAAGATCATGTCCTTGAGCTTAGCTTCAACTGTCTCGAACTCAGCGTCGAAACGAAGAGTCTTAAGAGTCTCAACGTCAGCGGGCTTGTTCTCAACGATTACCTTAAGGATATTCTTAACGAATGCCTTGAATGTTTCATTCTTAGCAACGAAGTCAGTCTCTGCGTTAACCTCGATCATAGCGGTTGTGTTGCCAACTGTAAGAACGTCTACAACACCCTCAGCTGCGATTCTGCCTGCCTTCTTATCAGCCTTACCGAGACCCTTCTCACGAAGAACCTTGATAGCTTCGTCGAAGTTACCGTCAGCCTCAACAAGTGCCTTTTTGCACTCCATCATACCGGCACCGGTCTTGGTTCTGAGCTCGTTTACCATTTTAGCTGTGATTGCTGCCATAATAAATTTCTCCTTATTTTTCAGTTATTCTGTAATTTTAGAGTTAACCGGGAATTACTCAGCGTCAACAGTCTCTTCAGCTGCAACCTCTGCCTCAACGTTCTGCTCGCCCTGACGTGCTTCGATAACAGCATCAGCGAGAACGGAAGCGTAAAGACGGATAGCGCGGATAGCGTCGTCGTTACCGGGGATTACGTAATCAGCATCGTCGGGATCACAGTTGGTGTCAACGATTGCAACTACGGAAGTCGGATCGTAGCCATGTCGTTCTGTGTGCC
>JAZUBG010000126.1:0-3558 GCA_045638405.1 Eubacteriales bacterium | reverse complement strand
TACCTTTAGCAGTGTCAACATGCTTGAAGTCAGCATAGCGCTTGAACATTGTCGCAAGCTCCTGACGGGTAATGTCACGGTCGGGGGAGAAATAGGGCTCGCCCCACTCGTCAGTTCCTGTACCGTTTACGATTTCATTTTCGAATGCCCATTCGGCAGCTGCCGTGTAGTATTCACCTTCCTTGACATCAAGGAAAGTACCCTTGAAGGGCTGCTTAGGTGAACCGTTATCACGGTAAAGAACTGTAACAACCATTCCGCGTGTAAGGCTCATGTTAGGTGCGAAGCTCGTGCCGTCACCGACACCGTTCATGAGTCCGTTTTCCACTACGTACTCAATAGCCCCGGTTGCCCAATGGCCGTCGGTATCGTTGAAGTTAAGTGCTGCGGAAGCGGGAATGCTCATTACAACAGTCATAAGCATCATTACCGCCGCAAGAAAAAGGGATATAAGCTTTCTTTTCATTTTTCGACCTCCTTAATATGAAAAGTATAATTAAATCAAGTGAATTATACAGTAATTTATGAAAAAAGTCAAGCGATTTGGCTATAAAGAAACAGTAATATGCCCCATATTTCAAATGGGGCATATTACTGTTTCTTTTGTTTGTACTTCAGTCGCAGCCGCATTTTTTCGGCTTGTCGTCATCCTTACAGCGTGGTGGAAATGAGGGTGAACAGAATTCATTTACGGGGAACGACATATTCTTGAAAAGAGTACATGGATTATCGTCAACGGGGGCGCGGCATTCCTTTTCGGGAACACAGTATTCAACCGCATTGATAAGATACTGTGCGGGACGTTCGATTCTTACAACGGAAAAGAGTCCGAGGGATACTACAAGCTTGTTTGAGTCTCTGTCGTCAGCAAGATGACCGTCAACTGTAGCGCATACACATTCGGGAACTTCTTCCACACAGCAGCATGAGCAGCAGTGGTGGTGATGTGGAGAGACTACCTTTGCTGAGAGTATGATGGGGTCGACCGTCTCGATGACCGCAATGGGAAGATTGTTGGATTTTACTGCGCGGCAACCCTTTCCACAGAAACAGTCTCCGTTAAGCTCGCTCTTGAATACGCTGACGTTGCCTTCGCTACCGAAAAGGATGACCTTCTTTTCAACAACGGCGATTCCGTCAAATTCTTCCACTTTCCCCGGGGCGAGGCACGCTTCCGCGGTGATCTTGACGTATATCTTTATTGAAAGCTGGTAAAAGCCGCGGTTGAAGGGAACAGCGTCGATGTTTATATATGACCACACGACCTTAGCGGATTTCGCTCTGACTACCGTGGTCCTGTCGATAATCTCCTGACCGCAGTCGGTGAGATATACTCTCACGTCTTCAAAGCAATCCTTGTCACGGCAAGAATCGAGGACTCTGTAAGTATCAATACAGATCATATCACGGTATTTGTCTGAAGTATGAGAACAAGAGTTTCTGTTGTCTGACATTTCAAATAAATTCCTTTCGGTTTGATTGTCTTGTGAAAAATGAAGAACCGATGGCTCTTTCCTTAACATGATATGCAGATTACCGTTTTGCGTTACGATGTGAGATATTTTTAAATTTGATCGGCTTTGAATATAACTGCCTGATATGCGCACGGCACAACGCACAATAAATATGCACAAAACGTATATAAAAAAGTAACAATACACAAGTTAAAATGAACCTGAAATTGAAAAATATTTTGTGAAATTTATACATAGTGTACCAACAAAACATAAAATCAAAGTATTTTTGTGAAAATATTTGAAAATGTTGTTGACAAACACTGAGATATATGCTACAATGTAGATGCAGAAAAGAAAAAGAACAAAAAGCAAAGAAGAAACCAAAACAAATTCTTAAAGGAGGTGTCGGACATGATTTTCAGAAGTGTTAGAAAATTGCGTGCCATCGGTATGCGGGAACTGAAGGAATCGTCGGTACCGACATATCCGATAAAACGTATTTCATAATGCGGCACGCAGGTTGAGTTGATGAAGAACCGGTGTGTCGCTTTTTTCGTGCTCTTATGATGATCCGGGTCACAAAGATTTACTCACGGATGGACAATAGTCCGGAAGCAGAGTGGTTGATTTGGAATCGGAGGAGAATATAAAAATCAAATAACAACTGAATAACAATTGAATAACAACTGAATATAAAAGCATAAACCAAAGACGGGAGACGCCGAGGTATAAGGTAAGTTTCCCGCAGTGAGTACAAAAGGCACGGGTGGTGCCAGAAGTTGACTTCACTGAAGCAAAGGTATCAGTAAAAGTCTGTATATCAGCTTTTGGAAGATCTCAACCGAGGAGGAAGAGATTACCGATGGATCCGAAAGGCAAGAGCGCACCGTTGATGCGAATCCGTATAGGGAAGATAAACCGTACGGGGCAGATGAGTCAAAGGATAAAGTCCGAATTGGATCTAAAGATATAGAGATGACCTCAGTAATCAGATAAGTGTAGATTGTTTCCTGAAATGATAGGGAAGAAAACAGTTGAGGAGCGCACGGCATATACCGTAATGTGGCGAATCATGGTCAGAGAGACACCGATGCAGTGAATTTGTATAAACACTCAAGACGGTCTTCATTCCGATATAATGATGGGTAAAAGATGAGATTTATTTATATAAAGTAACAAGTGAAGTGCAATTTTAGTTCCGTAATATAGGTTTTATATAGATGTAAGTCAGACGTTCGAAGTATCGTATTAAGAGGACGCCGACATGAGAATAAAGAATTATAACGTTGCCAAAATCTAAGATCCAGGGGTACAAACCAATGAACAACTGAAGCATGACAGATTTTGAACTGTCAAAGATAACGGATATAAGAGTTTTCAAGTAGCTATGATCAAATTGAGGTATAAACCAATGGAAAGTTAAACCATAACTCAGGTGTAATTCCGAAGAAAGTATGGTAAATGCCTATGAGACAGATTAGTAACTTAAGAAACAAGAGAATTTGACAGGAATAGGTACACTCCAATGAATGCTTAAAATCAAAATCAAAAAGTTTCTCGGATGGTAACTGAGAACCTCGTAAAAACTGCTGTTGGCAGAATAAATAAACTCAAAGGAGATTAAAGCGAAAGAAATAAATATAGCGAAAACCTGAAATAGTCTCACAAAAAATATATAAAAGTTCATAGAAACCGTAAACCTCACAAATAATAAATAATTTTCTAAGGGAAAAAGAAAATATAGTAAATTTTGTTATTATAAAAAAATAAATACAGAGGAGAATAAACCAATGGCGAGTCAGTTCTAACTCCCCGATCGATGGATGAGATCGGGGAGTATTTACTTGTCACGAAAAAAGACGCTCTCAAATTTCTTGAGAACGTCGATTTTTTTGTTTTATCTGTGGCGTTTCATGTCGTCCTTACCGCGTGCGCTTTCACCGCCGGGAATGATCTCGCCGGCCTTTGTAAGAGCGATCTTGGTAAGTGCGGGACCTACAAGCTCGTAAACAAGTACAGAGAAGAGGACTATGTTTCTGATGATGTCACCGTCACCGGGAAGAGCTTTCTCAGCGATAACGGACATACCGAGAGCAACACC
>JAZUBG010000125.1:0-16556 GCA_045638405.1 Eubacteriales bacterium | reverse complement strand
CCGTAGTTTCAAGAAGGAGGGTTATTCCCGCTTCTTCCGCGTCCTCAAGCACTCGTGAAATAAAGCTTTCGGCAGTTTTAACGTCTCCGCCGTTTTCATCACGTGTCTTAAGACGAATAAAAGGAATCTTCAGAAAACGCGCGATCTCCATACAGCGGCGGGTCTCTGCCTCAGCCACGTCCGCTTCAGTGGGATTTGAAATATCGCAGATAGTATCAATACAGGGGATAGTCAACTTCTTATCGTAAAGAAGTCTGAGAGTTGAAGCGGCGGAATAATCGTGAAACGCGCCGTTTTTATCTGTAAAGAGTCGGTTGCCGATGTTATGAAGCTCTATTCCGCCGAAACGCATAGTTTCAGCCATTTCGCAGAACTCTTCAAAACTGCTGTTATGCCAACCCTTTGTTGAAAATGAAAGTTTCATCGGGAAAATTCCTCCGCTTAAGCGTTATGTTCTTCGTAAACAATCTTATTTACTGCGCTGAGGTAAGCTCTGATACTCGCGCCGATAATGTCGGTGGAAATACCCTTACCTGAGTAGAGCTTTCCGTCAAAACGAAGCTTTACAAGGGCTGAACCCATAGCTTCCTTACCTTCGGTAACGGAATCAATACCGAAATCGTCAAGCTCGTAGCGGTGGCCGATGATCTGCTCAATGGCAAGGAATGCCGCCGCAATGGGACCGTCGCCGATAGCGACGCCCTGATATGTTTTACCCTCGCGGCTGAGTGTGATCTGAGCCGTGGAGTCGATAATATTACCATTGTTAATTACGTAGCTTTCAAGCTTGTAGGAATCGGGTACCTGAAGCGCTACGCTTGCAACTATTGCGTCAAGCTCTGCCGCACCCACTACCTTCTTTTCAGCTACGCGGCAAACTTCCTCGTGAACTCTCTTGTTGTCTTCGTCGGAGAGATCGAAGCCAAGCTTAGCTACAGCCGCCGCAACTGCGGAAATGTCGTCCTTTGCGTCAAGGTGGATTCCACTGTCCTCTGCATTTAGCGAAGATGCACTTCCCTTTTCATTCTTCGCGCCGTCGTCAACGATCCAGTTGATCTGAGAGATGATACGGCGCATTTCAGTATACGCGATGGAGGAAGCAAAACCGTAGCTGTCGCCGCAATTCTTGATAAGTGTTACAAATGTCTCAGCGGGAACGGTGTCGCCTCCTACGGATACCTTAACTGCAGACACACCGCGGCGTGTCGCCATGATAGCTTCAGCAGAGGCAAGTCCGTTCTTGTCGGAGCAGGAAACCCCGACGGGAACACCTCCCGCTTCAGCAACCGCACCGCCGAACTCGGCAAAGTCGTCGGGAAGCATACCTGCCGCACTGTCGCAAACGGAAACTGACGTTGCACCTGCCGATACTGCCGCCTTGATCACATCAAAGAGGAAATCTCTTTCGGCTCTCGTAGCGTCCACTGCACAAAACTCGACGTCTCTTGTGAGTGTTTTAGCCTTTGCTACGGCGTACTTTACCCACTCGAGCATCTTATCTGGCTTCTTGTGCATGAAGTACTCCATTCCAACGGGGGAGGTAGGAACTTCGATTCTGATTCTTCCCTGCTTTGCTGCAGAAAGAGAAGCAGCCGCGTCGTCGATACTGCGGTCTGTGCTTCCTGCGGCAACGGAGATCACGCTGTTCTTAACGAATGACGAAGCGGTACGGACGAGAAGGATGTCCGTTCTCGCGTTTTTTATTTCGGGCAGCTCGATGGTATCGACTTTAAGTCTGTCGAGCTGACGTATAATTTCAAGTCGCTCCTTAAAGCTGAAGGTTCTGTCCTCACGGCACAGTGTTTTGTCGGCAATTCTGATAGTGTTCATATTTCTACCTCTTCTGAATGTATTGCCTGTGGGGTACAAAAAAATATAAAAGCCCCGAAATCGAACAGTCGATTTCAGGGACGAAATTCTTCGCGGTACCACCCTGTTTACCGTTAACGAGAACGGTCAACTCATCAAAGCTCAGGCAGGCTTTTTGTCATGATAACGGGACAAGCCGGAGGTACTTACTTCTTTTTCGGCACCTCTGCTCCGGAACGAGACTTCCTTTTCCGTTCATGTCGGCTCACACCTGCCGCCGACTCTCTGAAAATGAAGTGAGGAAGAGGAATAATTCCATCAAAGCATTTTAATAAGTTACGAGACATTATAACACATCAAAAAGCGAGTGTCAAGAGGAATTTTGTTTTTTTCACGTATAAGTTGTTATAAAACTGTAATGATCGATCCAAACAAGCATAAATTCCTTAAAGCAAGGAATTTTTCTCGCAAAATGAGTTATTTGTAATCCTGCCCTATAATGCTACAGCGGAGTGAAATCACTCCGCTGTTATTTTTTTATTAAGGCTTACGAATACTGAAATTCAGTCCCATTGCAACTACTGCAAGAGCAAGAAGCATTACAAAAGGTGCGGTGTAGCTTCCCGTGGAAATAAGAAGGTTATTGCTGAAGGTAGCAATAAAGGATGCCGCAATAAGATTGAAGTTTGTAATACTGTAGTTTATGGGGAAATACTTTGTTCCGTAGAAGGATGATGTAAATGCCGAGGTCACTGTAGGACATGAGCCGTAAGAAAGTCCCGTAAGGCAAAGTCCGACAATGCAGAGTGGGAGAGAGTTAAGCTGTACCGCAACAAGTGTGATTCCTGCGGCAACGATGGTGACGGCATTTGCCGTAAGCATTGTGACTCTTCTTCCAAGGGAGTCATAAAGTACACCTGTAAGGATACGTCCGACACCGTTAAATACAGCAAGTACACCCACAAGTGTAGTCGCAAGTGCGGGAACAGCCCCTACAGAAAGCATCATGTCTCGGGCAAAGCTGATAACGGAGTTACCTACTGCGGTGATAAAGATGAGACAAACGAAAGCTCGGATATATGTAAAGTTGCGGATCATCTCAAAAGGTGTGAAGTCGCGTACTTCAAAATTTTCCTTCTTTACAGACTTTCCCACCTTAGGTGCGGGAAATACGGTATCTGCGTGAGGACGGGTGAGAATGAGTCCGGAGATCACAAGCACCACTGCAAGAACTGCACCGAGAAGAATATACGCCTTGCTCCAGCCAATGGAGGCGTTTTCAAAAAGAGAACTGATAACGTTACCGAGAAGAAGAGTGCTGAAGCCGAAGCCCATCATAAGGCATCCTGAGCAAAAGCCCTTTTTATCCGGGAACCATGAAGTAACGGTGGAAACGATTACGTTATAGGAAATACCGATACCCGATCCGCCAAGGACAGCATAGCTGACGTACAGAAGATAGAGACTGTCATTATTAAGAAGTCCCGTTACACCAAATCCAACGCCCGCGAGGATACCCGCGAGAATAAGGACAAATCTCACGCCCATACGTTTGCAGATAAGGCTTCCGAAGAATGCACCGAGGCAGAAAAAGCACATAGTCAAAGTGAAGTTAAACGCGAGAGAAGCGTCACTCCAGCCGAAAACATCCTTAAATGGAATTTTCAGAATTGACCATGCGTAAAGAACACCCGAGAACAGCATGGCGAGAATGCCGACTATAAGATAAACACGTCTTTTTACGAGTAAGTTTTGTGTTGTCATAAAACCTCCGATGTATATTGCTGAACAATTATAAATGTTAGTGTATTATAACACACATGTCACTTTTTTGCAACAAAAAAACTCAAGTTTTTTGAGAAAGAATGGGCGGAGTGATATAACTCCGCCCATTCACATTTTACTCTATATGCTTCATCGTCAGTTTGACTCTTTCGCTTATCTTCACTTCCGTAAGACCAAAGATATCCGTATGAATCGTATCATTTATCGGCTTTGTGAAGTCTTCGGGAATCCCACCCTTGCCCTTCATCATACCTATTACCGAGCCAACAGTCGCACCGTTACAGTCTGTGTCAAATCCCGTTTCAACCGCCATACAAGCAGACTTTCTGAAGTCACCCTCTCCGTAAAGAAGAGCCGCCGCAACGATCATGGCGTTAGGGATAGTGTGACACCAGCCGTGTGCAGTATACTCGTCATACTTTTCGTGAATAAGAGTGAATACTTCTTCCCTGCTGACACCGCTGTCGTTAGCGGTTATCACACTCATAACGTCACTGTACAATCTTGAAGTATAAGGAATCTCAGCAAGACCCGCGAGGATCGCATCTCTCACGTTATCACATACAGGTGCCGCGGCTATCATCGCAGATGCGAACATCTCACCGTAAATACCGTTCTTTGTGTGGGATACCGAAGCATCCCTCCACGCCATCTCTGCGGCAAGCTCCGGATTTCCGGGATTTATATATCCGAAATAATCTCCTCTTATCTGAGCGCCGATCCACTCACGGTAGGGATTCTTATATTCTGCAGACTGGGGAGGTTCGTACCCTTTTACAAAGTTGCAGAAAGCAACTCTCTCCGCTGTACAGTATGCGCTCTTGGGCTGATAACGGAGCCACGCGCGTGATACGTCATAGGGAGAGAAACCTCTTCCGTAGTTATTAACGATCTCCTGATAAAGCACCATATAATTGGTGTCATCGTCGACAGGCATTCCGACACACTCATCCGCATAACATGTATAACGGAAGTCATAACTAAACTTTTTTATATCAGTCTTCTCAAGGTCGCTTTTTAAGATATACCTGTGCATTGGATAGTTTTCCGTTTCCTTCAGAAACGGTATCAGTTCATTTGTACGTATACCTTCAACCGTTTTACCGAGGAGACAGCCGCACACTCTGGCGAGCCACGCCCCGTGAATCCTGTTTTCAAGATCTTCAACCGTCTTCTTTTCATATGAATACGGCTTACGAAGTGCCTTGATTCCGTCAAGATCAGACGGCTCGATATAAGGATACCCTTCCTTTAGTTCGGCATTCATCACTATTTCATAGATCACGTCACCGAATTTTTTCTTGATCTCCCCTTTGGGAAGATCAGATACAGCGGTAAAAATATCCTTGTACTTTTCAATATCAAGACCTTCCTCTATTGACTGAGTATATTCTGTCACTATATTGGAAGCATAAAATTCCCAGTCGGGTATATTTTCGTATTTAGGCTTAATTACTTTAGTTTTTTCCATATCATCCTCCGTTATTTTAATTAATTATTTCTTCTGTCAATAAAACATTTAATTGTACATGACTTGAGTCGCAGACTTAGATGGTGTATAAACGTCTCGTTGTCTTGCTGAAAGTTAAATTGGTCCACACATTTTTCAAGGCACGTGATACAGGTATACACTGTATGAAGTGTTTGATTGTCTTTCGGTCCACGTTTTATGTAAGCCGCAACGTAGGGAATGTAGCTATATATAATCTTTTCACGCGCTTCAATGTCGCCGGCTTTCATTTTTACGGCATAAGCTATTTCCTCTTCCCTGCTAAGTCTTACAGCTTCTTTGGATTTTGCAAAAAAATCATCGATACTCAGAAAAAACATCTGCATCTCCTTTATAACGTTTTACGGTGGACTCTCAGTACTCATGTTCTGTTGGGCAGTGCGACAAGCATAACGCATTTTTCTCTCTTAGTCATAGTTGTAAGAACGTCAACTGAATGGTATTATACAATCACGGCTTCACAAAAAATATCAAGAACTGTTATTGGGATTCCTACAAGACAAAGTATACCCCTTCTCGGTGAGAATGTCAAGTGACCGGACTATTTTTCTTCTGCGTCACATAAAAACTCCGCACCTCGTAAAGAAGTGCGGAGTTTGTGATGAAAATTGACTTAATCAAGAACCTCTTCGTATATCTCTAAATGAAGAACGTGAGCCGCATGCTGTGCGTAAACGATCTCGCCTTTGTATGCCCCGGGCTCAATATCATCGATTTCGATCTTATCCGTTGCAAGTTTCAGCTCCAGCTGTTCTCCGTTAATTGAAAAAACAGCCTTCTCATGTATTCCATAAGATATTTCAGTTATTTCGAAAGTACCTTCATAATAATATATGGTTTTTTCTGCAATGTCCTTTTTTGCTAAATCAGGTCCGCGAAAGTAGTGTGCCAGTACTGAAGCTAAGATAATGAGCAATAGCACGATATTTATAACCTTTATCTTTACCGAATCTTTGGGATCTCTTATTCTACGAATACCGACGAAAATAACAGCAAAAATTGCTAAGCCCACAGTAAAACCGGCAATGTTTATAGTGGATTGGAACTCTTCGTAATACGGTGTTAAGTCCATCGGATACCTCCTGTTTATTTAAGGAAAAAGTTAGCTATCTTTGTAAAAATTTGAACAAACGTACAACCACAAATATCCGAACCATTGACAGGAGTATTCTGACAGTACGTAAATATATTATATCCTATACAGCCCAAGCTTTCAGAATTAATTTCCTGTATATCATCTGCATTAATAAACCTACCAACTCTTACATCGTGATATCTACTCTGAAGATAGTACAGCGAGGTCTCTTCATCAAAATAATAAGATCTATATCTGAATGGGTTAATATTAGCAATTCCATTGTTTGGAGCAGCAGTAGGCACTCCCAATGCATCATAGGTGTATGTTGCAACCGTCTGAGCGTTCTTGTCAACGATAGCAATTACGTCTCTCTGGAGGTTACCCAGGAAGTAGTAAGGTTCACCGTTGTAGATGATACCACATATCGAGAGTAACAGTTAAAAGGAGGTTAATCCCTCCAACTATTTCCTCACTAAAAGGCAATTTTGTAACCGATAAATCTTAATCTTCACAAAAAATCTACTGATAGAGGAACGGAGTTGTTATGTACCAGCAAGCATCGCGGTTGGTCACCCAAACACAGATTTGACAGAAATATTCCTGAAGCCTTTGGTGGTTAATAGTCCCCCTTAAAGTATCTTTCGGATTTTATTGTTTTTTGATTTATAAACGAGTAAACACCAAAAACAACACACCTACCGTAACAACTACAAATACTACTGTAACGCTGGCAAGAGCACATCGTTTGTCGTTATCGTAATCTTCAAGTTCTGTTTTAAACATTTTTACATCTGTTTTTTTTCAAAATCAAACATCCAACAAACAATTTTACAAACAACCATATATAATATTATTGCAAGAATAATTACTATAATTGCGCCAATAATCTTCATGATGACATCTCCATATAAATAATTACGTTAGGCTAAAAAAAACGCTATAAAATAATCTGTCAAATCATAACAGTCTTTTTAACATTATAACACATTCGTCTTAAACTGTAAATGGAAGTAATAAAAAAAGAACAGCCAAGTAAACACTTCGCTGTTCTAAGAAAATATAACTTTATCAGAAAATCAAAAGTCCGTATGCTCTCATGATGATAAAGGGCATATAAGCTCCGAGATATATCACTGTACTGATGATACCTTCTTTTCTGCTTGTTCTGCCGTTTGTGAATGCAAAAATAAGCATGATAACGGATATTGCGATGAGAAGGCCTGAGTCTGTGAAGAACGCTGAATCGGCAGTAATGGGACTGATAACACCGGTCATACCGAGAATAAAGAGAATGTTAAAGATATTGGAACCGATAACATTACCCATTGCAATACCGGAATCGCCCTTCTTAGCGGCAACAATTGAGGTAACAAGCTCGGGAAGAGAGGTTCCAACGGCAACGATGGTAAGTCCGACGAGTGTTTCGCCCATTCCGAGAGAAACAGCTATAGAGGAAGCGCTGTTTACAACGAGCTGACCTCCGCCGATGATAGCCGCTACACCGACTACGGTTAAAACCAAGCTTCTTCTCCATGAAAGAACCTTATGACTTTCTTCTTCAGTGCGGTTTTTAAGAGCACTGCGAAAAAGAATGAACATATATGAAGCAAAGCAAACGAGAAGGACTATCGCATCAACACGGCTGAGTGATCCGTCAAGAAGCATGAGACAAAGAACTGCGGTGATAGCAATATTTATAGGCATATCTCTCTTGAGAATATCCTTATCGGTAGTAATATGAAGAATTGTGGCAGAAACGCCGACTACAACGAGAAGATTGAATATATTTGATCCGATAACATTACCGAGAGAGATACCGTTGTTTCCGCTGACGCTTGCTGAAATACTAACAGCAGCTTCGGGAAGGCTTGTACCCATTGAAACTACAGTAAGACCGATGATGAGGGACGGAATCTTAAGCTTTGACGCGATTGACGACGCGCCGTCAACGAAGAAATCTGCACCCTTAATAAGAAGAATGAAACCAACGATAAGTAATACGTATTCCATATAAATCTCCATTCATATTTTTTCACACATTTAAAGATTTTATCATAATGATACTTTTTTGTCAATGTTCAAAGTGATGATTTTGAAGGCAAAACGAGAGGGGTTATGTATGATTTTGATAGAGCCGCCGGCGATACAAAAACCTAGTATATATCAGTATAAATCTCCACAAATCACAAATACTAACACCACGGTTTGAAATCTGCCGCACTATGCGAAACCGTGAGGGGGAACCGTCACATACAACATTGACACCAATCGACAGGTTTTGTATTGCGATACATAGTGTGATGAGGAGATATAAAAGATTGACACAATATCAAGAAAATGGTATAATACATTTGATTCAATAATCACAGGAGCATATCAAAATGTTTGATAATTTAAAATTAAAAACACCTGTTTATAATTACATAAAAAAATATCCCTACAAAAGTGATTGTTCCAACATTCCAACTGACAACGGAGTTCTTTCTGTTGTTGAGTCAGATAATTTAAAAAAGGACCTTACTAACCGTCTTTTAATAATCTTTGCTAAAGCAGAGATGAACAAGCCAGAAGTCAATATATGTCTTGAAAATATTCAAATTGTTTTATATGTTGGTTCTCGTGACATTGCTTTTTGCAGACATATAGCTTTCAATCGTTTAGATGGAACACCACTTTTAATTGAAAAAATTGAGAGTAACGTTGCGTTAAGTGCAACAGCATTAAATTTTAGCGATTATAATACTCTTCTTAACGATTTAATTAATTTGTACGCCTTACCATACATTAGATATTGCGTACATATTGGAATGTATCGCAATTATTCCATACGAAAATTACTGGAAATCAATTCAGTTAATTGGTGTAACTATATTTTACCTATCAAAAAACTTTGTAATAATATCTCAATTGAAGTTGATACTGCACTATGTGAAACAACTATTGATGATTTGTTTTCATCAAAAAAACTGTATGCCATTTATCAAAAGCAACATTATCGCATTATCGGTCCTATCAATGAATTAGGGGTTGCCGATTATGTAATATCATTACAAGATAAAGATAAATCCGACTTTTTGGTAGATATACGTGAACTATGCGATATTTATGAAAAAGAATACTATATTGAATCGAAAAATAGACTTTTTAAAGTAGACCTTGTTGGTAAAAACAGTGTGATAGTCGAATATGAACAACTTGAAAATTACGAATCCTACGGTTTCATCTCCCTAGACCCTAGGAGCATGTGGCCTGGTTGGGAAGTTGATGTTTCGTTAATTGATGCGGTAAAATATAAAAAGAAATCTATCTATCAAAAAATCCTCAATCAACCTAAATAGCATAATTCCTTTTATAATTTCAGTTGTATAAATTTCCTTATTTTACAGATACTAAACACGTAAATCTGTAAAAATAAGAAGAAATTTATATATGAAAGCAATTGTAATTATATGTCGCATTGACGATCTCGGTCGTGCGGTAATACCCAAGGCAATCCGCCGCACCATGCGTATCCGTGAGGGCGATCCTCTGCTGACAACATTGACACCATTCGACAGTTTTTGGTTTGCAATACATAGTGTGGTGGAAAGAGTATCAATAAATTAATTTGCCCGTTTTATATATTGAAGAATTTTACTCTTTATGATAAAATATAATGGGATACAAAAAGAGAGATTTGTTATAATGGCAAATATTGAATTTGAAAAAATTTCCAATGAGTTTTTAAAAGAAAATCTGTATTACATACAAATACAGGCATTGGGAGGGGCGATAAACAAGGTTTCTCCTTATTGCATATTAGAATTTTATTTTGATAAATTTGAAGGTATGAGTCTATCTGTTGATTGTTTGGGGTTCTATGCTTCATACGATGAGTGCCATACTATTATACATAATTCGGGGAACAATAAAGAAACTTTCGATAATAACACCGATGTTTTAAGCGAATTGAAAGATGATGTTATAAGTGCGTTATTGACAACAAACTTTGAGTTTGGTAAATGGGTAAGAGAAGATGTTTTTAAATTCAAGGAATACCCTAGGAATGTGATGCCAGAAATTTTTGATATGCGTAAAAGTCAAGATTGTGAATATATTTATGTTGTTTCTCTTGGTGTGAATAATGCGATTGAACGAACACAACTTTATAAAAAAGAAATATCTTCTGAAACTCTATTTTCTTTTTTATCGGAAATGTTTGATGAAGATTGCGCTTTTTATAAAATTCTCGCTCAACATGAGTATATGCCGCTTGAACTGTATGACAACTATTTCTTGAGTTGTTATAAAAAGGAATGTTTAATTAAACTTCATGGTGACGAGGGAATCAGGAGCGTGTATGATAAAAATGGCAAGGGCATAAAATGTCCTGATTGTGGTGCCTTTATAAAATATTCCTACTTTAACCAAAAATACGAATGTAGTGATTTTTGGTGTAGCAAGCAATATGATAAAAAGTTTTTAGAAGAATTTAATAATAGTGAAATCCATTATGAAGAACTTCCTCAAATTTTCAAGTAAATTCTAACACACAGTATAAATCTCCCACAATTACAGATACTAACATCACAATTTGTAATTTAAGGAGTTTTTATATATGAAAGCAACAGGAATAGTTCGTAGAATCGACGATCTCGGAAGAGTTGTTATTCCCAAAGAAATCCGCCGCACTATGCGTATTCGTGAGGGCGACCCGCTTGAGATCTATACTGACCGCGAGGGTGAGGTGATCTTCAAGAAATACTCCCCTATCGGAGAACTCTCCGAATTTGCGGGTGGATACGCCGAGACCCTTTATAAGACATGCGGTCTTGCCGTAGCGATTTGTGACAGAGACGCAGTTATCGCCTGCGCCGGTGTACCGAAAAAGGATTTCAGCGATAAAAAGTTGTCAGCCGATATTGAAGACCTCATTGACGAAAGAAGTCTGTACGTCCATGCAGGCGGTGAAGAATTACGACTGACAGACCACGGTGCGGGGAACGTCAGCGTTATGATGCCCATTATCACTGAGGGTGATATTACAGGAGCAGTAGTGTCACTCAGGAAAACTGACGGAGATTCCATATCCCAGGATGTTGAAATAAAACTTATTCAAACAGCCGCGGGGTTTCTGGGCAGACAGCTTGAAAGTTAACAAAAGTTATATTTAACAAAAATCACCTCGCACAGACGGTTACAACCTGTCTTGCGAGGCGATTTCTATCTTTAATCTTAATATTTTGAGAATCCCAGCATTGACAGTTCAACTCCGTCAATAAACTGAGGAACAAGAGTTGCAGATGCAGTGAGCATCGTATCTCCAAGTATCTTTACGTTGGAGATTGCAGTTGCAACATCCGTTTCGTTACCGTCATATGAGGTGAATGCTATATTAGCGGATGAATTAAACGTTGCGGGATCAAATTTACCCATACCGTCGAAGAACAGCTCTTCATCATTAAGATAGTATTCGTAGTCAAACTGACATACACGATCAACGTTATTGATAGAGAACATTACAACGTCACTATCTCCGTAGGAGTAGTAATGGAACAGTGTAAAGCAGATCTCACCGCTGTCTTTATCATACCACAGGTAATACTCGAATCTGTCGTCGGAAACGTCTGTCACAGATGTAATTCCATCGAGCTCAGTGAGTCTTTCAGCTGTAATTTTATAAGCGTCAAATGGACAGAGTGTGCACTTACCATTTGCTAAAGTATGTCCTGCAACGTCCCCGTTAACCTCGCCGCATCTTGTACATGTAGCAGGAGTTACGCAGGTAGCTACAGTAAACTTATGTCCGAAAGCTTTCTGACGGGTAGCGCCGCAGACAACGCAAGTCTCAGCAGTGGTACAGTTTGCGGGTATGTAAACGTGGAGTCCTTCGTCAGGAAGCACAAGTAATACGCATACGGTGCACGTTGCACTTTCCTTACACGAAAGTCCTTCGCAGAGATGACCGGTTGGCATTTTATCCACCATTCCGCATTCGGAGCAAACAGATGCTTCTGTACACGTAGACTCGGAAAGCTGATGCTCACAACTGCCGTAGAAATATGTTCTGAGGAAAGACGTAAAGAGCTTTACCGCCTGCTCACGTGTTACGGACATCTTCGGGGATGCAACCTTATTTGAAGTAGAAGTACTTGAAATAAGTCCCGCAGATACGGCATACTTAACGCCGTCAGTTGCCCAGTCGGAAATTTCAGATACGTCAACATACTCGCCAAGAATTGTTTCACTTACTTCAACCTCATATTCAGCCTTCTGCATGAAGCGCATGAATACGGTAGCGAGCTGTTCACGTGTCATCGTTACGTTGGGTGAGAACACACCCTCTCCTGTACCGTTCATGTAACCGTTAAGAGCTGCCCATTCAACAGCCTTAGCGTACCATGAAGTTTCACTGTAGTCACAGTCGGAGAAGGTATTCCATGAAGTTACGGAAAGGTCAGCACCGATAGCTCTTGCAAGCATTACTGCAAACGTAGCACGTGTGAGCTCACCCTTAGGGTTAAAGGTGTATGTATTTCCCGCACCGGAAATGATACCGTTGGAATAACAGAATGTAAGACCATCCATGTACCAAGAAGATACGTCAATATCCTCAAAAGGAAGAAGACCTTCGGAAGATGTAACAAGACCCGGTACATCAGTATCAGAGTTCTCGTCACCTGTTATGGGGTCCTCATTGTCAATCGGTTCATCTGCAGAAACGAAAATTCCAACAGATGAAACAAGCATTGCAAAAAGGATAAGAATTGAAATCAGTTTTTTCATTGTGACCTCCACATAAGTTAAAATATACATGAGATTATATCACACATATCGTCACAAGTCAATATTAATTCAATTAACTCGTGATAATTTCGCTCGACAATATTTTCCATCAGTCTCTCGAGCATTTTTCGGCATCGATCGCCAAAACAAGCATTACGACTGTCAGAACGTTAAAAGGATCCATAACATCAATAACGTACGTATCAGTCCAATTTAAAAGCTGTTTTGAAACAGTGGCAACGTATCTGTCGTCAGAGTCAAAGATAGAGTAATCCCACTCGAAAAAATCACCCTCCATATGCCAGCCGTTACAGTCGATATTGAATTTGGGTCTGAAGAAAGAAAACTCCTTACTGATACAGCCGACGTAGTCTTCTCCTATGTAAATTTCAAACTTAGGAAAAAATGAAAAAATCTTTTCTTTGATAATACCGACCTCTTGTCCCGAGGCATCATATAATTTCAGACAGTGCCCCCATGAGAGCTGACCTTTAACCATATACACGGTATCACCAGCTTCGTTATAGATGTCGTAACTGTCAAACCACGAAAACAAGCGCTGCTTGAAAAGTAATTTCACGCGAGGATCCTCCACACAAGTCGAAATATTGTCTTATAACTACATTATACTATAATTTTCATGTCTTAGCAACATATTTTGAAAATAATAATACTATGCCGAATATTTCTGCCGAAAAAAGCTGTGTTATAATATAAATGTAAAGTAAAGCTATACTTTCTCTGCGAAAACACTTCCTTTATTATTTGGAGACACACATGTATAATGTTAGTACAAAATGCATTTTGATAAAAACCAACCAAGGAGATCTATAATATGACTATAGGATCAAAAATTAAAACACTCCGCAGAGCGAGAGACCTAACACAGGAATCCCTCGCTGAATATCTCGGAATATCACCAAAGGCTGTCTCGCAGTGGGAATGTGACAGGACGTCACCCGACATTTCCCAGATTCCGCTTCTCTGCAACCTCTTCGAGGTAACGTCAGACGAACTTCTCGGAATCGACGTTAAATCAAAGCAAAAAAGGATCGATGAAATCTACAGCGCCGCTTGGGAGGTTGCCTCGACGGGTGACCACAAAAGGTCAATTTCAATGTGGCTTGACGGTATACGTGAGTTTCCCGACTCGTTCAAGCTTATAGGTCAGTACGTGGATGAAGTATATATGTATTCCCATATGCTTGAAGATAAGGAAGAACACGTAAATAGGGCACTTTCGTACATCAAAAAGATAATCTCTGACTGCACTGATAGTAAGATCAGAAACGAAGCTATGACAACAGCTTGTATGTGGTATCCGAAGCTTGGTAGAGTTGAGGAAGCAAAGGAGATTGCAGAAAACTTCCCCGACGTTACCCGTGCAGATATGCAACTTAGAACCCTTGACGGTAAGGAAAAGTACGAAAAATGGCGCGAAAACATTATTGGGGACTTTATAAATACGGTTGGGGATTTGACGTTTTTTGCACGGTCAAAAGACGATAACGATAGCGATATTTTTACGGATGACGAGAAAATTATGATCAGTAAAAAGCAGGTAGAGCTTATCAAATCTTTCTTCGAAAAAGGAGACTATGCTTTTTACGCCCAGTATATTGAAATTCCTTTTTGGACACTTGCAAGGATATATGCAAGGAGACAAGACATAGAAAATACACTTGATTCACTTGCAGAGGCTGCAAAATACGCGGTAGTTTTCGACACATACGATCCCGACGAAAAGCAAACGTCAATTATTGCACGCGGAAACGTGCCCGGCGGCGTCTGGTGGCACGACAGCCACAACAGAAGTTATGACGTGCTTGAGTTTATGGAGGACATAGAACTGTTTGGGTTCGTAAGTGAAACAGATAAGTATAGGGAAATAATTCGAAAGTTAAGTAAAGTGGCAAAGTAATACTTATGCTGAAAAAGCAGGACTATACAAGTCCTGCCTTTTCACTTTTCAAATAAAACAATCTAAATGTCAACCTACTCAACCGAAAGTTTATTTTATTCTATTTTTTCGTTGTTGACCGTTACAAAAAGGCGTGGGAATTCGTTTATAAGTATTTTAAACCGTTTATGGTGCGTATCTATAGAACTTAGGTTTATATATTTTGAATCAATCACTCTATCGGACATAATATTATGTTATAATATACTCAACGCAAAGTTGAGTTTATCTCAGCTTTCAGTCTATTCTTATTACAAAAACTCTATGTTATAATAAATTCACGGTACCGAAAAAACAATTTGGAGGTAACATTATGTCACAAACGATGGGCAGGATAATCAAAGATCTTCGCAAAAAGAACGGTTTTACTCAAGAAGAGCTTGCTGAAAGACTCGGGATAACTTATCAAGCAGTTTCAAAATGGGAGAATGATACGGGAATGCCGGACATTTCACAGATCGTACCGCTTGCATCTATTTTTAAGGTCAGCACGGACACTCTTTTCGGAATTGCCGATACAACCGAAGAGGATGAGGTATGGGAAATCGTAAAGCTTGCAGACAGTATGAAAAAATACGGTGAGATTCAAACTTATTTGAACGCCTACGACCTTCTGCTTGACACACTCAAGAAATATCCAGGCAATCTTTTCGTTATGATAAACTGTATGCAGCTTGGAATATCTCTTTCTTTACGTGAAAACGGATGGTGCTACGCTGAAGAGCGTGCAAAAGAAATCGTATCTGAAACAATTCGTCAAGCGAATTTCATTATCGCAAATTCGAAAGACGTCACTTCTGTTTTGTCCGCACGTCAAACACTGATTTATCTCTATTGCAGTCAAGGCAAATTTGATTTGGCTATAAACGAATGCGATTTCCCGTTTCGTTCAGATCTGACCTTATTCTCAAATCATGCCACAATTCATGAATATATGAAAAATTACGACAGAGTCGCACAGTCGCTGTGTACCGGCATAGACTATGCTCTGCAGGGACTCGAAAATGATATTGCGCGTCTTGGCAAAGCATATTATAACGACGGCAAATACACAGACGCCATCGCGGTATATGATACTTTTTTTGAAATCATGAATGTAATTTTCAAGGACGAGATCCCTATTTCGTACCATGATTTTGATTCAGGAGACTGTTATTTATTATTGGCAGAAGCATATCTCGCAAACGGAGAGACAGAAGAAGCTATGAATGCCGTCGAAAAGTCCGTAATGTATTATGTTAATCTGTGTAACAAACATTCAGGAGATAGAATTATGACTCGTAGTAATATCAAATCACCTATCGTCAGAGAAACTGAACTTGTCACGTCAGTAACCAAAGAAACCGTTAAACAGAAGTTACTTGAAAAATTATCAGAAAGAGGAATACGTGAGTTAAAAAAAGAACGAAGATTTATTGAGTTATCAGATAAGGTAAATAATCTAAAATAAAGAATAAGATAATTATTATAGTAAAAAAACACCATCAACAGATGGTGTTTTTTAGTGAGATGCTCACTCAAAACCGAACAAGAGTTAAGACACAACAATATATTTAGCAATCGTTGAACTTTGTAGTTCAAGCCCTCGGTCTATTAGTATCGGTCAGCTGAACACGTTACCGTGCTTACACCTCCGACCTATCAAACTT
>JAZUBG010000124.1:0-6672 GCA_045638405.1 Eubacteriales bacterium | reverse complement strand
CCGGTAATATCTTCCGGAGATGTCTCAAGACGTACTAAAATAACCTTTTCGCCTCTGTTGTTCCAGGTTTCCGCATCTTCAGCTGTAAATACAACCTTACCGCAAGCAGCACCCGGAGAAGCGCCAAGACCTTTACTCATTGGAGTTGCAGTCTTTAAAGCAGCAGCGTCAAACTGTGGGTGTAATAAGGTATCTAAGTTACGAGGATCGATCATTGCAACTGCCTTCTTCTCATCGATCATGCCTTCATCAACCAGGTCACATGCGATCTTGAGAGCAGCCTGTGCAGTTCTCTTACCGTTTCTTGTCTGGAGCATATAGAGCTTCTCGTTCTCAACGGTGAACTCCATATCCTGCATATCGTGATAGTGGTTCTCAAGAAGCTCGCAAACCTTTACGAACTCCTCGTAGGCTGCAGGGAACTTGTTAGCCATCTCAGCGATGGGCATGGGAGTACGAACACCTGCAACAACGTCCTCACCCTGAGCGTTGGTAAGGAACTCACCCATGAGCTTCTTCTCACCTGTAGCGGGGTCACGTGTGAACGCAACACCTGTACCACAGTTGTCACCCATGTTACCGAATGCCATTGCCTGTACGTTTACTGCAGTACCCCAGCTGTAGGGAATGTCGTTGTCACGGCGGTATACGTTAGCACGGGGGTTGTCCCATGAACGAAATACAGCCTTAACAGCACCGATGAGCTGCTCCTTGGGGTCGGAGGGGAAGTCAGAACCGATCTTAGCCTTGTACTCAGCCTTGAACTGGTTAGCGAGTTCCTTGAGGTCGTCAGCTGTAAGGTCAACGTCCTGAGTAACTCCCTTTTCTTCCTTCATCTTGTCGATGAGCTCTTCGAAGTACTTCTTACCTACTTCCATAACTACGTCAGAGTACATCTGGATAAATCTTCTGTAGCAGTCGTAAGCCCAACGGGGATTGTTAGACTTCTTAGCCATAACCTCAACTACCTCTTCGTTAAGACCGAGGTTGAGGATTGTGTCCATCATACCGGGCATGGAAGCTCTAGCGCCGGAACGAACGGAAACGAGAAGGGGATTTTCGAGGTCGCCGAACTTCTTGCCGGTGATCTCTTCCATCTTTACGATGTATTCCATGATCTGACCCATGATCTCATCATTGATCATACGGCCATCCTCATAGTACTGTGTGCATGCCTCAGTTGTGATGGTGAAACCCTGGGGTACGGGAAGACCGATGTGGGTCATTTCAGCGAGGTTAGCGCCCTTACCGCCGAGGAGCTCACGCATGTTTGCGTTACCTTCTTTAAAAAGGTATACATACTTCTTGGACATTGGTGTATTTCCTCCATAATATAAAAATTATTAACTTAGGATAGGCAAAACGGCACGACAAAAAAGCACGACACCGCTTCGCATCTATAATTATAACATATATGAAGAAAAATTGCTATAGCTGAGACGATATTTTTCTTAAAAAATTTTCCTTTTTTGCGGTGAATTATTAGTTAATTCCACACTTTTTTGCTTCTGCAAGGACTATGTTTCTCAGGTGCTCGTATTTGAAGCTGTTTTTGATGTCGGTTACGTCAACGTAAGCACCGTCACGGAGTCTCGCCAGTGCTGCTTCCGCCACGAACGCTTCAAAGTAGCGGTCACTTTCAAATATCATCTCAATATCCGTATTCATACCGTGATTTATGCCTTCTACTGCATGACGGTATATGAGATTATCACGGCCGAGAAGGTATCCCATCTTTTCGATACACCTTATACCCTCGATCATGTCGGATATGGTAAATTTTCCGCTATATGTACTTGCCGTTTCGCCTCCTGTGAGAATGAAGTCTACGGTGGTTTCAAGGCAGTGCGCAAGATCAAGAAGGATCGCCGTGTCGGGAAGAGTTTCACCTCTTTCCCATTTGCTCACAGCCTGGAATGATACTCCGAGCCGATCTCCAAGTTCGTTTTGGGTGAGCTTTTTTGCTTTTCTCAGTTCTGCTATCTGCAGGCCGACTTTTTCCGTGTTGATCATATTTTCCTCCGAAAATTAACGTTTTATTCGCTTATCAATATTATAACCTCGTAAAGCCGTCAAATCAATAACCCTTTACTTGAGATTTGCGACGGAATATTCAACCGTATACTAAAAAACAATGTGTTATTTTCAAACGACTATAGACTCCCGGGGGCTGATATGCTATAATAGACCTACAAAAAGCAATTTTTGAGGTGAATATGAACGTACTTATTATAGACGGGCAGGGCGGAAAGATCGGCTCTCAGCTTGTGCGTGAGATAACAGAAAAGTTTCCGAAGGTAAACGTGACCGCTGTGGGAACGAATGCCGTAGCTACCGCGGCAATGATAAAGGCGGGGGCGAAGAGTGCCGCTACGGGGGAAAATCCTGTTGTGGTTGCTTGCAGAAAAGCAGATGTTATTATCGGCCCCGTTGGAATTGTGATTGCCGACTCCATGCTTGGTGAGATCACCGAAAGGATGGCTGCTGCCGTTGCGAGAGCTGATGCCATACGTATTCTCATCCCCATGAACAAGTGCGAGAATATGGTTGCGGGAGTTACCGGCTTCAACACAGCCGCGCTTATTAGCGATGCCGTAGATAAGCTTCAAGGGATCATTCTTCGTGAAAACACTTGATTTTTTATGACCTTTGTGATATAATATTACCGTTGTTCAGAAGAACGATTTCGGAAACAGAAGTTTCTACCGATAAATTTACTATATAATTATACTGATGCATTGAAGGCGTCGTTATCCCAGAAGGGATAGTGGCGTCTTTTTGTATAAACTTAGGAGACAGACATGATCAAAAATCACAACAAACTACTGAAAATGGTGCTTTCCGCCATGTTATTGGCTCTCGCATACGTAATGCCGTTTCTGACTGGACAGATTCCCGAGATCGGTTCAATGTTATGTCCCATGCACATTCCCGTGATCCTCTGCGGATTTATCTGCGGCCCATTGTGGGGACTTGCCGTCGGTGCTATCTCCCCGCTTTTGCGCTCTATGATACTGACAATGCCGCCTCTTTTTCCGATGGCTGTGTGCATGGCGTTTGAGCTTGCCGCGTACGGTGCAGTATCGGGACTTATGCACAGACTGTTTCCCCGAAAGAAGCCTTACGTGTACGTTTCACTGATCATTTCCATGCTCGTCGGCAGACTTGTTTTCGGTACGGCAATGTTCATTTGCATGGGAGTAAAGGGAATGGGATACACCTTCTCAGCCTTTATCGCAGGTGCCTTTACGGAAGCACTTCCAGGTATTATCGTTCAGCTTGTTCTCATCCCGATCATCGTTATGATCGCTGAGAATAAGAGCGTTCTTGACCTGAAGGATTAGCGGTATTAATACAAACAAAGACAGTCTTACAATTAAGTACAAGACTGTCTTTGTTTGTATTATCTGGCGGACAGATTCTGCGAGAACAACCACTCTACAATCTCGGATTTCTGTGTTGCATAGTGCCATGAACTGTGACCGTAACCCTCAGGTTCTTCGTAGTGGATAACCTTACTTCCGGCTTCCCTGATAGCTTCAACGAGCATTCGGCTGCTACCCACACCGACAGTTGTGTCGTCAACTCCGTGAACTACGTAAAGCGGTACGTCAACGAGGATCGAAGGATCCTTTATACTTCCGTAACCGCATATCGGCATCGCTGCCGCAAAATAATCGGGGTATTGCTGTATCGTACTCCACGTACCCGCACCGCCCATGGATAGTCCCATGAGATAGTATCTGTCGGGGTCTGTGGAATATTTTGATGCAATATACTCTACAAGCTCCACCGCCGCTTCTCCTTGTGCACCTACGGGACAGATTATAATTGCTTCTGTCACGGGGGTATTTTCAATATTGAACATATTACGCATACAGAGAAGCGTTGACGTTCCGCCTTTGCTCACGTCTATGAGGTTTTCGCCCATGCCGTGAAGTGAAAGGAGAACGGGATATTTTTTGTCCGGAGTATAATCAAACGGAATGAAGAAACGGTATGTTATAACGTTTCCGTCTGATGACTTATATTCTTCCAAACTGAAGAAATCGTAAACGTCAATTGCGTTTACTGCCTGATTTGCTATTGCGTATTCTGCGCGGCTGAGAGAGGTCACATCTGACTTAGAAAATTGAAAATCGACTTTTTCGGGAATTTTCAGATTATTGGTTTCAAGAAATTTTAAGACTTTTACTTCGAATACCTTGAAAAGATAGGAATAAAGTTCCGAGTCGTTGGTACAAAGGATAATATCGTCTCCCATGAAACTGAGAGCAAAGTCTCCTGCGGGATCAAGCTCAGTGTATATAGGCTCAACACATTTTCTAACGTTTCCGAAAATTATTTCGCGCCCATAGTCATCTTTGGCTTTACTTGCCTTGACTGCATTGATCTTCAGTCCCTCTTCAAAGCGCATATTATAAAGAAAATCTTCAATGATGCTTGTGAGGATACTGTCGCTATCGTCATACACCACGGTGTAAGTAAACTTTCCGTCTTTTACAATGTCCAAAGGGGAAATTCTGTCAAGAAGCGGTAGAATCCTTGTAACAAGAGTTGCAATCTCTGCTCGACTGGTATTTGATGTGGGATTAAAATTGCCTTTTTCGTCCCCGACCATAAGTCCTGATTTACCCAGCTTTTTGATATATTCCGCCGACCATTGTGGGAAAGTACCCTCGTCGGCAAATTTTTTTGCGCCACTGTTATCGCTGTTCAATACACCTTCGTTTTCAAGGTATAATACAGCTATTTTTGCAAGTTCCTGACGCTGTATGGGAGAGCTTGGTTTAAAGCTGCCATCGGTGTATCCCGTCACAAGTCCCTTTTCAACTGCCCAAGCAATACTGTCGGCGTACCATGCGGAGCTGTCGGTGTCCTTGAAACTGAGATTTTTCCCAAGTCCGTTTGTATTCTCACCTGAAAGACGGCAAATCACGGTCACAAGTTCAGCACGGCTCATAAGCTCAGTAGGTGCAAACGCAGAAGATGATCTGCCTTCCATGATTCCCTCCTTGTACACCGTCTCCACCGCCCCGCGATACCAAGCAGAATCGTCAACATCACCAAAGGGCAACTCCGCAGCGCAAACGTATGACCCGACGCCGAAAAGTAATAACAATGATAAAATTAAGAGTGCGTGTTTTTTCATAATGTTCTCCTTTCGGATATGTAAATCAGGAAAATGACAATGTTAGATACTAAAATAAACTATGTCATAAGTTAATCATATCATAAGGAACATATCTGAGATTGTTTTAGGTGTATTTTGGCTGTTTTAAGGTATATTTTGATTTTTCGCACCGAGATGTTAATGTGATATAGATGAGCGTATAAAAAAGACTCAGTCATTTGCTTTCTAACAAAGCTTTGGCTGAGCCTTTTTTATGTGTGTTATTTAAAACTTAGCGCAGAATCTCATTAGGATAGTTGCAATTTCACTTCTCGTTGCTGTACCGAGAGGATCGAGGATGGTCACGTTGCCCGAGGGCTTACCTGTGAGGAGTCCCTCAGCGCACGCCCACTTGATAGCGTCCGCAGCGTATGAGCCTACATTGCCCGCGTCGGGGAAGGATCCGATATCCGTGGAAGCGGAAACGTCATATCCCTTGTATTTGCAGTAGCGGTAAAGGATAGTCGCTGTCTGCTCGCGTGTCAGGTCTCCGTCTGGGGAGAACGCAGTCGCGGACGTACCGTTTACGATTCCGTTTTCGTATGCCCACGCAACAGCCGCGCGGTACCAATCCTGACTGAGGTCATTAAAGGGAACAGCCGCAGGAGACATGCACTGACCGTCAAGACGGTAAAGCACCGTCACAAGCTGAGCACGGCTCATCTTCAGCATGGGAGAGAACATAGTGGCTGAAGTACCGTTCATAAGTCCGTTCTGATAAGCATATTCTGCCGCTGAGTAGAACCAGTCTCCGCTCTTCACGTCGTCAAAGGACATAACCTTTGCCTCCGCCTTGTCAACGAGACCGATGTCACCGAAGGGGATACTGTAGAAACCGGGAATCTCGGTGAATACCTTTGCATCTGTCTTGAGAGTAAAGTTGCCGTTTGCCGCATCAACGAAATCGTCAAGATTCTTCGCAACGAGCACATTGTATGTGAAGTCACAGCTTGCCGCTATGTCCTCGGCCATTTCATGGGTATGTTCCGCAAAGCTCATTGTCATTGCCTTCGGACCCTTGCCGGAAACGTACATTGCGTTGTTCTTTACAATATCAAATGCAGGGTTGAAGAATGCGTAGAGGTCGTCAAGTTCAAAGGTATTCTTCTTGTACTTCAGCTTCGCGAGATCGGGATACTTTTCTGCCCATATTCCCGTGTTGTAGGGAACCTCCTCAAACTGAACGCCGAACTCCCATGTGTCGCCGGCCCAGTATGTAGGGTCCTCAGCGCCTATTCTTGATCTTGAGTCAACGGCAAAGGCGTTGGAAACGGCTGCGTTTTTGTTGTCATAGATATCAACGAAGATGTTGTTGAATATTTTGTTATCGCGTCCGCCGCCCATCATCATTGCCTGACCGTACACGTCGGTAATTACGTTACCGTATGCTGTCTGACCGGACAGACCGTCGTCGAAGTAGATAGCCTTAGCATCGCGGAGTGTTTCGTTTCCGATATGGTGGATGTAATTGTAACGGAGCACGTTGCCGTAGTAGGTCC
>JAZUBG010000123.1:0-16719 GCA_045638405.1 Eubacteriales bacterium | reverse complement strand
AAGTCCCGGGCGTCTGCCTATTCCGCCACTCCGGCATTCACAGATAGCCCCGCACTTCCTGAGTGCCTATATATTATAACAGATGGGGAAGCCTTTGTCAATACTTTTTTTATTTTATTTTTATTATTTCCGATTTTTTTGCTTTTATTTCCCGAAAAGTTTCATTTTGCGAAGATTTGGTATTACGAGAGAGATTTTCTATCCCTTAACTTGTAAACAATATTCTTATCTTATTGACTTGAATCTTTTTTTATGTTAAACTATCTCTAGTTTTTATATCCTCAGGGATAGATTGGAGTTTTTTATGATCAAAAAGATAATTTCCGTCCTTCTTGTATGTGCGACGGCAACAATGTCTCTTGCGTCCTGCTCTAACTTCGGAAAGACAAACGAGACCACAGCCGCGGGAACAACTGCACCTCAGAGCGGTTCTGAAACAAATGATCCTTCCTCCGGAAACAGTTCTTCCGCTGCTACAAAGTACGACGGCGGCGTTGACGTTAACGCTGAGAAGGTTTCCGTTTCCACCGAGAACTATAAGCTTACTAACGCTGAGATGATGTACATCGTCAACTCAAGTTTCGCTAATTTCATGCAGATGATTGAGTACTATAAGTACTACTACGATGCGACTCCAGAGCAGCTTGGACTTGACCCCTCCAAAACGTTTGAGGAACAGCTTGATGCTTCCAAGTCTATTAAAGAACAGGAGTGCACATTTGAAAGCTTTGAGGGAACATGGTTCGATTATTTCTACAGAGATGCGAAGGCTACCGTAGAAGATATGCTTTCTGTTTGCGAGGCGGCTAAGGCTGCGGGACATACACTCTCCGCTGAAGAGGAAAAGCAGATCGAAGATGCACTTAAGAACATTTCCGAACAGGCTAAGAGTGCAAACCTCACGGTTGACGCTTATCTCGCGAAGAACTACGGTACGGGAACGACCTCTCAGGTTATAACCAACATCTTGAAGTATTCTCTCTACGCAAGTTCTTACCTCACTAAGGTTCAGAATGACGCAGATGTGAGCGATGCTGCTCTTGAGGCAAAGTATAATGAGAATCCCAATGCGGTTGACAAGGTTGACTTTATCCTCTGCTCATTTGATTTCAACGACCTTATTCCTAAGGATGCGGACGATGCCGCTAAGGAAGAGGCAAAGAACAGATGCCGTACTATCGCATCCGAGATCGCAAAGGCTACGACTAAGGAAGAATTCCTCTCCAAGGTAAAGGACGTTCTCATAAATGAGTTCGGTCAGACAGCTGCAGAGGCAGAGAAGAGTGTAGCTTCCATCACCTACAAGGGTCAGCCCTATTCGGAAGATATAGTTATGAAGTGGGCGTTCGGTGACGTTGCTCCGGGTACTACCAAAGTGTTTGAAGACGAGGAGACGAGCATGATTGCCGCAGGCTTCTTCCTTGGCAGAACATCCAAGTGTGAAGCTCCTTCAAAACGTGACGTTTACCACATTCTTTTTAAGAGTGATACCTACAAGGACGACAGCGTTGTAAATAAGGTTTATAACGATTGGGTAGCAAGCGGTGCGAGCCTTGATTCCTTTAAGGAGCTTGCAGTTAGGTACACCGAAGACGGCGGTTCAAAAGAAACAAAGGGACTTTATGAGGACGTAGAGCCCGGAAGAATGGTTGACGAGTTCAACGATTGGCTTTTTGATCCTGCAAGACAGGTAGGCGATCACGGAATCGTTATTACCGAGTTCGGTTGGCACATCATGTACGCAGGTGAGGGCGAAGGTGTTCAGTGGAAGGACGCTGTTAAGGTTATTATCCAGTCTGAGGCTGTCAGCGATATGCAGGAGAGCGCAATGGAAACCTACAAGGTGACCTATGACGAAGAGCTTCTCGCAACACTTCCGCTTTAATTAACTGAATAAACGAAGTAAATGCCGTAGGCTCGTATGAGTCTGCGGCATTTTTGCTTGGAGATAAGCAAACTAAAAAACTGTCCGATATTGTATCGGACAGCAAATCAAAGGTCGAAACATCAAATAAATGTTTTTATGAGTTAAACGGAGAAGATTTAATATCTTTTGGGATTGTTAGTTTCACCGAGTAGATAATCAATGCTCGTGTTGTAAAATTTCGCAAGCTTTATCAGAACGGCTGTAGGGATGTCATTTTCTCCCGTTTCGTACTTGGAATAGCCGGTTTGTGACATACCGAGCATCTTTGCGACTGCCGTTTGGTTCATGTCATGATCTTCCCTGAGATCGCGGATTCTGGGGTACATGAATTGCTCCTATCACTAATTCAATTATAATAAAATTATATCAAATCATCATTATCCTACTTGACTTTTAACCTGTTTCAGGTTATAATACAATAAAAACATATTATTTTTTATTCTTTAAGGAGGAATATATTCATGTTTTGTGTAAAATGTGGAAAACAAATCAGCGATGGAGACATGTTTTGCCCCGGATGCGGAACTGCTGTTAAACAGACTGAAAGTAAACCTGCATCAGAAGGAAAGATTGAGCGCAAGCCAATGAGGGAGGTACGTGTCTATGCTGAAAAACCGTCTGTCGGTCTTATGGGCGGAGGTGGTAAATCCGATTATTATGTTTACATTGACAATGCAGAATATAAATGTTCGTATAAAAGCAAAGAACCATTGGTAATTAAGGTAACTCCTGAAATACATATAATCGAAGCATCACTTAATAAGAGATCGTCTACTGAGAAAATGGCAAAAATTACCGATGTAGCTGGAGAGGCCGGACTTTCCGGTGCATTTGGAGCAACGGGCGTGATACTTGGTATATCATCTGCCATTACGTCAAAAATTGTGCCTGCCATGAACAAAAAACAAGAGGGCGCTGTAATGTTTGACGCAACGGATGAAGCAGTGACAACTTTCAGATTGTCTACAAGCCGTTTGGGTGGCAAGGTGATAATCACTGAAGAATACTGATAGAAATAGTGTAACAAAAATAGTAAAGGAGAATTTAATTATGTTTTGCCCCGGATGCGGAAATGAAATGCTTGACGGACAGAAGTTCTGTCCTAAGTGCGGAAATACGGTGGGAGGTGGTACAGTTGAAGTTAAGAATACCGCCCCTGTTTGGGAATCGAAAGTTGTGCAGATCGCACCGTCATATGAATCCGAGACGATTGATGAATATCAAACATTTGGTTGGGAATTAACCAATTCTCAGACTATTGATAAGCAAGATTCACACCTTGAAAATCAATTTGGAACGATCTACTCTGTTACCGAGAAGGAGAAGTACGTAAAGCTCACTTTTAGACGTAATAAGAAGATGCATAATTATGAAAAACTTGTAGAACTTGAAAACAGATACCATAGCACTAAAGACTTTTATATCCCGAGTGAACCTTCGCAGTGGAAGAAAATTGCAGGAATTTGTTTGATTTGTTTCTCTGTTGCAATGCTTAGATTTCTTTTGGTGATTGGATTATTTGGAATTGCAGGAGGAATATTCCTGATATACTCATACAATAAAGCGAAAAAAGAGTACGAAAGAGATTATGACAAATACGTTGCTGCGAGTAATGAGAACAGTCAGATGAAATATGCTTGTCTTGCCGAGGCTGAGAAGTTCATGAACGGTTGAGCGTTGACGTTTCGAATATAAATAACTCCGATTTCACGTTTATTTAGACTGTGAAATCGGAGTTTGTATAATGGAAGGAATTAGATACGATATGTTAAATGCAAAAAAACTGTGTTACAAATTTTTGATCGGACCAATATTGGTGCTGATTCCCGTTGTAATATATATATACGTAAAAGGATATTATGATTACAACGATGGAGTTCTGTGGCGTGCTTTTGAAGATTTTGTCAATAACGAACAACTGATACTGATCAACATGGGAGTGATGGCAGTATCGTACATTCTCGGAGCAATGGGAGTACAGATTCCACTTTACGAAATGGGAATTGACACAGAGCTGACACCCGTGAAGATAGGGCTTGTTATTTTTGGTATTTTGTTTATGATTTGTTCGGTGAAGATTCATACTACGGTGACATCTTTGTTCCGACGAGGCATTCTTAAAAATACATATTGGAGTGATCCGATTTTTGATGCTATTTATTCGATCGTTAATATGACGTTATTCCTCCTTTGTAATATTGTCACAAGTGTAATCGGTAATTCTTCAGTGCCGTTTTTGTGGATATTTGGTGGTTGTATGTTTTTCGTGCTGTTTATTCTTAGTGAAAAACAGTATTTGGGTAGGTTTAGGTCTAAGTACGAAAAAACTACAGAGCCGGGATTTTTCTTCGAGAGTGTAAATATTGTAAAAGATTTAGCCAGTGAACTTGTTAAGGCGTTTAGCATGATATTGTTTATACTTACATGGCACGGTATAGTACTGATCGGAGAAGCAAATGCCGACGTAGGTGGTGTTGAAGCAATTCTCAGGATAATTGGTACTTTTGGTGGATTATACTGTTGTATTGAAACAATAGCGGACGACATAGAGACAACGTTTACCAGAAGAATAGTGTTCTTCGTTGTTGCTTTTGCGATGTATGCACTGTTTGCACGAGTAATTTAACAAATAATTATGCCGTAGGCTCGTATGAGTCTGCGGCATTTTTTCGTTTATTAGCTTTCTTTTATGATCCTCAGCGCCTCGCAAAGGACTTTTGACACAGAGTCTCTGTACAGGAGCTCGGCGTTACTGTCACAGTCGGTCTTCGAGTAGTTGATTATTACAAGTACACCGCTGAAATACTTTACGAATGCCGCGGCGGGATAGACCGTGAGAGAGGAGCCTGCGGCTATCATGAGATCAGCCGCATTTGTATGAAATTCTGCTCTTTCAAGCTCCCTTTCGTCAAGCGCTTCTCCGTAAAGAGTGACTTTCGGGCGGATGATGCTTCCGCAGGCGTCGCATTTCGGCACACCTGCGAAGGAGGTGACAGTTTCCTTAGGAAACGTTTTACCGCATCTCATGCAATAGTGCTTTGCGGAGCTTCCGTGGAGCTCGATGACGTTTTTGCTGCCCGCTTCGCTGTGTAGACCGTCTATGTTTTGGGTAAGCACTGCTTTGATGATACCCATCTCTTCAAGCTCTGCGAGAGCCTTGTGGGCATCGTTGGGACGCGCGTTGGGGTAGAGCATTGACCTCTTATAGAACTCGTAGAACTTCTCAGGCTCGTTTCTCAGACAAGCGTTACTGAGATAATATGCGTTATCCTCGCTGCTGTCGCTGTAGAGACCGCCCGTACCTCTGAAGTCAGGGATACCGCTTTCAGTGGACACTCCCGCACCGCCGAAAAACACCGCGTGAGACGATTCCTTTAAAAGACGCGCCAGACGGTGGGCGTCTCCTGCATGTAATACTACCACTTGAATTACCTCCTTTGGTTATTGGTTTCGTAGACGTTTTTCAACATAATACGGTTGAAAAAGCGGTATGTTTTCAACAGTTTATATGTTGAAAACATGGAAAACACGGATAAAATCGTGGGAAAACCCCGAGTTTTCAACAGTTTTGTGTTGAAAACTTTGATTTACCATTGAAAACCCAATGTTTTGGCTTTGGTTTACCCTAAAAGTACGTCGGAGACGAGCATGAGACAGAATCCGAAAAGAAGAGAGTAAGTAGCACCTCTTTCCTCACCGTGAGCATGAGTTTCGGGGATCATCTCGTCGCTGATTACGTAAAGCATGGTACCTCCCGCGAAGGCGAGAGCGAAGGGAAGAATGGCGCGGGATATGGTGACGGCGAAATATCCGATAAAGGTGCCGACTACTTCAACAACTCCCGTAAGTGCGGCAATAACAAAGGTCTTTTTTGGAGAGATGCCTTCTGCCAGCATGGGAGCTATGATCACCATGCCCTCGGGGATGTTCTGAAGGGCGATACCGCCCGCGATAAGAAGCGCCTGAGAGGTGTCGCCCGAGCCGAAACCTACACCTGCCGCAATTCCCTCGGGGAAATTGTGGATGGCGATGGCGAGGACGAAGAGGAGCACCTTGCTGAGCGAGCCGTTGTTGTGTTTTTCGATGTCCCGTCCCGCAAGCTTGTGGAGATGTGGAACCAGTTTGTCGATGATATTGATGGTAAATGCACCTGCAAAGATACCCGCTACAGCGTAAAGAAGTCCGAATTTTCCACCGTACTCAATTGATGGGATAATAAGTCCGATGACAGCCGCCGCAAGCATGACACCTGCCGCAAAGGCGAGGATAATATCGGAAAATTTGTGTGAAAGGCGTCGGAAAGCGAATCCGATAACGGAGCCGAAGAGTGTTGCACCACCGACACCGAGGGCGGTAATTAAAACGAGTTCCATAGTAGTATGTCCTTTGTAAATGCAAAATGCAAAATGCAAAATGCAAAATTTCGGTAGCTTTTCGCACAGCGAAAAGCTATTGACTTGAAACGGAAGTGTTACCGGTTGAGGTCGGTATTACCGTACAGTCTGCCGTTTTTATTTCTTATCAAGCAGCTTCTTCAGATACTGTCCCGTGTAGGAGCCTGCTACTTCGGATACCTCTTCGGGAGTACCGGTTGCAACCACCGTACCGCCGCCGTCACCGCCCTCGGGACCGAGGTCGATAATATAGTCGGCGGTCTTTATCATGTCAAGGTTATGCTCAATGACGATAACAGAGTTACCGCTTTCGATGAGACGGTTGAGAACTGTGATAAGTCTTTCAACGTCGGCGGTGTGGAGTCCTGTCGTAGGTTCGTCGAGAATGTACACCGTTCTGCCCGTGGGACGCTTTGAAAGCTCTGTCGCCAACTTCACACGCTGAGCCTCACCTCCCGAAAGGGTGGTGGATGACTGACCGATCTTGATATAACCGAGACCTACGTCGCAAAGCATCTTAAGACGGGAAGCGATCTTAGGAATATCGGAGAAGAACTGTGCACCCTCCTCGCAGGTCATTTCAAGAACGTCTGCGATGCTCTTGCCCTTGAACTTGACTTCAAGTGTTTCTCTGTTGTATCTTTTGCCGCGGCAAACGTCACAGGTGACGTATACGTCGGGTAAGAAGTGCATTTCAATCTTCTTCACGCCGTCGCCTTCGCAGGCTTCACACCTTCCGCCGCGTACGTTGAAGCTGAATCGTCCTGCTTTATAGCCTCGCATCTTTGCTCCGGGAGTCTTGGCGAAAAGCTCGCGGATGTCGGAGAAAAGTCCCGTATAAGTTGCGGGATTTGAACGGGGGGTACGTCCGATGGGGCTTTGGTCTATGGCGATCACCTTATCGAGATGTTCCATTCCTTCGATCTTCTTGTGCTTGCCGGGATAGGTGACAGCGCGGTTTAATTCTCCCGCAAGGGTGCGGAGAAGTATGGAATTGACAAGGGAGGACTTACCTGACCCTGAAACACCCGTTACGCATACGAAACATCCGAGAGGAATGTCTACGTTCACGTTTTTCAGGTTGTTTTCAGCCGCGCCGATGATGCGGAGCTTTTTGCCGTTTCCGCTTCTGCGGGTTTCGGGAACGCATATCTTACGTCTGCCCGAGAGGAAAGCGCCCGTAATGGAATTTTCGTCGGCGGCAACCTCCTCGGGTGTACCTGCGGCGACGATAGCACCGCCGTGAACACCTGCACCGGGACCTATATCTACGATGTAGTCTGATTCAAGCATAGTTTCCTCGTCGTGCTCAACGACGATAACGCTGTTGCCGAGGTCGCGGAGACTTTTCAGTGTAGCGATCAGCTTGGAATTGTCACGCTGATGGAGACCGATGGACGGCTCGTCGAGGATATACAGCACTCCCGTAAGGGATGAGCCGATCTGTGTTGCAAGTCGGATTCTCTGTGCCTCACCGCCGGAAAGTGAGCCTGATTTGCGGGAAAGCGTGAGATAATCGAGTCCGACCGCCTTGAGGAATCCGAGGCGGCTCTTTATTTCCTTCACGATTTCCTGAGCGATCATGGCATCCCCGCCCGTGAAGTTAAGACCTTCGATGAAATCAAGGGCATCGGAGACGGATTTGTTACAAAGCTCCGAGATATTAAGTCCGCCAACGGTGACGGAGAGTACCGACGGGTTAAGTCTCATTCCGTGGCACTCGGGGCAGGGCACGTCAAGGAAGAACTGATCGTAGTAATCACTGCTCTCGCCCGCCCATGAAGCTCTGTCGCTGATTACCTTTACGAGACCCTCGAATTTAGCCGTGGGCTGGTGAGTTGACTCGCCTCCGAAGTGGCGCACCACGTCAAAACGCTTGTCCGTGCCGTAAAGGAGGGCGTCAAGAGCGTCCTTCGGGAACTTTTCAACGGGAGTTGTGAGGTCAACTTTGTACGCTTTAAGGAGCGCAAGCACAACGGGGCCGTTCCACGAGTCCTCGGTAAGGGTTTTGAAGCCGTTTACTGCGATAGCTCCTTCGGAAAGTGAGAGGGAAGTGTCGGGAATGATCTTTTCGGGGGAAATACTGCGGAGCGAACCGAGTCCCGAGCATTTGGGGCAGGCTCCGAAGGGGTTGTTGAAGGAGAACATACGGGGCTCGAGCTCACCGAAGCTGATTCCGTGCTCCTCGCAGGCATAATTGGTGGAGAAGTCCATCTTCACTGCCTCTCCGCTTCTCGGAACGGTCTCGCAAACGGCATAACCCTCAGCCTCGCGGAGAGCACACTCAACAGAGTCGGTCACACGTCCGCGGATACCGTCCTTCATAACGAGACGGTCTACAACGATCTCCACGGTATGCTTCAGATTTTTGTCAAGCTCGATCTCTTCACCGTCACCGTATATCACACCGTCAACGCGGAGACGTACGTAGCCGTTACGGCGGGCGTCGCTGATGACCTTTTCGTGACGTCCCTTTTTACCTCTTACAACGGGAGCGAGGATCATGAATCTCTCACCTTCGGGGAGAGTCATGATGCGGTCGATGATCTGATCGGGGGATACCTGACGGATCTCTTTGCCGCAGACGGGACAGTGAGGTATGCCGAGACGTGCATAGAGCAGACGGAGGTAGTCGTATATCTCGGTTACCGTACCTACGGTTGAACGGGGATTTTTGGAGGTTGTTTTCTGGTCGATGGAGATAGCGGGAGACAGACCCTCGATGGAGTCTACGTCCGGCTTGTCAAGCTGACCGAGGAACATACGGGCGTAAGAGGAAAGGCTCTCAACGAAGCGTCTGTGCCCTTCTGCATAAAGGGTATCAAAGGCGAGCGAGGATTTTCCGCATCCCGAAAGACCCGTGAGAATTACAAGCTTGTCACGGGGGATAGTAACGTCGATATTTTTAAGATTGTTCACCCGCGCACCGCGGATAGTGATGTTTTTCTGCATAGTTATCTCCATGTTTCCCGTCACCCGTTATTTATATTATACGGCAGAAAGTCCGCGACGGTGAAAGGGAACAAATGTTTTTCGGTTATAGATATATTATGCCACAAATGCGGTGAGTTGTCAACGGGGGAAATTGAGGGAAGAGGTGGATTCGCCACGTTTCCTTTGGTGGTATATGATATTCTCAATCTATCGTAGGGGGCGATGCCTTCATCGACCCACAACGTGAGCCTTTACCTACACTAAAGGGCGGATATGGAATCCTCCCCCTACAATATAAAATTTTGCATTTTGCGTTTTGCGTTTTGCATTTATAAAACAACACTCGGAAGCCGTGGTGGCTTCCGAGTGTTGTTTTATATATTACTTTGCAAGATAAGCGTCAAATGACATGGTGATCTTGGCGATCTCGCTTCTTACCGCAACTCTGCCGGGGGAGAGTACCTTAGCGGAGGTTGAAGTGCTTCCGATGAGGCCTTCGGCAACTGCGAATGATACCGCATCAGTCGCCCAGTCGCTTACGCTTGACGCATCGGTGAATGCGGAAAGCTCTGTGCGAGCCGCAGTGGATGCACCGCGCATCTCAGCGTAGTTCATGAGGAACTTGGCAAGCTGTTCTCTCGTTACCTTACCGCCGAGACCGAACTTACCGCCGCCGATACCGCTTGTGACGCCTGCTTCTGCCGCCCACTTAACTGCCGCGGAGTACCACTGACCTGCGGGAACATCGGAGAAACCTGTATCTCCTGCGTAATCTGCCGCGTCAAGTCCTTCCATGTTGAAGAGAAGCTGTACGAACTGCTCGCGTGTGAACTCCATTGAGGGAGAGAATGCGGTCATTTCAGCATTAGTACCCTTCATGTAGCCGTGGCTGAACGCATACATTACGCCTTCGTAGTACCACTCGCCTTCAACTACATCAGCGAAGGGATTTTCTACTGCACCGTAACCGTACTCAACTTTTACGTTCATGCCCTTCTTTTCAGCAGAGCCTGAGTAGCCGTGGCTGTAGGTACAGTCAAAGCTTACGTTTGTACTTTCGCCCTCTGCGGGAGCCTTGTATTCTCCGTTAAGCTTAACTTCTACCTTGAGATCAAGTCCGCAAGTCTCTTTTATTGCTTCAACGATGAAGCTCTTCAGTTCTTCCTCGTCCTTTGCTTCGCCTACAATGATCTCAGCTCCGTCAAGTGCCTTTGCAGCAGTGTCCAGAGGATCCTCAGTGAGACCGCTGATGGGACGGGGAACATACTTGTTGTTGGAGGTAACGCTTTCCATAGCCGCATTAACAGCCATTAACGCGATGTCGCGATAATCCTCGGGGAGAGCACCGATAGCATCGGAGGGTCTCATCGCAGGAAGCTTATATGATGAAAGTCTGAGCTCCGTGGGAATGAGTGTCTCAGCTGCAGTGAGGTTAGCAATGTAGCGTCCGATGGAGAAGCTGAGGTGCACCGTATCGCGCTGGAGGCCGAAGTTGGGGTCGTCGGTTGTCTCAATATACGCTGTACCTACGGCAATATCCTTGTTAAATCCGAGTGCGCCAAGATAGGTTCCGCGAGCTGCCTGAACGGCAGTGCCTACGGGGATAACTCCGGAGAAGCCGAGAGAGCTTTCCGTTCCCTTATAGCCAGAAATTGTAACTGCATTCTTGGCATATGTGCGGAAGTCGGACATACCTGCACCGATTGTGTTCTCACGGAGAGAAAGCATGGGGAGATAGAGATAAGCCTTAGCTCCGGGAACGTTCTTTGCGATAAAGTCAAGCATAAAGGGAGCGCTTGCGGAAACCTTCATGAACTTGTTATCAAGACCGGGCACGGGAGCGGAATAATCCTCGCTCATTTCGAGTCCGTAGGGCTGAAGAACAACAATGTCCCAATCAGTGAACTTCATAGCGTTTGTTGTGGTATAAGAGCCTGCGTATGTCCACTTGGATGTATCGGAGGCATGGAAGAAGCTCATTTCGGTATTCTTCTCAGCTGCAGAAGCATGCCAACCCATGGTAACGCCGCCGCTCCAGAGAAGTCCGATGGTGATCTTGCAATTGTCACCGACCATGCTCTTCATGATATTGTAGAGCATACTGTCTTCAAAGTATCCGCCGTCGGTGATATCGTCGGAATAGCTGTTTCCGAGGAAAAGGATCTTAAGGTGGTCATCCTTGTCTTCAGCACTTGCAGTCGCAGGAACGGAGCAGATCACGAGAGCTGCAAGAAGGATCATGGACATAAGCTTTGTAATGAAGCTTTTTTTCATTGTTTTGTCTCCTTATGATTTAGTTTAAAACAAACAGGGAACGCTGACACGCGTTCCCTGAAAATGTTCGTGTGTTGTGATAAAAGCGTGTAGGCGATTATCTTCCGAGAACAGCCGCGCCGATGATGCCTGCGTCGTTTCCGAGCTGAGCGATCTTGATGTCGGTCTTGGGAGTGCCTTCTCTGGAGTATGTTTCCTTCCAAACCTTCTCAAGGAGGGGCTTCATGAGGTTTTCACCTTCATTGCAAACGCCGCCGCCGATGGAGAGTACGTTGGGCTGGAAAATATTGATAATGTTTACGATGCCGCAAGCGAGGTAGCTGATGTACTCGTCAACGATCTCAGCGCCGAGTGCATCGCCTTCCTTCTGAGCTGTGAAAGCGGTTCTTGCGGAGATCTTGCTGTAGTCGCCGCCGATCATGTCGAAAATCTTGGATTCTCTGCCTGCAGCCTCAGCCTCAGCTACTCTGTCCTTTGTGATGTTTACGAGACCGGTAGCGGAAGAGTATGCTTCCCAGCAACCCTTTCTGCCGCATGAGCACTGTCTGCCGTCCTTCTCGATTACCATGTGACCAAGCTCAGCACCTGCGTAGTTGAAGCCGGAGTATACCTTGCCGTCAAGCACGATACCGCCGCCGAGACCTGTACCGAGAGTGATCATAACGGAGAACTGTGCACCTGCTGCAACACCTGCGAAAGCCTCAGCCTTTGCAGCTGCGTTAGCGTCGTTCTCAATGTATGCGGGAATGCCACCGAGAAGAGAAGAGAGTCTGTCTGCGAGAGGATACATTGTGAAGGGGATGTTGTTTGCGTAAACAACTACGCCGCGGTCTGTGTCGGCAGTACCGGGAGTTGCAACGCCTGTGCTTGCAACCTCAGAGAGAGGAATGTTAAGCTCCATAAGGAGGTTCTTTGCAACTGTTGCCATGTCAGCAACGATCGCGTCAGCGCCTCTTTCGGGCTTTGTGGGAACGCTTGCTTTCTTGACGATCTTGCAGTTTTCGTCTACGATACCAACGGCGATGTTGGTTCCGCCGAGGTCTACACCAATGTAATACATATTTTTATACCGTACCTTTCATTTGATTGCATATCATGAAAAAAATATCATATATCTTTATTATAAATACTTGTCCGCGGTTTGTCAACGGATTTTTACTAACTTAACGGAAAAAATCTGAATTATTTCCTGATTTGTGTCTGCAACGGCAAAAAAGCATGGTTTGATTACCGAATTTTGACAATTTGTGCATTCTGTATATGTGTAGAAAAATGCGCCTTAAAATTGTGCAAGTTTGACAAAAAACATTATGAGTCAACTTCGTGAAAGACGAACAGATGAGCTAATTTATATCATTGTTAGGTAAATTACACTTACCAAATACAATGCATAAAAAAGATATATACCGCATATTGTTGTATGCAGGACACAATAAACAATAAATATAGACATTTTTCACAACAAACAGTAAATTAAAATTACCTAACAGTAGATAGGTAACTAAGACGTGGGATGGCACTGAAAAAACACTTGCGTGTCGAGTCGACCGAATAGGGTAAAATGATAGAAAAATGTGTTAAGGGACGGTGACTTAATAATGTCGTGAATACTTGACTTTTTTGAACGAATATGGTATCATTACTATATCTAAAAGAGGATAAAGTGTACAATTATGTATACTTTCGGGCGGTGTTGCGCACTAAACCTGACACCTCGCCTGCAGTTTTGCTGTTTTTTGGCAAGCTGTAATCAAAAAATGCAATTGCCGGGCCGCGTGTGTGGGCGGTTACGGCAGAAGGAGAATCATATGAGCAACACAAAGAGTCGGAAGCTTCTGTCGCTTGTTCTGGCACTCGTTATGCTGATGGGTACGTTGGTTATCCCTGCATATGCTGACGGTGCTGAGGGTGATACGGAGCAAAGCAACAAGACCGATCTGACCAAGGATGACTTTGCTGCTATCCTTGCGACAGTATCGTATCAGCAGTATCTTGATGCAAATATTACTGCAAAGCATCCTGACAAGGAATTTAAAGTTGATCTTTCTAAATTCACTGTTGAGGGTGATGAGAGTCAGTTTAAGTATCACAGCAAGGACACCTGTGATGCGGAATGTATCAAGAATCACAGCGGTCAGGAGATTTGTATTGAGACCGGAGAGACCGGAAGGGTTACATTTAATATAAATGCACCTGAAGCAGGACTCTACAATCTTCGTATGAAATACCTCCCGACCAAATCACAGAGTACTACTAACATTGAGCGTATCCTCCGCATCAATGGTGATGTTCCCTACTCTGAAGCAAGAAACCTTATAATGCAGAAAAAGTGGAAGGACGAATACGTTGGCAAGAAGCGTGAAGACAAGTTCGAAGTTGATGTTAACGGTAACGAGCTTCGTCCCGACAAGAGCGTGGTTTACGATTGGCAGGAATACGTACTTGTTGACAGTAACGGTTACTATACTGCTCCTCTTTGTGTATATCTCGAAGAGGGTGACAACACCATTTCTCTTGAAGCAGTCCGTCACGGCGCGTACTTTACCGATATTGAGTTCTTCAAGGCTAAGAATGCTAAGAGCTACGATGAGGTAATGAAGGAATATGCAAAGAATGGTTATAAGAACGCAGGCGCAGACAAGGTTATCAGGATCGATGCCGAGACTCCCTCCGCTACTTCTTCAAACCAGATCTTTGCAACAAATGACTCTGTATCTTCCGCAACGGATCCTCAGAGCCACGATAAGACACTCAGAAATATCATTTCCACCAACGCTGTAGGTCAGTGGATGGAATACACATTCAACGTAGAAGAAGCAGGCATCTACTCTCTGATGCTCAGATACAGACAGAACGCAAGCTCTTCTCCCGTATCCAGAAAGCTTTATATTAAAGATAAAGAAACTGGTGAATTCGTTGTTCCTTACGATGCAGCAGAGACCGTAAGATTCGGTTTCTCTGAAAACTGGCAGACAGGTAAGGCAATGAGCGGAAACCGTGAGATCAAGGTTTATTTCGATAAGGGTGTACACACCATCCGTCTTGAAGTAAACCTCGGTGAGATCGGAGAGATCCTCCGCCGTGCAACAGCAGTTCAGAAGGCACTTAACGCCGACTACCTTGAGATCCTCCGTCTTACAGGTGCGGAGCCGGATGAATACCGTGACTACGGTTTCTCCCGCGTAATGCCTGACACAATGAAGGACCTCTTTAATCAGGGTAACGAGCTTAAGGAAATTATCAAATATCTCGAAACAGAAGGTCAGCTCAGCGAGTCTACCGCATCCCTCACACAGATTGCGGACCGTGTTTACACAATGGGTAAGGACGAGACTCAGGTTGCTAAGAATATCAAGAGCCTCCAGAATGACCTTTCAACACTTTCATCCTGGATCAGCGGAATGCTTACACAGCCTCTTGAGATCGACTATATCTACGTTCAGTCTCCCGACGCTGAGATTCCGGACGCTGAAGAAAACTTCTTCCTCGGTACATGGTTCGAAATCAAGAAGTTCGTAGCAAGCTTCTATGTTGACTACAACTCACTCGGTTCTTCCGTTAACGGTGACGCAACAGGTACACCCGTAGTAGTATGGACTGTACAGAGCCGTGACCATACACAGATCATCAAGGACCAGGTTGACAGTAACTTTACTACAAACACTAAGATCCCCGTTGAGCTGAAGCTCGTAGTCGGCGGAACACTTCTTCCTTCGATCCTTGCGGGAATCGGCCCGGACGTATCTCTCGAAGGTATGACGAGTACGGGCTCCGCAATTCTGACGGCAACGGGCTCGATCATCGACTATGCGATCCGAGGTGCCGTCGAACCGCTGGAAGGTTATAAGGGCTTCAACGACGTAAAACTTCGTTATGTAACCGACACACGTAAGGCGACCGAAGGATTTAACATTGAAAGCTATATCCCCGAACAGTTTGTTCCCGTAGCTCTCTATGATGCTGAGAAACCCGATACAACTCATATCTACGGTCTCCCCGTATCCTTCGACTGGAGCATGATGTTCTACCGTAAGGACGTATTCGCAGCTCTCGGATATGAAGAAGACCAGATCCCCCAGACATGGGACGAGATCATGGCTGTAGTTCCCGTTCTTCAGTTTAACAACATGGACGTTGGTCTTGGTCACGGAGTTACCGACTTTGCAGGATTCGTATTCCAGCGTGGCGGTGAGTTCTGGGCAGACGACGGTATGAGAGTTAACTTTGAGTCCAACACCACACTTGAAGCGTTTGAGTATATGACGAATATGTTCACACAGTATTCTCTGCCTCTCGCTTTCGATGCACTTACAAGATTTAAGACCGGTGAGATGCCTCTCTTCCTCGGTTCCTACATTACTTATAATACAATTCAGATCTACTCTCCCGAAATTTCCGGTCTGTGGGGCTTCTCCGCAATGCCCGGTACAGAGGTTAAGGATGCTGAGGGTAATGTACTGAAGGATGCTAACGGTAACCGCGTTCTTGATAACACTGTTGTAGGTTCCGCTGACTCCATCTTCATGATCAAGGACAGCCAGAACAAGGACAGAGCATGGGAATTCATGAAGTGGTACACAGATAAGGACTTCCAGGTAGCGCTCTCTGAAGAACTTATCCTTCTCCTCGGTCAGTCCGGTATGAGAACGGTTGCTAACATCTCAGCAATCGAAGAACTTCCCTGGAACAAGGACGACCTTGACGCGCTTGTATCTCAGATCGACAGCGTTAAGTGTCTGCCGCAGTACCCCGGTACCTACATTATCACACGTTACGTAACATTCGCGGTCAACAATGCTTACAACGATGGTGCTGACCCGATCGAACAGCTCCTTGGTTATACTTCGGCAATTAACAAGGAAATCTCACGTAAGCGTGCAGAGTTCGGCTTTGAAACCCTTGAGGTAGGTCAGACTCTTGCTGAAAAGAGAATCGGTCAGGCAGTTGAAGCGCTGAACGGAATCGATAACGCTAAGCATAAGAGCCTTATCGCTGAAGCTAAAAAGGCACTTGGCGAATCAAGCGTAAACATGAAGACAGTTGAAGAAGTAGCTAAGAGGCTTGAGACTGCTGATGCTAAGCTCTTCGGAAATGCAGTTAAGTATCTCAATCAGGCCGCTGAAGCTTTCGCAACTTACGATAACTGATACGGCACGTCAAATCAAGTGAAGGAGACAAACAAATGTCTAA
>JAZUBG010000122.1:0-8369 GCA_045638405.1 Eubacteriales bacterium | reverse complement strand
CATCACGTGGGGTAGGGAGCGTTATTCGCAGGATCATAGAAATAAGAAAGGGAGTTTGTATGATCCTTGTATAGATCGACATCTTCAGTCACGCGAAGCGGGAGATCTGCACATGGGTCGTTTGAGATTTTTTTGAGGGGGGATAGTTTTTTGAAATCTATTTTTATGCCATGTTTTGCCAAAACAGTGAATGCTTATACATCTAAGGCTTTCCTAGTCATCCCTAGGAACGACTGTCTTGTGACCTCGACTGAGTCACCGATCCCTGCGTGAAAAATCATCAAAATTGGAAGAAAATGTATTATTTTGCGAATATTTATAAATCACATTGTATAAAATATCACCAAACGTGCAGACTGAACACTTCGAGGTTATTGTTGAAAACTTACTAAAAACCCAATAAAATAAGGCGTTATTCATTGACAAACACCCCGGTATGTGGTAAAATAATAGTGCAGAGGGACAGGATTGCATGGTGTATTTATACATGCCATGCAAGTCAATGTTTCGAATGCGATATCAAGAGAAAGGAGGGGTGCAAATGGCATTCCCAGGCGGCTTTAACAGAGCTACAACAAAGAAAAAGACTACCAACGACATTCCCGTAGGTAAGCCTATAGGCAAGATCACTGATGTAGTCGAGACAGAAGGTTATGTCAAAGGTGATGCTTTTACCATAAAGTACGAACTCATCTATGACAACGGCAAGGTTTACGAGCATTCAGAGGTTTTTATCAACGATCTCGATAATCCGCGTACAGCAGCCTTCGAGAAACACCTAACCGACAACGGCATCGTATTCGATGATCTCGATGAGTTGGTTGGTATCACGGAAAGACTCACTGTTCAAAAGCAGGTTCGTAATGGACGTACTTTTACTAACATTACTGAGCGTGAGTTCATTTCCCGCGACGGCGAGCGTGATGATGAGTGACTTATTATGAAAGCTATTCTTTAACACCTACTCGCACAAAAATTATCACTTTCCAGGGCGATGAGGTAGATTTCTGTGAACGTGTGGAAATTACCGATACCTACACAGACATCATCTCAGGAGACATGGAGGTGAACGTCAGAATTACCTTCGACGATGGATCTACAAAGGACATTCGAGTCCCTCGAACGGATTTGACAGGTAACATCTATCATCTCCTTTGCGCAAAAGGTCTTTCGGTCTCGAATGTAGCTCCTTACGTCGTTACCGTTGCAGAAATACTTATGGACACTGAGCTGACAGCGACAAAGCACTTCTACCACGATCGTCTTGGCTTCTGTCGAGATAGTGACGGTAAGCTTTGTTTCCTTTCAGCCGAGTCTATAGGCCGTAAAGAAAAGAGTATTCACGTGGATTACGACCGTTATGCCAGTAAGGGTTCCTTCGAGGAATGGCAAGCCGCTGTTAAACCCTATGTAGACAAACGCCCTGAACTTCAGTTGGCAATTCTCATAGCATTAACAGGTCCTATATCCGGAAGGCTTACCCTTTACAACATCATCAACACTACGTTAATATTCGCGTATGTAGGCGACAGTAGTTCAGGAAAGACAACGGCTCTTTCTGCCGGCGCGGCTTGTTGGGGAAATATAAACGGTTCTAACGGAGTTGTAGATACTCTGACCGATACCGAGAACTATCTCTTCGCAAGCCTCGCAAAGAAGAATTCTTACACGCATTTCGTGGATGACACCTCGACGATGCCGTATCAAGACTTCACGCGTATGCTATATACCATCGCGGGGTCAAGAGAACGTGGGCGTTGTAAATCCGATGGTTCTATGAAGCCTAAAAAGCACTGGGCCGGAACTGTAGTATTTACAGGGGAGCATTCTATGCTCGCAAGCACCAACGGTCTCTCGGGTCTCAATGCAAGAGTAGTTGAGTTTAATCTACGCTGGACAGAGAGCGGAGAATCAGCAGAGGGTCTTATGGCGGTATGTAGCAAATATTACGGCACAGCACACAAAGTGTTTATCCGAGAGCTTATGAAATCTAAAAAATCAGAGTTCATAAGTTATTACGACAAGGCACTTGTGGCGATGAGAAACAAGTACAAGCCTCAAACAGGTGTACAGACCCGTCAGATCAAGTTATATGCGGTAATTATGGTTACATTGCAGTATGCAGTCAAGGTTTTTGACTTCAATTTCGATGTACCAGCCATCGAGAAACTCCTTGAAGAAACATTCAAGGCAAATATAGCCTCGGAGCCTGAAGAAGAGCGTCTATATCATGCGTTACTTCAGAAAACTCTCTCAAATCGTGACAAATTCCCTCGCAAGGGCAGTCGCGGCCCCGTCATTACTTCGGCATGGGGAGAGGAAAGCGAGTATAAGCACGCCCCTTGTTTCTGGATATCCAGCAGTAAATTCATCGAATTTCTTGAATACGAAGGTTACAAGGACGTTGATTATGCAGCAAAGCTCCTAGCTAAGGCAAACTATATTGCAAAATTCGGCGATCGTTACAAGAAAAAACATGCCGTAGGCGGTGTTGATACAACGTGTTACGCGCTATTCAAGAATGTATACATGCCTGGCACGAAGGATAAGAAAGGGGCTGCTAAACCGAGTCGTAGTAACAGTAACTTGACTAAGCTAATCCTTGACGATCGCGATGACGGCGACGAAACAGGAGGTAATATATGATCAAATATTCAATCTCTCGTAAAGATCTGCGCAACCGTCAGTTGCGTAATACAACTCGCGAAGGAGATCATAGAATTGATTCTCCTAGCGTTATTAAACTTATCGAAACTCTCGTTACAGAGGTTCAAAATAAAACAAAGAAAGAAGAGGTATAACTCATGAAGAAACCTAGTATTTTCGAGCTTATGAAAAGTTCAGAACAGACACAACTTCCCGCAGGCGCAAGCCGAGGAGGCTCCGGAAACAGCAAGATGTCGCTCGGCATCGTGAATTCTGAGGCTAACGGCAGAAGGGTATCCTTCAGTAAAGCTCTTTCAACAGCGCTCGGTCTTAAGACTACAGCTGAAATAGCACTCGTACCTGATGAAGGCTGTGTTCTCATCGCAGCTAAACTTCCTCACGCCAATGTAATCAAGGCGAAGCTTTCCGCCAAGGGCAGCAAGGAAGGTCGCAAGATTTCATACAGTGCATCAGCAGTCCATGCTCTAACAGAAGCATTTAAGCTCAATTTCGCTGAGCACGTTTCCGTAAGCTATGACGACGTAACCGTTGAGGCTCTCGATGACGGCACAAAGGTTGCCGTTGTTGAGATCTTCAACAAGTTCCCTTACGGTAATGAACAATAAGGTAGTCGCGTATATAAGAAGATCGACAAACAACCAGTCCGATAATTCACCTACTATACAACGCGAAGCAATAGAACAGTACGTCAAGGTTAATGGTCTTGATATTAAGTGGACTTATAAAGATATAGCTTATTCGGGTACAACGAGTGAACGTCCCGCCTTCAAGGAAATGCTTGAGGCGGCCAAAAATAACCCTACGTGGTCAACAATATTAGTTTACGATTACAGCAGATTCTCTCGAGAGAGAGATGCGATGAAGTATATTAAGGAACTTGAGGGTTACGGTATATCTGTAGTAAGTATCAAAGAACCCTTTGAGGACTATCGCAATGCTATATTCGAAAAGAGCAATCAGTACGTCAGAAAAGTCTCACATGCAACACGTGATGCGCTCGAGCAATTGGCTAAAGACGGTAAGCATTGCGGCGGCACACCTCCGTTGGGTTATGATGTTTCCCTAGATAAAAAGCTCATCATCAATGAAGCAGAAGCAGTCTTTGTTAGACAGATCTTCGAGATGTTTACCCAAGGGTATAGTTACGAAGAAATATATGATAAGCTTAAACAGGACGGCGTAAAGAACCGTCGAGGCGAAGAGTTTAAGAAGCGTTCCCTTAAGGGAATACTACAAAACAAGAAATATATCGGCGAATCGACATGGTGTCCTTCGTCAAAGAATGAAGAAGAAGTAAAAGAAAAAACAGCTATTACAAGCACTTGCCCGGCGATCATTGATAAGGCAGTCTTTAATAAGGCGCAAGAGCTGATCAAGAGCAGGGCTGGCGGTAACGGCACAAAATCACGCAATAGTCGTACCTTGTTTTCGGATAGTACACGTATCATCTGTGGAGAATGCGGCGCTGTCCTCAAGGTAAAGCAGAGATCTCAAAGCGGAAAGAACTACTGCTTGTACTACTGTCCCAACCATGTAAAAGAGGAATGCAAGCAGAAAGAGATTCGAGCTCGTGACGTTGATAGATTTACCGCAGTGTGCATTACGAATTTAATTTTTAAACAGAAGAATATAACTAAAATCGATAAGCTAGACCGCAAGGAACTGAAGCGTATGATAGTCGAGCACTTGACGAAAAAAACGAATTCTCACGTGCGTGACCTCATCGAGGCCCTTGACGTTCATGTTACTATCGATTCCAATGACATTAACATAGATATTATGAGCGAATCTACGTGATCGCGCAAGAAAGCACGCCGGCAGACACGGCAAAAACACGTTAAACCGGCGTGCGTTTCACCTTATAGCAAAAGCAAAAACACGTAAAACACGTATTTTACGAACAGTATATAGAAAAATGGAGGTGTGTGGTATGAAGATGCTTACACCGTATGATATAGCTGAGATCCTACAAGTCTCTTATGACACGGTTCTCAGCCTCATAAGACAGGGGGAACTCCCTCATGTAAAGATCGGCAGACAGTACAGAGTATCCGAGAAGGCGTTAAACGAATACATAAACAAGGCTACTACTGTCGCTACCGTTAATTTTGATAAAAGAGATATATATTCTAATCGTGTAAATAATAGATCAGGCCTAAGGAGGATTATTTAAAATGGCTTCAGGAAGCGTAAGAGAAAGGAAGACTAAGAACGGAATCGTTCAGCAAATTATAATCGAAAACGGCACCGATCCCTTAACAGGTAAGCGTATCAGAGAATACGTTACATTTAAGGGAACAAGAAAGCAGGCCGAAAAAGAAAGAGACCGTCTTGTAGCGGCAATCAGCAATGGCAATTTCGTGGTTAATACCTCTAACATACCGTTGTCATCATGGATGGATCAGTGGCTCGAGCTGTACTGCATCGGTCTCTCCGTTACTACGATCAGTAACTACAAGGGACAGATAGATCGTTATCTCATCCCTGTACTGGGTAAGATACCCCTTAAAATGCTACAGAACTATCACGTTCAGAGATGGGTCAATCAGATGATGAATGAAGGACTCTCCCCTAAGACTATCCGTAACGTATATATGAATCTCAATGCGGCGCTTAAGAAGGCAAGAGCCCTTAGCATGATCAACAGTAACCCCTGCGAAGGCACTGTGTTACCCAAGCGTCCCAAGCTATACACTACTGATGAGATCAATGATATGCTTAACAAAGCTAAGGGCACAGATATGTATCTCCCCCTTCTCATTGAGTCCATGACAGGTCTCAGACGAGGTGAGCTGTTAGCTCTCCGTTGGGAAGACATTGATCTTGATAAGAAGGTAATGCACATCCATCGCAACCGTGTTTATGCCGGTGGCAAGGTGGTAGAGAAGGAACCTAAGACTGACTCAAGTATCAGAGATATCACCTTCGGTGAAGGTCTCAAGACTTACTTAGAGACTGAGTACGACAAGTACTTCGAAGACAAGTACGAGCACGGCTCGCTCTTTAATGATAAGGGTTACGTTATCCGTCAGGAGAACGGCCTACCCTATCATCCTCAGTCATGGAAGTGCAAGTGGGAACGATTCCTTAAGAGAGTCGACCTTACTCACATCCGCTTCCATGATCTCAGACACAGTCACTGCACAGCTCTTCTTGAGAAGGGTGTGCCTATGAAGACAGTGCAGTACCGTCTCGGTCACTCCAACATCAGCACTACTGTAAATATCAAAAATCCTTATGAACAATTAAAAGAGTTGAACAGCTTGATTATGTATGCAAAATACGACAGTATGGAGAAATCTCCATACTGTCGTATTTCCATTTATATGCAGTTTTTATGGTTCATTTGCGACGATTTCACCGAAGAAGTCAATTGCTCTTTCAAGACGATCAAGCAATGTTCCATCATTATGAGATTTCATCAATTCTGCAACATACTTTTTGTTTTCATCAGTATTGATGACTATGGTATCATCTACTGAATATAGCATTTTCATATTATCAGTAAAACTTTTCGTAAAATCATATTGTTCCTTATTTGAATACAAATACAAGACAATCTGAATGGTTGCAACTCGTTCGTTGTCTTCGTAGTCAACTAAACGTGCAAAATCGTGAGGTGGATTTTTGTACGCATTAACAGCCTTGTTCAAATCGTTTACAAGTTGTTGTGCTTTAGTAAAGGTCCAAATAGTTGTTTGAGCAAGCTTCTGCAATTTGGAAACATATATCTTATGACTGTTTTTGATAGCTTCTTGTGCAGAAACAGAAGAAAAAGTCGAAACGCCACAAGTAGCAAATTCTATATTTCTTTTCGTACCATCAATATCATATAAGTACAGTTTATATTTGTTGTATGTGTTGTTATTAGGTTTATCTAATTTGCAAATGCGCACTTTGTAGTAGATTATCCCCCAAAAACAGTATATTACGTATTTGAATCCATCTATGTCATCATATTCAAACAGACCGTGACTACCATAATAGCATATATTCTGTAATGCTGTATCCATAATGTGATTATCAACAACCTTTACATAATCGTTCACAGGTTGTTTTAGTAAAATATAGTCGACAATATCTTGATATAAAGCGGGTTCATAATGTGTAATGTCATTTGCAAAGCAAAACCATTCATAAGCAACTTTTGCGACAGTTCTAAGCATTTCATCGGATGCAAATAAATCTTCGAGAGAGAATCGGACGCTGACTGTAACATCGTTTAAATCAAGGGATTCAATTTTCTGAGGATCTACACCTTTTTTCTGTTTTAGCTTATCAATATTTCCGACAATTACTTTCTTTCCATCGTGTTCAACTTGATATAACCTTTTTTTATCTTCATAAATTGAACGCCTGTCGCTTACAGCAACATTGGGGATAGTAATATCTTCAATCGTAAGAGCGGCTCTATATTTTATATCATTACCGCTTCTTTCAGTTAAACCGAGTGTATTTCTAAAGAAATCGAAATTCGAAATTGCTACTTTCTCAAAATTAACATTCGTAAAATCGTTATGCTCGTGACAAACAAACTTCTTTGTTAGTTTCGCCCCTGTTAGAGCGTATGGGATAATATCCGATATCGTTAAATCCTGCGAATTGCAGTAAATGCATTTGCACATATTTTGCCTCCATTTACATTCTATAATTCTAGTCTTATTATACTATAATCGCTTTGATTTTGCAATTTACTTGCCAAAATAGATTCCGTTTTTATATTACCTTTTGCAATATTGAGCCGTGTTTGAACGGAACACAGAGAACTTTCGCAAAAATACTGTAAAATTATAAAGCAATAGGAGGTAATATCAAATGGAAAGAATTATTACAAATTCAATGATCGGGAATTTTGAAGACTATCTGCACTCGGACGAGAAGAGTGACAATACCATTGAAAAGTATCTGCGTGATGTAAGGGCGTTTACTGTATTCGCAGGAGCAATAGAAATTACTAAAACTATAGTAATGGAATTTAAGACTTCGCTTGTTGAAAAGTATGAGGTTGCAAGTGCCAATTCTATGATTGCGGCGGTAAATGCTTTTCTGCGGTTTATGGGCTGGGTCGATTGTTGCGTTAAGCAGTTTAAGGTGCAAAAGAAAGCGTTTTGTTCCGAAGAAAAGGAACTAACCAAAGCGGAGTATGTGCGTCTTGTGAACACTGCAAAGCAAAAGGGCAATGAACGACTGAATCTGATCCTACAGACAATCTGCGGAACAGGTATCCGTGTCAGCGAATTACAGTTTATTACCGTTGAGACGGTGCACAAAGGTGAAGCTGTAGTTTCATGTAAAAACAAGACCCGAACGGTGTTTATCGTTCGGGAACTGCAGAAAAAGCTATTGAATTATATTAGGGATAAGGGTATTACTACAGGTTGTATTTTTATTACCAAATCCGGTAAACCTATGAGCCGATGCAACATCTGGCGTGAGATGAAAGCATTATGTGAGCAGGCAGGGGTATCCCCAGACAAGGTGTTTCCTCATAATCTCCGGCATCTGTTTGCACGCACATTCTACGGGATCGAAAAGGATATTGCAAAACTCGCTGATATTCTCGGACATAGCAGTATCAATACTACTCGAATCTACATCATTACTACCGGTGCGGAACACAAACGCAAGATGGAAAATATGCACCTTATAATTTGAAAACAATGCCAAAGTAACAGGGAGAACATAATTTACATTATGTTGTA
>JAZUBG010000121.1:0-21686 GCA_045638405.1 Eubacteriales bacterium | reverse complement strand
AGGCGGTGCTGTTGATGCGTGTATCCCTGAGCTTCCCTTTGATTCCGATGCATGCTTTGAGAACATGATGAAACTCCGTCGTGACGGTAAGCGTAACATGATTGTTGTTATTTCCGAGAGAAGAGATGACGGTGCATTCGGCTCAGGTCTTACTGCAAAATTCAAGAAAATGTCTTCTGAACTTGCAAAGAAGGAAGGCAATCCTGATCTTGAGCTTGACGCAAGATTCTGCTGCCCCGGTCACATCGCCCGCGGTGGTTCTCCCGTACTTGCAGACAGACTTCTCGCTACAAGAATGGGTTCACGTGCAGTTGAAGAACTTCTTGCCGGTAACAACAAGATTATTATCTGTGAAAAGAACGGTGAAATTTGTACAAGCGATATCTTCTTCGCTCAGACAGTAGATAGAATGTACAAGAATAAACCCCTCAAGGAAGGTACTCTTGAGAGCTTCACAACTGAAGAACTTGCTGAAATGGATGCAATCATCGCTAAAAAGAGAAAGTTCTTCGCAGACAGCTACAAGCTCCTTAAGGAAATGGCACACTGATTTTCGTTTAGATACTGAAAACAATTAATATATTTAGAAATCCACCGTTTTGCGGTGGATTTCATCCTTTAAAAACAAAATCCTTATATTTATTATAATATTTACTATTTAAAAGTATTCCAATGATGTCTGAAGGTGAAAAAAATGAGTTTATATTTAGAAAAAGCCAAAGAATATATAAAAGATAATAATTTAAATATATACCGCATAACCGAGATCCATAACGGAATTGAAGAGACTCTTAAACTCCAATACGCAAATCCATGTCAGAACGTTTATTCTGTAGCTAAAGTATTTGCGACAACTGCTATCATGATTCTTTATGACCGCGGTATAATTTCACTTGATGAAAAGGTATGCCAAATTTTCAAAAATAAATTACCCGCTTTTATTGATGAAAAATGGTATGATGTAATAATAGACCATCTCTTAACTCATCGTGCAGGTTTCTCCGGAGGTCAACTTGATATTGACTGTCTCGACTGTAGAAAATTCGGTAATAATAATTATTTGGAATTACTGCTGACTACACCGTTAATAAATAAACCCGGTGAAAAACACACGTACAGTGATGCTGCGTTTTATATGGTATCCAGAATAGTTGCTGAAAAAGTCGGAATCACTATGGATGATTTTTTATGGAAAGAACTGTTTATCCCATGCGATTTCCGTGAAGCGGCTTGGAGCAAATGTCCGCAAGGCCATGCAATGGGTGCAACAGGTCTCTACATTCGTTCTGACGATTTGGCAAAGCTCGGTCAGATATATCTGAGCGGCGGAGTTTATAACGGTAAACGTATACTATCTGAAAAAGCAGTGGAAACAGTATTAAATAATGGTTACGAACTGACATGGCGTGGTGCATATTATGCAAAAGGCGGTATGAGAGGCTCAATGCTTCAAATAATCCCCGATAAAAACAGAGTCGTTGCGTGGACCGCTTGCGACGACAGTGATATGAATGACCTGTTAAATCTCGGCGCGCAAATCTGATTTTTTTCAAGATTTATTAAAAAGTTGAAACCTTTTCCTTTTTTTAACGAGATATATGTTGAAGGCGAAACAGAATGGAGGTTACCTATGGATGACAAAGCAATAGTTGAGCTGTACTTTGAAAGAAACGAAACAGCCATAGAAGAGACAGAAAAGAAATACTCCTTATATCTCACCAAGATCGCTTACAACATACTTATGAATGAAGAAGACAGCAAGGAAAGTGTTAACGACACGTATCTCGCTGCATGGAACTCAATTCCGCCCCAGCGACCTACTGTTTTAAAAACGTATCTTGCCAAGCTTACGAGAAGAATATCAATAGATATTTTCAGAAGAAAGAACCGTGACAAACGAAGAAACAGCGAATATGCCGCTTCCCTCTGTGAACTTGAAGAAGTGATCTCAGGAGATAGTTCAATAGAAGACACTATTGAAATGCGTATTCTCTCTGAATCCATTGGTAACTTTCTTAAAAAGCTTCCTAAAACCGAAAGAGTGGTATTTGTGGGTAGGTATTATTATTGCGACTCGTTGAAGGATATAGCATCTTATTGCGGTATAAGTGAATCTAAAACTAAAACAGTACTGTTTCGTACCAGAAAGAAACTAAAAGACTATCTAAAAAAGGAGGGGTTCAACGTATGAACATGGATGAACTTCAAAAAGCAATAGAAATGATCGATGACGAGCTTATCACAGAGACGGGAAACGCAAGAAAATGTGAGAAAAAAATCAGTAAATTTAGTGGTTATGGTAAATACGCTTCGGTTGCGGCTTGTTTTTGTATTCTGATAATAGGCAGTCTTATAGTTTTCGGTTTAATGAACAACAGTAAAAGTGCCCCTGACAAAGAATATATTCCCACAGATGCAATACTTAATGAAGAATTCTGTACTTCTTATGAAGATGGTTTAAAACATGAAGAAGATGAAGAACAGAAAACTGAAAATACTGCTACTCACGACCGTATAAACAACAATACTACGACTAAAGAATCCATATATATCGGATCTTCAAATAGTTCGGCGATTGAAATTACCCCACCCGAAACCCACACGGATCCCAAAGATGAAAATGGAAATATTGATACTATGGATAAATCCGACGAAAAGAAAACGGTAAACCTTTCCGCGGGGATAGAGACAGGCGATTTTAAGAATGAAAACTTGGGTTCTCCCGTTTACTACAGTATTCCTTTTTCCGATTACGCAATAAAATTGTTCAGAGAAGTTTATACCGGTAACAACAACGAAATACTCTCTCCTCTCTCTGTTTCATATGCACTGGGAATGGCAGCAAATGGTGCTAATGGTGAGACGCTTAAGCAAATTGAAGATTTACTCGGTATGTCAAAGGACGAGTTCAACACTTTCCTCAGAAACTATATGAACAGTCTGCCGAACGGTGAAAAATACAGCTTCAGCGCGGCAAATTCAGTGTGGCTGAGAAACTCCTTCTGTGACAGCGTTGCAAATAGTTATTTAAAAGTACTGCTTAACCATTACTCCGCCGAAGTGTACACTTCCCCGTTTGATAATTCTACCGTTAATAAGATAAACGGGTGGGTAAACAATAAAACTGACGGAATGATCAAAGAAATCGTTGATGACATCTCAAACTGCGAAATGTTGCTTATCAATGCACTTAGTTTTGATGCGGAATGGGAAGAAAGATTTGAAGCATATAAAAATTCTCACGGTGATTTTACAAACTCCGACAAATCTAAAGTCAATGTGGAGTATATGAACGGAATTTTGTCAAACGAGCATAAGAATTACATTGAAGACGAAAATGCTACAGGATTTATCAAATACTACAAAGACAATAAATATGCTTTCGTTGCTCTTCTTCCGAGTGAGAATATTTCTATTAATGAATATGTAAATGGTCTCACGGGAGAAAAGCTTAATTCTCTTATAATAAACGCAGTAAACCAAGATGTTAAAATTTCAATTCCGAAATTCAAGACGACTTATGAAAACAAAATCGCCGATTCTTTGATCAATCTCGGAGTTGAATATGCTTTTGATCCGAATATGGCTGATTTTTCGGAAATGTCAAAATCCACGTCATTACATATATCAAACGTAATCCATAAAACATACTTTGAAATTAATGAAGTAGGTTCTAAAGCAGGTGCTGTTACCAGTGTTAAGATACCCATGGGATTAGAAATCGAAAAAAATGATATTAAGGAAGTTTACCTCAACAGACCTTTCATCTACATGGTAATCGACTGTGAAAACTCAATTCCAATGTTTATCGGCACTGTCACAGACCCGACAAAGTAATATAGGAGGTAATCATGAAAAAATTATTATCAGTTATTTTAACTTTAACACTTCTCTTCTCGGCTTGCAGTGTTCTCTTCGGATGCGCAGAAAAAGAGAACTCGAAAACTTCAAAGAAGAAGAATAACACGGAAACCGCCATTGACACTATTATGTCTGACCCGAGCGATAGTCAGATAACGGGTAAAAGCGAAAGCTTAAGCGAAGGATTTAAACCCTCAAACGTATCCGTACGTGACCTTACCGACAGCGACAAGGCACATTACTACGGTTTCTCTGCGGATCTTTTTTCCAAAACACACGAAGACGGAGATAACACCTTGATCTCTCCGCTTTCCGTATTCTTTGCCCTTGCTATGCTTACTAACGGTGCAGACGGCAAAACTTTGACTGAACTGGAAGAAACACTCGGGATGACAAATGAAGAAATGAACCTTTTCGTTAAATCTTATATGTCAGCTCTGCCCGAGACCGACTACTGCAAGATGAAGATTGCAAATTCTGTTTGGTTCAGAGATGCTGAGTCATTCAAAGTAAACGATACTTTCCTTCAGACCAACGCCGATTATTTCAGTGCGGATATTTACAAGTCTCCCTTTAACAAATCCACAGTAAGCGACATCAATAATTGGGTTAATGAAAAAACAGACGGAATGATCCCCGGTGTTATTGACGACATCAACGAATCAACCGTAATGTTTCTTATCAATGCCCTTACTTTCGATGCAGAATGGGAAAATCAGTATAGTGAATATGATGTCAGAGAAGGTGAATTCAAGTCTGTAAACGGTGAAAAACAGAACGTTGAGTTTATGTACGGAAATGAGCATCAGTACCTTCAGGACGACGACTCTACGGGATTTATGAAGTATTACAAAGGACGGGACTACGCATTCGCAGCTCTTCTCCCTGACGAAAACGTAAATATTGACGATTATATCAAATCACTTGACAGCGATAAGATCGACGGTCTTTTAAAGAGTAAAACCGGTGAAAAAACCGTTACAAGTATACCTAAGTTTAAGGTTGAGTTCAGCACAGAACTGAAAAAAATTCTTTCGGACATGGGTATACATGATGCATTCAACAGCAGTGCAGATCTTTCAAAGCTTGGTGAGTCTTCCATTGGAAACCTTTACGTGAGCTCCGCTGTTCACAAGACTTTTATTGAAGTTGACGAGCTTGGCACAAAGGCGGGTGCTGCCACTTCCCTTCAGGTTGAAGCTGAAAGTGCGCCCTCTGCTTCAGTTATACTCGACAGACCATTCGTCTATATGATAATTGACGTAAAGAACAACCTTCCCCTGTTTATCGGTAACGTAAGCAGTATTTCGTAAAATTTATATATAGAAAATTAGGAGGCAAATTATGAAAAGAATATTAAGTTTGACTTTACTGTTTTCTCTGATAGTTTCGTCTTGCTTCTCTCTGTTTGCCTGTAGTACGGTTAAAGCTTCAGAAGATCTTATGCGTGGTATCACCCCGGCCGACGACAAACCCTACACAGATATAGGCGATGATCCGTCAAAGGTGTTTGATTTCGCGCTCGAGCTTCTCTCAGGAAGCAGAAAGAACGGAAAAAACGTACTCCTCTCACCCGTGTCGATCATGCTCTCCCTTGCTATGGCAATGAACGGTGCCGACGGAGAGACACTTTCCGAAATTGAAAATACAGTTGGGATGACAAGAGAGGAATTAAACTTATATCTGTCAAGTTACCTTACTGACATCAGTAGTAATTACCCGAAAAGTAAAGAAAAAAACTGTATCGTAAATTTTGCAAACGCAATTTGGTTCAGGGACATCGAAGATTTCTCAGTTAGCCGTAGTTTTCTTCAACGAAACGCCGATTGGTATGATGCAGCGGCATACAGCTCCGATTTCAGTGACGGTACTGTTAAAGATATCAACGCATTCGTAAAAGAAAAAACTGACGGAATGATCGACGAAATATTAAATAATATCGACCCTTATGCAATGCTATATCTTGTTAATACGTTAAGTTTTGATGGTATATGGGATGAGATATATAAAACCACGAATATTTTTGAGGGAGAATTCACCGACAATAACGGCGAAAAGGAAAATGCAGAGTTCATGAAATCCTTTGATGAGGATTACGTCAAAACAGACGGAGCTGAAGGAATTATAAAGTACTACAGCGAAAAGGAATATGCTTTTGTTGCTCTGCTACCTGAGGAAAATACAAGGATAGATGAACTTCTTTTGTCCCTTGACGGAGAAAAGATAAAGGAAATGTTTGACAGTACTGAAAAGAACAATACAATTTCTTCAATCCCCAAATTCACCTGCGACTATTCATCAGAACTGTCGAGTGTTCTGAGTGAACTCGGAATCAAAAAAGCGTTCACCAATGAAGCTGACCTTTCTCCGATGACGGAAAATGATATTGATATTCTTAGAATTGAAAAAGTTCTTCATAAAACACACATAACCGTAGACGAAAAAGGAACCCAAGCCGGTGCGGCAAGCTCAGTTGAAGTAGCTCTTAAAGGTATATCTACGGTTTCCCATAATATAACCTTTGACAGACCGTTCGTCTATATGATAATTGATACAAACCATCGGTTACCGTTATTTATCGGAACGGTGGACAGCTTGAGAAAGTGAGGGTTGACACATGAAAAACGTATTATTCGGTACATTCGTCAGTATTCTGAGTGTGATCTGTCTGCTTGCTCTTTCGTCATGCGACACCGACGTAAAAAGTGATAAAAAAAACAATGAAACGGAAACATCGGCTGAAACCGAGATTGCAAAAGTTACCGCTGAGGGAATCGTAGTTGTGAATAGCGGAAGTTATCTCATAATCGAAAACGGATCACCTATTCAGATGTACACAAGAGGAGATAAATCAATTTTTGACGGACTGACAACCGGTGACGTTATAAGAATCGAGCGCGATGATGAAGTAATGGAGTCTTTCCCCGGTCAGGTATTTATCTACAGTCTTGAGAAAATAAGTGACGGAGACCTCTACGATATTCCCGAAGACCTTAGAAGCACACTATCGGAGCTTGGATGGATCAAGGAACGTGATAATATCGAGGACAATCGCGAGGTACATGAAACCGTACAAACTGAGGAATACACCTACAACGATAATGACGTAAGAATGTCCATCCGCGTTCCCGAAGGATGGGAATGTGAGGAGTTTAACGATAACGAGACACGCCGCGGCTTTATCATTTTTCCCGAAAGCTCCCCTAAAGATAAGCTTGAATATATGTACTACCACAGCGGTATCGCAACCTGCGGTACTGACAGACGGGATGTTCAATGTACTCTCGGCGGCAAGGAAGCAGTCAAGATATATTACGGGGACAGTCAAATATGGACGTTTATCGTTTCTGGTAATTTCACTGTTGTAAACATGATAGATGATGACACTTTTCTCAGCTTGAGAGACGACATTGAACTGATTGAAGGCTCGGTTAAGTTTGAGATAATAACTTAAATTAATTAAAAAGCAAGAAGCGTAATTCCAAGACCGGAATTACGCTTCTTGTTTTATCTAAGATTTTCTACCATTTCATTTAGTCTTTTTGCAGCACATACTGCTCGGAAGATATATTCTTCCTCACTTAAATCATTATAAAATTTACTTGGTTTACCAAGCTCAAGCATAAGAGTGCCTCTATAATTTTTTGATACAAGATTGGCGGCTACCACGTTAAAATCAATATTCCCGTCAAATGGGATCATGTGATCATCCGTATCAATACCGCATCTGTTATCATGAATATGAAGTGCAACACATCTGTCACCGTAAAGGTCCATAAAACGAATACCTTTGCTGAAGCCGTACTCATGTCCGCAGTCCCAACAAAAGCTCACATCGTATTTATCAACGAAATAGGAAAAGTTTTCGAGAAAACGCTGATTCTCAATAGCAACGGTAACGCCTTTTTCTTTTGCGTAGTTAAAAAGTCTTGCGAAACGTTCTTCACCTACTGCATTTATCTGAGGCATCGGTTTACCGCTTGAGAGATGTACGATTATTATCGGTATACTATGCTTCGCGCAGTTGTCAACGCTTTCAAAGAGCTGTGAGAGCACCGTTTCGCCTTTTTGTGTGTCAGTACTCCACATATCGTTAATAAGGTCATATGGCGCGTGAAGGGTGTCACAGGCGATGCCGTGTGAGCCAAGAGAGTTAATGACTGCATCAAGCTCAGGATGATCAGCAACGACAAAGGTATGCTTGATTCCAAATTTATTTAACAGTTCAATCTGCAACTCGTACGGCTTGTACATTGATATATTTATTCCGATGTTCATCTTTTACCTCAAGTGAAAAACTTACTTAGAATATTATATAACAAGATTACGATAATGTCAATTATAAAAAAGAAAGCCGCCGCTTAAAAAGCGGCGGCTGAAGATACGTTTTGATCGGAAAACTTACGCGAGCTCAGCGAAGTACTTGATTGTACGAACCATCTGGCTTGTGTAGGAGTTCTCATTGTCGTACCAAGAAACAACCTGTACCTGGTAGGTATCGTCGTCGATCTTAGCAACCATTGTCTGAGTTGCATCGAAGAGAGAACCGTAGGTGATACCGATAACGTCGGAAGAAACGATCTCATCAGTGTTGTAACCGAAGGAAGCATTGGAAGCAGCCTTCATAGCAGCGTTGATACCGTCCTTAGTTACGTCCTTACCCTTAACAACTGCAACGAGGATAGTTGTAGAACCTGTGCAGGTGGGAACTCTCTGAGCAGAACCGATAAGCTTACCGTTGAGCTCAGGAATTACGAGACCGATAGCCTTAGCAGCACCGGTAGAGTTGGGAACGATGTTCTGTGCGCCTGCACGTGCACGGCGGAGGTCACCCTTTCTGTGAGGACCGTCGAGGATCATCTGGTCACCTGTATAAGCGTGAACAGTGGTCATGATACCGCTCTGGATGGGAGCGTAATCGTTAAGAGCCTTAGCCATGGGAGCAAGGCAGTTTGTGGTGCAAGATGCAGCAGAGATGATCTGGTCATCAGCTGTGAGAGTATCGTTGTTTGTACCGAATACGATTGTCTTAAGATCGTTACCAGCGGGAGCAGAAATAACAACCTTCTTAGCACCTGCTGTGATGTGAGCCATAGACTTGTCCTTAGAGCAGTAGAAACCTGTGCACTCGAGAACTACGTCTACTTCGTTAGCAGCCCAAGGGCAGTTAACAGCGTCCTTCTCAGCAGAGATCTTGATAGTCTTTCCGTCAACAGTGATTGTGCCTGCTTCATCATCAGCCTCTACTGTGTGACCGTCGTAACGACCCTGAGCGGTGTCGTACTTGAGAAGATGAGCGAGCATGGAAGGCTTTGTAAGGTCGTTGATAGCAACAACTTCATAACCCTCTGCGCCGAACATCTGGCGGAATGCGAGACGGCCGATACGACCGAAACCGTTAATGGCAACTTTTACTGACATAGTGGTAAATCCTCCAAATAATATATGTTTTTTCTTTGGGAAACTTTTTTATGAGGTGAAGCATAATTTCATACTTCCCTCGAATATATATTATAAACTAAAATCTATAATTTTACAATAGTTTTTGGTAAGTTTTTTTAATTTTACCTCTTTGAATAAAAATTCGCCGAGATTTATTGATAAATTCACGCTTTTTACAAATCAATGTGTCAATTTGCAGACTTATTACACAATTCTTGGTCGATATTAACAGTATCTGCAGCTTGTGAAGCAAAAATACTCCGTAAATCTTGACAAAAACTCCCTTTGGTTATATAATTAAAGAAGAAATATCGTACAAATCAGTTCAACACAGAAAAGAGGTCTGTCCCAATGGCAAATTTCACCGAACACGGTGGTATCAGCATAGAGCTTGAACATATTTTTCCTATCATCAAGAAGTGGCTCTATTCCGAAAAAGAGATTTTTTTAAGAGAGATCGTATCTAATGCGTGCGATGCAGTTACAAAGTTGAGACGTCTTATCTCCCTCGGAGAAGCAAAAGACGTGACTGACGAGCCCGGCAAGATCAGAGTTATTCTCAACACTGACGCCAAGACCATTACAGTTACCGATGACGGTATCGGTATGAGCGAGGACGAGCTCAGACGTTATATATGCCAGATCGCGCTTTCCGGTGCTCTCGATTTCATAAACAAATATGAAGGCAGCGAAGAATCCGCCGCTTCAAGCGGAATCATCGGTCACTTCGGTCTCGGCTTCTACTCTTCCTTTATGGTCAGCGATACCGTTGACGTTATCACAAAGTCATATACAGGCGCTTCTGCTGTCAAGTGGACCTGCGGTGACGACGGTCAGTTTGACATAACAACAGATTACGCTGATTACGCTGATCTAATCGGTGAGCGTGGTACGGCTATCATTATGCACATTAACGACGAAGGTTCAGAATTTCTTTCAGAATATAAGTTGAAGGAAACTCTCGCAAAATACTGCGCATTCATGCCCGTTGAGATATACTTTGGAAATGCGGCTGATGAGGAAAATGACGGTGAAGCTAAGCCTGTAAACGATACTGCTCCTCTTTGGCAGAAGAATCCTTCCGAATGTACAGACGAGGAATACAAAGAATTTTATCAGAAGGTTTTCCACGACTTCAAGGAGCCTCTCTTCCATATTCACCTTAAAGCTGATTATCCGCTCAATTTCAAGGGAATACTTTATTTTCCCCGTATCAGAGGTGAGTTTGAGAGTCTCGAAGGTCAGGTTAAACTTTACTACAATCAGGTTTTCGTTGCAGACAACATTAAGGAAGTTATTCCGGAATATCTCCTCATGCTCAAGGGTGTTCTTGATTGTCCTGAGCTTCCTCTCAACGTTTCAAGAAGCTATCTGCAGAACAGCGGTTACGTATCTAAGATCTCCGCTCACATAACCAAGAAGGTTGCTGACAAACTGACGGGAATGTTTAATTCCGACAGAGAAAATTACGAGTCTCTGTGGCGTGATCTTAAGACCTTTGTTGAATATGGTTGCATGCGAGATACAAAATTTGCTGACAGAGTTAAAAGTGCGGTGCTTTACGAAAAATGTTCAGGTGGTTTCGTAACACTTGACGAATATCTTGAAGCAGCTAAAGAAAAGCATGATAAAAAGATTTATTATACAACTGACAAAACAGCTCAGTCAAAGTATATCTCCATGCTTGCCGCAGAGGGTATAGAGGTAGTTCTCCTTGACAAGATAATCGACACTCAGTATATCACGTCTGTTGAAATGGCAAACGATGGCGTAAAATTCCTCAGAGTAGACTCTGAGATCGCAGAGCTTCTTCGTGATGATGGCGAGATCCGTGAGGTCGAAGCTGTTGCAGAGGTATTCAAAAAGGTTGCAGGTGAAAAGGTTGAAGTTAAGTTTGACCGATTCAAGGATACGTCTACTCCCGCCGTCCTCAACGTTTCGGAAGAAACACGCAGAATTGAAGACATGATGCGCCTTTATGCCATGAATGGTATGGACGGTATGGGATTCCCCATGAATGACCTGAAATCCACTCTTACCGTAAACTTATCATCACCTCTAATCGGCAAACTTGAAGGAAAATGTGCTGATGATCCTGAACTTGCTGAAAAAATGGCTCGTCAGATCTACGACCTTTCCCTTCTCAGTCAAAGAAAGCTTGATTCTGATGAACTTCTGAGACTGATAGGCGGTTCATACGAGATTCTCGGACTTCTTTAATTTATGGAGATCCGTAAGGTGCAAACCGTCAGAGATAATTTTAGTTGGCTATCTGAGAATAAAGACAGCAACAGGCACATAGAAAATGCTATTATCTATGAAGCGGCTAAGCTGGCTTATGAAAACGAAAAGATCACAACTCCCACTGAAGCTCATGAGTTTTTTGTGTCTGTCAGCGGTGAAAACTACACGTTGTCACTGTTTACGAAATTTTGCAAGGAGTTGTCTCAAATTTCCAAATCCGAAGACAATGAGACTTCAAGTCTGTCTCCTGCTATTACTGTCTACGTCAGAAATCCACTGACCGATAAGGCATATGAAGTATTCGCGAGGGAATATCAAGGTCTTCGTGCAATATATTCTCACGACTTCAAGAGTGCATGTGAGGACGTTTATTACGACAGAGCCGATTCGTGTATCATGCCGCTTGAAAGCTCTTCAGACGGCCTCTTGATGCCTTTCAGAAGTATGCTTATCAAGTATGAGCTTAAGATCGCGGCAGTTACAAAAGTTATAAGCGGAGAAGACGCAGTACAGTCCCTTGCTCTCGTTACGGGAGGCGAAACCAATACAAGAGGTAATGTGCTTGAAGCTTATTTACCCTCCGTAAAACAAAAGGATTTTATCCCGCTATGTACTGCGGTAAATGAAATCGGCTGTGATATTATCAGAGTCACTACGACTGAGTCTCTTGAGTCAGATCATTTTGATCACCACATTTGTTTTACTTCAGACAGTAATTCCCTGTCTGTGTTAAAATATTTTCTCAACGGAAAATACCCTGCGCATATTATACTCGGACAATACAAAAATCAATTTACGAAAGGAATATCACGGAAATGAACTACATGGAAAGTTACAAGGCTTGGCTTACATCTCCTATTATTGACGAAGCTTCAAAGAAAGAGCTTATTTCAATCCAGTCAGACGAAAAAGAAATTGAATTCCGTTTCTCATCATATATGGAATTCGGAACGGGCGGTCTGCGCGCAAAAATGGGCGCAGGTACGTCTATGATGAACACCTACACTGTTGCCCACGCTACTGAAGGTGTAGCAAGACTTATCGACTCACTCGGAGATGAGGCAAAGGCAAGAGGCGTTATCATCGGCAGAGACAGCAGAAACAATTCCGATGCGTTCGCACGCAGAAGTGCTGAGGTACTCTCCGCACACGGTATCAAAGTTTACCTTTACGACGATATTCGTCCTACTCCTGAGCTTTCCTTCGGTGTAAGACATCTCGGATGTATCGCAGGTATCAACGTTACCGCTTCTCACAATCCCAGTGCTTATAACGGATATAAGCTTTATTGGGAGGACGGCTCTCAGCCTACCAAGGAAAACGCAGATAAGGTATCAGCTCTTATTGCAAGCGCTGATATTCTCACCGATGTTCCCACTCCCGCTGATGCAAAAAAAGAGCTTATCAACATCGTAGGTCCGGAACTTGACGAAGCATTCCTTAACAACGTTGCAAGTGAAACTGTATATCCCGACGTTGTGGCAAAGGCGTCCGACGGGCTTAAAGTAGTATACACTCCCCTTTTCGGTGCAGGTGCAAAGCACGCTCCCGCTATCATGCGCCGTATCGGTCTCAAGCACATCTACACAGTTGACGAGCAGATGGAAGCTAACGGTGATTTTCCCGGCCTTGACAAACCCAATCCCGAATATCCCGCATCCTTTAAATTAGGCATCGAGCTTGCCGAGAAGGTAGGAAGCGATCTTATCATTGCAACTGACCCTGATGCTGACCGTGTTGGTATCATGGCACGTAACAAATCAGGCGAGTTTGAATGTATTACCGGTAACCAGATGGGTTCACTCCTCCTTGATTATATCTTCACAGCCCTCAAAGAGCAGGATAAGCTCCCCGCTGACGCATACGCCGTTAAGACTATAGTTACAAGTGAAATGGCAAGCGCTATCTGCCGTCACTTCGGAGTTGAGCTTCACAACGTTCTCACAGGATTTAAGTTTATCGCAGAGGTTATCCGTACACACGAGGAAAAGGGTACGGGCACTTTCCTTCTCGGATACGAGGAAAGCTACGGCTACATGAAGGGACTTTATGCAAGAGATAAGGATTCCATCGTTGCCTGTATGCTCATTTGTGAGATGGCAGCATACTACAGCCTTAAGGGTATGACTCTCATTGATGCTATGGATTCCCTCTATGACAAGTACGGTTATTATACTGAGGACTCTGCTGAGATCTACAAGGAAGGTCTTGAGGGTAAGGCTGCGATCGCAGGCATGATGAATGCCCTCAGAGAAACTGTTCCCTCTGAACTTGGCGGCGAGAAGGTAGTTAACTTCCGTGACTATCAGGCTGAGACTTCTCTTGACGTAGTTACAGGCAAGGTAGAGCCTACGGGGCTTCCCAAGTCCAACGTTCTCTACTTCATGACCGAAGGCGGAAACGTTGTTGTTGCCCGTCCCTCCGGTACTGAGCCTAAGATCAAGTTCTACATTCTTGCCAAGGGTGACAGCAAAGACTCCTCCAAAGCAAATGCAGCTGCTTGCAAGGCGTCTCTTGAAAAGTGCCTCGGTCTTGAACCCGGTGAACTGAGAAAATAAGTCATTACAATACTCAAGGGTAGACTTGAACCATCAAGTCTACCCTTAACTTTTAGAGTTTATTTTCCTGCAACACTCATATTCTTAACGAATACTGCAGGTGATCCGATTCCTGAAAAACCTACATCAACTTTATCTGAGAGTGCAGTTATCTCACGTAGAAGCTCAAAGAAGTTACCTGCTACGGTGAAGGATTTTACCGGTGCGGTCTTCACACCGTTTTCAATAAGAAAACCGGCACTTTCAATGGAGAAGTCACCCGTTACGGGATTTGCTCCCGCATGAAGTCCTTTGACTTCGTTGATATAAATACCGTTATCGGCAAGTTTTAGAAGTTCGCATTCACTGTAAGTCCCCGCTTCGATACAGAAGGTATGCGCTCTTACATCGATGGGAGACGAATAGCTTGCCTTGCTTGCGTTACCTGTAGTTTCGCCCCCTGCCTTCGAGGCAGTTTCTCTGTTATGAAGAAGAGTCAGAAGAATTCCATCACGGACAACATCCTTGCGGAATACGGCAACACCCTCGGCATCAAAATAAGTCTGCATTGGTGTTCCTTCTCTCATGGGATCATCGGTAATGTTTATAATATCAGCGGCGATCTTCTCGCCCTCTTTTCCTGCAAGGCGAGACATTCCTGCCTGTGCGGTCTTGGCTGAGAATGCACCTACAAATACTCCGAGGATGGTGCGCATCTGAACTGCGTCGAAAACGATATTATATTTACCCGTTGGAACGGTATCGGCGCCGATCTTGGCAAGTGCTCCTTCTACAACTGTTGAGGCAAGCTCACTGTCGGACATCTTACCATATTCTTTAATAATATAATCGTCCTGATGCTCACCTTTATCTTCAACCACGGGAGCCGCGAGAACAATGTTAATGCCCGATTTATTTGAAAGATCAAGTCCGTGAGAGTTTACGATGCGAACAGTTTCACATATACTTTCAACCTGTGATTGAGTACCTTCAGTTACTCTGTCGTCAGCCGCGTAAATCTCTTTCTCAATGGAAAGAGCGGTATTTTTCAGTTCATCGGGGGTAAGAGGAACAAACTTCTCCACACTCGGACTGCCATATTCCGCAGACCCTGCAAAGATTCCCACAGTATCGACTTTTTCAGTGGCACGTCCGTTTTCAAGTGCTCTTTCAACCAACTCAGCGGCTTCTTCAGCTTCTAAAAGTTGAGTTGAAGCGTAACCCATCTTACCGTCTACCGAACATCTGAAACAGATACCGCCCGCCTCACTTGAGCTGAGAGAGCTGATCTCGTGATTTAAAGTCTCTGCAGATGCTTTTGCGGAGCTTTCGTAATAGATCTCGTATTCGGTAACACCAAGTTCATCCGCACGTTTTTCGATTGCTTCTTTCAGAAGTTCAAAATTCATTATTTGCTACCTCCTACTGTAATCTCACTTACTCTGATAAGGGGCTGACCTACGTCTGTGGGAACAGAACCGCTTGAGCTTCCGCACATACCCTGTCCTGTTGCAAGATTCTGTCCTACCATATCAATGTTCATAAGGATCTCTGCGCCCGTACCGATGAGAGACGCGCCTCTTACTGCTTCACATATCTTTCCGTTTCTGACTATATATCCTTCACTAACAGCGAAGTTGAACGCGCCTGTCAGAGGATTTACGCTTCCTCCGCCCATGCTCTTGGCGTAGAGTCCATACTCAATGGATGCGATAATGTCTTCATTTTTATCGGGACCGTTGTCGATAAAGGTATTGGTCATACGTGAGGTTGGCTCATAGGTATAATCTTGTCTGCGGCTGTTACCCGTCATGGGAAGTCCGAGTCTGCGGCTTCCGAGGCGGTCAACCATGTATGACTTGAGAACACCGTTTTCGATAAGAACGTTGCGCTTTGTGGGATTACCCTCGTCGTCAATGTTTACACTCCCCCACGCTCCCGGGATAGTGCCGTCATCTATTGCCGTAACCTTGTCTCCCGCGATCTTCTGTCCGAGTTTACCGCACATCTGTGACGTACCCGTGCCAACGGAAGTTGCTTCAAGAGAATGTCCGCAAGCTTCGTGGAAGATTACTCCGCCAAATCCGTTTTCAATGGCAACCGTCATCTTTCCTGCTGGGCAAGGAACTGCTGTAAGATTGGTTATTGCCTGCTTGGCAGAAGTCTTGCCGATCTCACGGGGCAGGAACAGATCAAAGGTTTCAAGTCCCATACCGCGTCCGGGAGCGAAGCTACCCGACTGCATCTCACTTCCGTCAGCGGCAGTTGTGTTTACCGCCATACGCGTACGGATGTGACGGTCTGAAGTCAGAAGTCCTTCTGTATTGGCGATCTGAATGGTATGGTCAACGGTGAGAAGCATACCCATAGCCTGAACGATACGTGAGTCGTATTCACGTGCGGCAGAGCAAGCTTCCTTAAGAAGCTCACACTTAAGCTTAGTATCGGCACTTGAAGGTACGATGCTTACGGGATGAACGTTAGGGTAAATCTTCTCGGTCAGTCTGATGCTCCCTGTAATATTCCCTTCACCGATCGCCGCGGCAACACTGCGTGCACATCGTATAAGAGAGTCTCTTGATACGTCAGACGTGGATGCGTATACTGTCTTCGTACCAAGAAAAGCTCTGATTCCCACACCTGAAACCACATTGTCTCCGATGGATTCAATAGCACTGTCAAGAAGTCTGATAGATCCGTTTCGTGTACGCTCTGAGTACACTTCGGCAAAGTCGGCACCTGTCGATACTGCGATACCGAGGATCTCTTCAAGTAATCTTTTATCAATCATAATATTTAACCTTTCAATTATGTAAAAAACGAGGCACACCGAAAGATACACAAAAGATTCACTTTAGTGTACGCGGTGTGCCTGATATTTTATTCAAAAATTTTGGGATCCGCGTCACCGAAGTAAACGTTGGGGATCTTGGTTACGATTCCTTCAGATTCAACGAACATGGTGTAAGGTCCGCCTGCCTTGTGAGGCTCGATGGTAAGAGAGAACTTACCGTCAAAAGCAAAGCAAACACCGCTGTGATAGTCAACGGATACTGTAACGGGACAGTCGGCTTCACCCCAGATACGAACGGGTACGTCTGCGGGAAGAACGACGTTTTCGCAGAAAATTTTGTCAAGTTTGTAGCTCATGATAATCTCCTCTCGAGAATGAAAATGTACTTTTCTGTCTAAAAAAGCTTGTTTACTATATGATACTATACTTTGCCGAAAAATGAAAGAGCTTTTCGTAAATTTCCCGAATTATTTTAAAGTTTTATTCTGAAAGGAGACACGGGAAGACCTACAGAAGAATAAAGGAATACCGGGCTTTCGTTATCAAAGCAGAAACATATCTCAGCGGGAGCTTTTCCGTCACAATTAAGCTTTACAGAGTCACCGCAGATCTCATAAGGAACTTCTCTTTCAGCTCCATCATCGTAAACTGCAAGGAACTTATGTTTTTTTGTTTCGTAAAGTCCCTCTCCGGCATCGGAGAACTTCAAGGTTACTTTTTCACCGTCAAAAGAAGCTTCACGGCATACGGGAGGACGGTATGTAACCTCTTCACCGTAGATCATACCTCTCGCATAAAGCGCGAGACGTTCGCCAAGTGTCTTTTTGTCCTTCGGATGAATATCATCTACGTCACCGATGTCACCGATAGTTACCATTCCGACGTTCGGAATAGTATCTGCCGCCATAAGCTGACATTCTCTGACAAGAGCAAAGCTCTCAATATCAGATACTCTGCAGTTTGCAAGCTGAACTGTGATAAAAGGAAGATCTTCCCTTTCCCATTTACTTCTCCAATCGGAAACCATCATTTCAAAGAGATCTCTGTAACGGGGAGCCATATTAAGCTCAGAGTCACTCTCTCCCTGATACCAGATAACGCCTTTAATGGTATACGGATGGAGGTGCTGAAGTCTTTCAAGATACAGATAATTTGTCCTGTTGAATGGGAAATCGTCGCTATCCGCATCGGGATGCCATTTTGTTCCTTCATTGAAAATGGGATTATCGGATGTCACGTCGGGAGACATCCATGCGCGGATGACCGATGCACCCTGGTTACAGCTGATGATACCTACCGGTACCTTAAGCTTATTTGAGAGAGCGATCGCAAAGTGTGAAGCGGTAGCAGAAATACCGTGTTTATTTTCTTCTGATATTTCGATCCATCTTTCATCGGTCTCCGGACGGCGTGAATATTCCCACTCACGATCGGTCGTGAATATTCTGACAGGATACTCAGCAGAGTCAAGTGGCTGATAAAGATCCTCCAGAGTCATAGCCATATTGGACTGTCCGCCTGCAAGGAAAACTTCGCCAAAGTATACGTCATGAATCTTTGAAACTTCACCTGCACACTCAACGAACATTGTGTATGGGCCGCCTGCATCATGTGCCGGAAGTGTAAGCGAGAATTTGCCGTTACGGGCATAATCCACCGCTGAATGCATATCAACGGAAACCGTTACCGGATAATCAGCTTCACCCCATATTTTAACGGGAACCCCCTGCTGAAGTATCATTCCGTCGCGAAAAAGTTTATTAAGTTTAATCATGGTTAGCCCCTACCTTTATTAGTCACCTATTGCGAGAGATTCGGGAACTGCGATTCTGAATGGGGATGCGGGGAGTCCGCTTGATGAATAGAGGTGAACCTCTACGTCATTTTCAAAGCAGAACGTTACAACCGCCGGTATAATTCCGTCACACCAAACACGTACGGTGTCTCCGCTGATCTCATATTCGCCCGTGAACGGATGTCCCTTAGCACTTAGTCCCTTGAAAGTTAAGGGAGCATCTGCATAAAGTCCGTCACCGACATCGGCAAATTTAAGAATTGCTACATTGTTTTCAACAGTCATACCTATACATACGGGAGGTCTGTACTCAACATCCTCACCGTATATGATGCCACGTACCGCAAGAGCGAACCTATGACCCACAGTTTTCTTATCTTTGGGATGCAGGTCATTATGATCACCAACGTCACCTGTGGTTATCATGTGTGCACCGTTGTCAGCAAGATGGAGCATAAGCTGCTGCTCACGGACAATATTCCACACTTCATGATCTCTTCTCGGAGGGCCATAGCTAATCTGTGCAAATATAAACTGAAGTCCCTCTGACTTGAACAGCTTTCTCCAGTCTGACATAAGCAGATCAAAGAGATGCGCATAGGAATAAGCCGAATTATCTGCAACGTCGCTCTCTCCCTGGTACCAAATAACAGCCTTTATATTATATGGTGCTATAGTAAGAAGCTTCTGCTTATAGAGATATGAAGCCATATTGAACTCATATCTGTACACCTCAAAATGCCAGATAGTATGACAACCGAACATGGGTTCAGCCGCAACTGTCTCGGGTGAGAGCCATGAACGAATGCTTGAGCCACCACTGCTGCAGGATATGATACCGACGGGAATCTTCTGTGTAGCGGCTATCTCAAGTGCAAAATGCGAAGGACCAGCAGCAATATAACTTGCCATTTCCTGAGATATAGGCATCCAAACGTCACGTCCGTCAAAGCTTCTTCCATTCTCGCTGTCACCTGAAACGGAGTACATACGAACCACACCGTCGCACTCGTCAAGCTGTTGACCTGTTTCTGAAAGAGTAAGAGCCATATTGGACTGACCGCTTGCAAGGAAAACGTCACCGAAGTAAATATCATGCAGTTTCGTAACCTCACCACCGCACTCGATAAACATGGTGTAAGGGCCCCCTGCTTCATGAGGAGGAATCTCAAGATAAAACTTACCGTCGCGGTCAAAATCAACCGCTGAGTGCATATCAATGGAAACAGTAACCGGATGATCGGCTTCGCCCCAGATTCTGACAGGCTCACCACGCTGAAGTATCATGCCGCTTTGAAATATTTTAGGAAGTTTGATCATACTATTTTCTCGCTAGTTATACTCTTTCAATTTTGATTCTGAACGGAGACGAGGGAAGTCCTGCTGATGAATAAAGCCATACGGGGAGATCGGGTGCAAAACAGAAACGTACTTCGAGTGCATCAAATCCTTCCGCATCAAGAATTATATTTTCTCCTGAAATTTCATACTTAGCCTTACGGATAAGTCCGTCAGCACTGAAAAGATAAAACTCAAGAGGTTTGGTTTCATAGAGTCCTTCTCCGGCATCTGAGAAAGTGAGAATAATTTTACTGTTTTCAAGCTTTGCCTTACGGCAAACGGGAGGACGGTAAAGAATATTTTCACCGTAAAGCATACCCATAGCGTAAAGCGCAAGGCGTTTACCTACTACCTTCTTTTCTGTTGGATGAATAGGTCCGTAAGCACCTGCATCTCCGATGGTGATCATGCCAATATTGTGCCCTTCCTCCGAAGCGGCAAGCTGCTGTTCGCGGAGTATCTCCCATATCTGAGAATGAAATTCTACAGTGTGATAAGTTATCTGGGTCGTAATAAAAGGAAGGTCAGAGTTATCCCACAAACGTCTCCAATCGTTCACGAGAAGCTCAAAGAGATGTTTATATGAGTAAGCGATAGGTGTATCTGCGTCACTCTCTCCCTGATACCAAAGTACTGCTTTAACGGTATAAGGAGCTATGGGGACAAGTCTTTCCGAATACTGCTCACTTGGAGTATTTATAAAACTGAAAATGTCGCAATCGCTATGCCACTTGGTTTCGGGGGCAAAGATGGGATCGCTTGCAACTGTCTCAGGGGATATCCACGATCTGATCGATGATGCGCCCTGATTACAGGAAACAATACCTACGGGAATGCCGTATTTATTTGCAATATCTATGGCAAAATGAGATGCGGCAGCGGAGATACCGTGTGCGTTTTCCATCGAAATATCTATCCATCTGTCATCCGTTTCAGGACGGCGCATATCGATCTCATCCCAGATTCTGTCGGGAGTGAAAATACGGATAACTCCGTCACATTCGTCGAGAGTTTCTCCCGTCTCGTCAATAGGCATACCCATATTGGACTGACCTGCCGCAAGGAACACGTCACCGAAGTAAATGTCGTGAAGCTTCGTTATCTCACCTGCACACTCAATGAACATGGTGTAAGGGCCACCTGCCTCATGAGGAGGAATGGAAAGCGTAAACTTACCGTCACGGGCGAAATCCACCGCTGAGTGCATATCAATAGAAACGGTTACGGGATAGTCAGCCTCGCCCCAAATCTTCACGGGGACATCACGCTGCAATATCATGCCGCTCTGAAATATCTTAGGTAGTTTTATCATAATGTTATTCCTCAATCATTATTTGATAGTCAGCGTCTTTCCGCAAGGAACAGTGATCATACCGTCATTTGCCTTGAACTCGCAACCGCAAGGAAGTGTGAACACAGCATCCTTCTGAGTATCCGGAAGCTCTACTTCGGCAGTTTCTGCAATGTCGGAGTTTACAGTAAAGGACGTAATTTTCAAATCCTTCCACTCGGCAGAAACGGTGTAACCGCCGCGAGCGCAGAGATTTTCAAAATATCCGTCCTTCAACACTTCGCTGAGTGCGGGAAGAAGTGAAATAAATCCTTCATGGCTCTGGAGGACCATTTCAGCGACTGCGGCACATCCGCCGAAGTTACCGTCGATCTGGAACGG
>JAZUBG010000120.1:0-3555 GCA_045638405.1 Eubacteriales bacterium | reverse complement strand
GGAGCGCAGTGACCCTTGGAGAGAACGAGTCTGTCGCGGTTCGGGTCGTCGGGATTCTTAGGATCAACGTTCATCTTTTCGTAGTAGAGGTATGTAACTACGTCAGCGATGGAAAGAGATCCGCCGGGATGTCCGCTGGCTGCGGAGTGTACTGCTTCGATGATGCCGACGCGAACACGTCTTGCAATTTCCTGCAGTTCTGTGATTCTGTTTGTATCCATAATCTTATATATCCTTTCTCTGAAACACACAAAAAACGGTGTTCCATTCTCGTGAGGGTATACTCATCGAGTATATAAACTATTTCTATTATAATATATTTTCTTATGTATGTCAACGATGATATTGAATTTATCCCGTAAATATTGCGTTTTTTCTGCTTTTTGAGTGCTTTTCGAGAAGAGTATGCCGCAAACTGCAAATGGGGATTTATATGTACGATACTTTTATGCGCCTCCCACAACATACGGTTAAATCTGCACGGTACCTCTATCACCTCACGCTACTGACACAGAATCAGGTAGGGGACGGCGCCCCGACGTCCCGAAACGGAGGATCACAGACATAAAATATATCTTACTCCACCGAAACGGGGCGTCCCTGTTTGTATCTGCAAACAGTCGCGCCGCCCCCTACAATTTTTTTGTGTATTTTTATCTTAGTGCGACAGCACCACTTTGCACTCAAACAATTTTATGGTAATTCAGGTAAGCTTACGTCATGTACGTCATGCAAATACTGTTCAAAACTTTTGAAGAACAGATCAAATGCAAGGTCGTCGAAATTACCGCTTATATACAACATATGATTCCACCAAGCAGCATAACCGTTTCCGTCTTTGATGACCTCATCCTGATACAATTTTGTGAACATATTAAAATACTTAAACGGAGATTCTTCACAGCAGTAACAAAAAGCGTATCCCATACCGAATAACTGATCCTTAAAAGACAATAAGGACTTCTTGCCCATGAACATGGCGGGACAATTTTTCACTTTTGCAAAAAACTGAAGCTCATCAAATTCATGTTTCTTGTTTGTCACGGCAAACACCTCCTTCTGTTAGCATTATACCATATAAATGCGATAATCTCAACTGATTGTCTGAAATCTTTGCGGTTTTGAACGGTATGCTACGTTTGGATTATCCATTCTGCATCATGCACAAAAAGTAATTTCTAACACCCTTAAATTTCAGAAATTACATCATTGACTTTTAACGGGGTTAAGTATATAATCTTTAACAGTGTTAAAATTTACTATTGTTAAGGATTTTAGGTGTACTATGACTGATTATAATTTGCTTGCAGTTCAACTACTGAGTGAGCTTTGTGACGATGCCCGTCTCAGATACAGACGTGATCTTGAGGATTTTTCCCACGGTGAAATGAGTATTCTTACATATCTTTGCTACAGAGAAAACGGTGCTTGTCCCGGAGAACTTTGTGAGATGCTTGGTATGACGACTCCCAGAATATCAGCAGTTATTGCCGGACTTCAGAAAAAGGGTCTGGTTTCGAGAGTTACCGATGCCGGTGACAGACGAAAGATACATATCTACGTCTCCGACGAGGGCAGAGCTCTTGTGGAATCAAAAAAAGAAGCTCTGACAGGGGACATCAGTCATATCCTCAGCCTTCTCGGTGAGGATGATGCGAAACAGTACGTTAGAATTATCGGAAAGATCAACCGTATAATGGGTGATATGGTGTGACGGGCAGGAGGAAAAAATGGCAGTAAATAAGATGCTTACTCTTGGAATTGACATTGGAAGTACCACGGCGAAGCTTACAGCTGTGAGCGGTGGAGAGATCGTTTATTCAAAATACGAGCGTCATATGTCGAGAGTACGTGCGAAGACCTCCGAGATGATCACTGAGATGATGAAGACTCTCGGTGACGTTACGGTAAAGTGCGCGATCTCCGGCTCTGCCGGACTCGGTGTTGCCGAAGCTGCGGGGATCCCCTTTATTCAGGAGGTTGCCGCGACAACCGAGCTTGTCAAGAGACTTCACCCCGAGACCGAGGCGGTCATTGAGCTTGGAGGAGAGGATGCGAAGATCATTTTCTTCGGCAGCGGTATCGACGAGAGAATGAACGGTACCTGTGCCGGCGGTACGGGAGCGTTTATCGACCAGATGGCAACTCTTCTCGGCATTACCGCAGACGAGCTTGACGAGCTGAGCCTTAAGGCGAAAAGAATTTATCCCATCGCGTCCCGCTGCGGTGTGTTTGCGAAGACCGATATTCAGCCCCTTCTCAATCAGGGTGCGCGTCACGAGGATATTGCGGCGAGCATTTATCAGGCTGTGGTGAATCAGACCATCGCGGGTCTTGCTCAGGGACGTAAGATAGGCGGACACGTATTATTCCTCGGAGGTCCTCTCACATTCTGCGAGGGACTCCGCATCCGTTTCAGAGAAACTCTCGGCCTTGACGAGACGCTTGCCGTTCTTCCCGAATATTCCTCTCACTCCGTCGCATACGGTACGTCTTTCTTTGCCGAGAAGGGCGGATGTGAGCTGACACTCAGCGAGATTGTTCGTAAGATCGACTCATGCGAGACCGTGAGAAGTGCTACCGCAACTCTCTCTCCTTTGTTTACTTCCGCTGACGAATATGACATATTCGCTTCCCGTCACGCCGAGGCTTCCGTAAAAACCGTTGATCCCGCAAGCTACACAGGTAAGGCTTATATCGGTATCGACTGCGGATCCACGACGACGAAGCTTGTACTTCTCTCGGAAAACCGTGAGATACTTTATACATACTACTCTTCAAACAAGGGTAACCCCGTTGAGGTCGTACGCGAGCAGCTTATCAAGATATACGAGCTGTGCGGTGATAAGATCGAGATCTGCGGTACGGCAGTAACGGGCTATGGCGAGGAGCTTATCAAAAATGCGTACGGTGTTGACATCGGTCTCGTTGAGACTGTTGCTCACTACACTGCGGCTCGCCACTTTATGCCTGAGGTTGACTTTATCCTTGACATTGGCGGTCAGGACATCAAGTGTTTCAAGATCAAAAACGGTGCTATCGACAGCATCATGCTGAACGAGGCTTGCTCATCCGGTTGCGGCTCCTTTATCGAGACCTTTGCAAAGTCCATGGGATATACCTCCGCTGAGTTTGCACGTCTTGCGCTTTACGCAGAGAATCCCGTAAACTTAGGCAGCCGTTGTACCGTATTTATGAATTCCTCCGTTAAGCAGTCCCAGAAGGACGGCGCTACTGCTGAGGATATTTCCGCGGGACTTTCCGTTTCCGTTGTAAAGAACGCTATCTACAAGGTTATCCGCGCTTCGGGTCCCGAGGACCTTGGTGAGCACGTTGTGGTGCAGGGCGGAACCTTTATGAACGATGCTGTTCTCAGAGCCTTTGAGAGAGAGCTTGGCCGTAACGTGGTAAGACCTGCTATCGCGGGACTTATGGGCGCGTACGGCGCGGCAATCCGTGCGATGAAGCTGAAGAAGACCACGCTTCTTTCTCTCAGCGAGCTTCTTACCTTCGAGCATACGGCAAAGGCAGCGTCCTGCAAGGGCTGTCAGAACA
>JAZUBG010000119.1:0-27179 GCA_045638405.1 Eubacteriales bacterium | reverse complement strand
GTAAGAAGCAGTTAAACTAAAAAACAACAGTGCTGTCGCGTGACAGCACTGTTGCTTTTTTATACTTTTATCTCACAACAGATGAGTTTCTGTAAATGTAAAACTCCTCCTGGCTCGGCATCCACTTTTTTTCTTTAGGCTGAAACGTAGCGTCGAAGGCTGCGACTGCGGCTACGTCATCACAGCAATCCGCGGCACTTGACGGGATATACATCCACTTTTTACCGTCAAGCGCCCCCGGAACAAGCTCGCAAACGAGCAATGCTGTAGGATAATTCCCGGGAACCACAAAGCTGACGTTCTTCTTTTTGCAGCTTACAAATCCGCGGCTGACATAATTTCCGGGATTACCGAAATTTATATTCACATCATAACCCATCTTCCGCGCCACGTCAAAAGAATGCTCGATAAGCTGTTTACCAATCTTTTTTCTCTGATACTTCGGTGCTACACAAAGCGGACCGAATGACAGTATCTCGCGTCTTTCACCCGTTTCGTCTTCAAGCCATGCCTTCGTGTACATGATGTTCCCAATTATCTCTCCGTCAAGCTCCGCTACAAAAGCAAGCTCGGGAATAAAATCGGGATGACTTCTCATCGTATGAACAAAGTAGTGTTCTGTTGCTCCGGGTACGTACACATTCCAGAATGCTTCTCGGGTCAACTCTTCTACTGCTCTGTAGTCTTTTTCACATTCAAGTCTGATAGTCAGTTTTTCCATAGTCTGTCCCCTTTTTGTTTAAGTTATTGATTTTTATCAGAAATTAACTTACTGCACCACTCGAACAGTTTGTCGGACATTTTGTCAAAGTCAGCATCTCCACCATTTTTGAGGTGTATAAAAGTATCAACGATAGCTTTATCGTCCTCAGACACTGTCTCCCGAAGTTCAGTTAAACTGCTGACGTACTTCCCCGTTTCTCTGAAGCAGGCCGCCTGCACGGTAAAGCTTGAAGATTTGTAAAGCCCTCTCAATATCTCTTCGCTTTTTTCATAAAGCATATTATGCACGCATCCATGATATATGTTACACGCGCCTATCTTTATAGCTCTGTCAATTGCGGATGTGTCGATCAGAGGGAGTAACTCGTCAAGGTTTCCCTTCAAAGCTTTTGTGTCGTAGTAAAACTGAAAAAGGTCGGACGCTTCCCAGTTAAGTATTTCGCGCTTACCCGAAATGAAGCCGCAGAGAAGCTCTCTGTGAGGGAGGGTGTCCAAGAGCTCGTTGTAAGCTCGAACGTCTTCAGCAGTAAGCTCATCAAGGATCACCACTGTGTCAACGTCACTTGCGTCAGTGGCCTCACCTCTGCCGTAGCTTCCCTGAAGTCCCACGAAATATACGCGATCTCCGAAAAAGCCGTCGAGCGCAGTCAGGAAAGCTTCTGTAAAGGAAATAATGTCGATCATATTTGTCTCCTCCAAAGTTGTAGTTTAAATAATTATAGCACAGATACCATCATAAAGCAAGATTCTAATTTTAACGTTGCGTGTTTAAACTAACGGTTGATAACAACTTTCTTTTAACTCCTTGACATACGAAATAATTTATAATATACTGTTAACGTAAATATTTCACAAAATCCACCAAAGGAGGTAACTCATATGACAAGCTTATATTATGCGGATGTAGTATTATTCACCTCTGAGGCGGCAGTATGATTCTCCTCGCGGTTTCGTTTACACATCCGACTCGGGTGTGTTTTCTTTTATTTGCGTTTGGCACCCGACAGGGTGCTTTTTATTATTTCTTTGAAAGCTCGCTTTGATATAAGCTAAAACGTAATTATCTTAGAGGAGTGATGTAAATGAAACGACTAAAAAATAAACTTTTGTCAATGCAGTCAAACACCGCTACCTATAATGAAATGTACGAAGGGGCTCTTTCGTACCATGACTTGGAACGTGGCGGTCCACCCATTCCGGACTATAATCCAACATACTACAGAAACACAGTGGGTTTTGAAATAACACACACACATAAAATGGCGCAGGATAAGCCAACCGTAAAAATAATTATCCCCCATGAGCTACTACTTAGTGACGAAGAAGGAGACATCTTATTGAAACGCCTTAAATACTATCTTCATTCAATGCAAAACGATACGGCAACTTACCACGAAATGTACGACGGTGAAAGAGAAACTATCTTCCCTTCTACAGCTTGGGATGGGCACTGCCTTGATCCTGAAATAGAAAAAGATCCGTTATACTTCCATGATGATATATCATTCTCAATCGAAATGACAAATAAACAGGCCAAAGACAAACCTACGATTACCTATAATATCCCTGCTTATAAATTAAATATCGAGTCTTTCACCACAGCCGCGGCTGATTTTTGTCTGCGAGAGTTCAATAAATATATCGATGTACTTAATAAAGAACTATATAACCGTTCACGTCCCGACTATGAAAACGGGAAATACTATGTTCATGTACCGGGTGGTGAGGTGCTGGTAAGAAACGCAGCATATTTCGACGTATGTCCACAGAGGGATTACGAATACGGGGCGGGAAGCAGTGTATATATGTTCCCTTCCGACAGTCTTCCGCCTCCCACCGCGTGCCTTTGTATACGTATGCAGGTACAGCTTCCGCGAAGGAAACTGAAAAAAGTAATACAAATGCTCTGCCGCGACCTTCCAGACGCGGTTGACAGATTTATAAGTGAATTTGACCACGTAGGACTAAAAAAATCTCTTGAACTTGCTGAAAAGCAGACGGCAATACGAGCATGGCTAAAAACAAACGATTACTGTGCCTTCGTTGCAAACGGAAGTATTCTTCCACGCTCAAAAGGAACAGATCAACCACTCCGAAATGCTGTACCCTTTAAGTCAACGCCCGAAGATGAGATCGAGGTATGCGGAGTTAGGGGAATGGGAATAAAAAATGGGGTCACTGTTATCACGGGCGGCGGTTATTCGGGAAAATCAACTCTGCTTGACTCCATAAGTGCGGGTATTTACGATCACATACTCGGTGATGGGCGTGAACTATGCATTACAGACAACTCCGCAGTTACTATCTCTGCAGAGGACGGCAGAAGCGTAAAAAACATCAATGTTTCCCCCTTTATCAAGTGGCTTCCGGAAGGTGACACAACGGATTTTTCAACACATCATGCCTCAGGTTCAACTTCTCAAGCGGCGAACATCATGGAGGCCGTTAACTTCGGTGCTAAACTGCTTCTCATCGACGAGGACCGCAGTGCAACCAACTTTATGATAAGAGATAATATGATGAAGGAACTGATCGACAAAGAACCGATAACTCCATTTACAGACAGAGTATGTGAGCTTCACGAAACCAACGGCGTTTCCACCATCCTTGTCATAGGCGGAAGCGGAGAATACCTGTCAGTCGCCGATAAAGTGTACATGATGGAAGATTATCGTATCATAGACGTAACTTCAAGGGCACAGAATATCTGTACATCTTACGGAGTAAATAAAGACACTCCCCGACTCGCAGATTGGACTCAGAATAGGGTGATGTACTCCGATCGTTTTTCATCATATCCGAACGGAAGCGGGAGCGAAAAGCTTATTATCTCGGATTTAGGCTTTATTCTCATCGGAGACGAAAAAATTGACGTGAGAGGACTCAATGATATTGTATCCCCACGTCAGCTTGATACACTCGGTTTTATGCTCAGACATATTGAAGTAACAAACAAAGACCATCGAATTGATATTCAAAGAAAAATTGATGATCTTTATCTGAGAGTTGAAAAAGAGGGTGTTGATTTTCTATACTCCTCATTTTTTACTACCTGCGAGAGATTTCTGGATCTCCCGCGCAAAGTTGAACTCATGGCGATAATAAACCGTATGAGACTGTTAAACGTAACGAAAGGCGGTATAGCTTAGTGGCAATACACGTATACCGTATCACCATAGGTAAAAAAGTCAAAGAATACAGAGAAAAAAACGGTTTATCACAAAACGTATTTGGCAAAATAATCGGAGTGTCCCCGCAGGCTGTGTGTAAATGGGAGCTTGGTATGTCTTATCCCGATATTATTATTCTCCCCGAACTTGCGAAGATTTTGGAATGTACGATCGATGATTTTTTCACATTGGAAGTTTAAGAAACATTTCTTAAACCCGAAACCGTTTGCCATTTTCCCGCACTTGTGGTATAATGTATATGCATAAAACTTGAAAGGGCGGTGGTTTATATGAAGCTTGCTGTACGCGGACTGATAAAATTTCTTTTCGGACTTATACTTGTGGGAGCATTACTGTTTCTCCCAGCCGGAAGCATTACTTACGTGAACGCTTGGCTGTTTATCTTGCTTCTTTTCGTACCGATCTTTATACTCGGTGTCGTACTTCTGATAAAATCCCCCTCTCTACTTGAAAAACGCCTTAACTCAAAGGAAGAAGAAGGGACTCAGAAAGTCGTAGTTGCACTGTCGGGACTGCTTTTCTTTGCAGGATTCATCGTTGCGGGGCTTGACTACCGCTTCTCATGGTCTGAAGTTCCCACGTGGGTGGTTATACTCGCATCGGCAATTCTTCTTGTGTCGTACGCGCTTTACGCTGAGGTTATGAGAGAAAACACGTATCTTTCAAGGAAAATTGAAGTTCAGGAGGGACAAAAGGTGGTGGACACGGGACTTTACGGAATTGTCCGTCACCCCATGTACGCCGTAACCATTTGGCTTTTCCTCTCAATTCCCGTAGTTCTAGGATCATGGTGGTCGCTTCTATGCTTTACTCCTTACATTATCATAATTGCGGTAAGGATAGTAAACGAAGAAAAGGTACTTGAAGCGGGACTTGATGGTTACGCCGATTACAAGAAACGGGTAAAATATCGTCTCGTGCCGTTTATTTGGTGAAAGTTTAAGAAAAGATGCCACGTACACAAGTACATGGCATCTTTTCTTATCTAAATTTATACTTTCCCTTCAAGCTCGGGAAAGCATGACAGACTGCGCTTCAGAATACCGCTGACGTGGGCAAGAAGAGTTCCGTAATTGGTAATGGGCACTCCCGCATCTGCGGCACATTTCGCTCTGTATAGTATCTCTCGTTCGTTAAGCATACACCCACCGCAGTGAACGATAAGATCATATCCGTCAAGCTTCTCAGGGAAAGCGCCTCCCTGAGTGAATTCAAACTCAAGCTCCTCAAGTCCCGTGTATTTCTTTATCGCGCGGGGTATCTTCACAGTTCCTATATCCTCACACTGTCTATGGTGGGTACAGCCTTCGCTGATGAGGATCCTGCTTCCGTTTTTCAGACCATCAAGTCCGCGGATACCGTCAACGGCAAATGCCAAAATTCCTTTATAGGCCGCCATGAGAATGGAAAACGATGTAAGCGATACGTCTTCCGGCACCATATCCTTCACTTTTCCGAACACTTGGCTATCAACTATCACCATCTTCGGCGGTACTTTCAGATTTTCAAGTGTAGAGATAAGCTGACTCGGCTGAACACAAATGGGCACCGCGTATGAATCAAGTATATCTCGGATCGTCTGAACTTGCGGAAGGATCAGTCTTCCCTTAGGTGCAGATGAGTCAATGGGTGTAACGAGAATGACCGTGTCACCTTCTGCGAGTCTGTCGCCGATTATACGTTTTTCAACCGTCTGAGTCTTAGCAGCCTCAGCGATGAGATTTTTGAGTTCTTCAATATTCTCGCCCGTCTCAGCGCTGACGTATAATCTTCCGTCTTCAAACTCACCGTTATAAATGTCACTTTTGGTGTATACCTTGACGGCAGGAATATTCTTTTCTTCCACAAGAGAAGCTATCTCACGATCGAAGTCAACCTCACCGACGGCAGAGTCAACCACAAGTACCGCAACATCGGTTTTGTTAAGGATCTTTTTAGTACGCGCGACGCGCATCTCTCCGAGATAACCCTCATCATCAAGTCCGGGCGTATCGATTATCATAACGGGGCCTATGGGTAAAAGCTCCATAGATTTAGATACTGCATCAGTTGTAGTTCCCGCGACGCTTGATACCACCGACACGTCCTGGCCCGTTACTGCGTTAACAAGGCTTGATTTTCCCGCATTACGTCTGCCGAAAAACGCTATATGTACCCTCTCAGACGAGGGTGTTTGATTAAGACCTGCCATAAAAGTCTCCTTTCTTCCGATTGTAGTTATGAAAAATCAGAATCTGAAGTCACGCTTTCCGTTTTCGATCTCCGCAATGTGACGGCGGGCGATCTCACGGATCTTTTCCGTGGGGATATTCGACATTTCACGCTCGATCATCTCATTCGCAAGGCGACGTGTGTCTTCACTCGCGTAATCCTCAGCAAATTCTTTAAGCGTAATAAGCGCATTGGGGTGACAGCAGTCGTGAATCTTGCCGCTCTTAAGAAGCGTCATAAATCTGTCACCTGTTCTTCCCTCTCTGTAGCAAGCAGTACAGAAGGAAGGAATAAATCCCGCCTCCATGAGCCACTTTACAACTTCGTCAAGGGTTCTCTGGTCGGAAACATCAAACTGCTCGGTGTCTGTGGGACGCTCTTCTTCGGTATATCCGCCGACGGAGGTACGTGAAGCACCGCTGATCTGTGACACGCCAAGCTCAAGAAGCTTTGCTCTGACCTCCATGCTCTCACGGGTGGAAATGATCATACCGGTATAAGGTACAGCGATTCTGATAAGGGCACAAAGCTTTGCAAAGATCTCGTCGTCGATACCGTTATCGAACTCATCGGGATCGATGTCATCTGCTCTCTTAAGTCTCGGTAAGCTGATTGTATGAGGACCTACTCCGTGTACGGCTTCAAGGTGCTCAGCGTGCATGAGAAGGCCGCAGAGCTCGTATTTGTAAAGCTCAAGACCGAAGAGTACACCAAGCCCCACGTCATCGATACCGCCTTCCATAGCTCTGTCCATTGCTTCTGTATGGTATGCGTAGTTATGCTTCGGACCTGTGGGGTGCAGCGCTTCGTAACTCTCTTTGTGGTACGTCTCCTGGAAGAGAATGTATGTTCCGATTCCCGCTTCTTTAAGTCTGCGGTAATTCTCAACGGTAGTGGCCGCGATGTTTACGTTGACTCTGCGGATCGCGCCGTTTTTGTGCTTGATGGAGTAGATGGTGTCAATACACTCAAGGATATATTCAAGCGGATTATTGACGGGGTCCTCGCCAGCCTCTATGGCAAGACGCTTGTGTCCCATATCCTGAAGTGCGATAACTTCGGCGCGTACCTCATCCTGAGTCAACTTACGGCGGGGAATGTGCTTGTTCTGATGATGATAGGGGCAGTACACACAACCGTTGACGCAGTAGTTGGAAAGGTAAAGGGGCGCGAACATTACGATACGGTTACCGTAGAAATCCTTCTTGATCTGACGGGCGAGGGCGTACATTTCGTCTCTTACGCCTTCATCGTCACATGCAAGAAGCACGGATGCTTCGCGGTGGTTAAGACCCTTACGGGTTGCCGCCTTATCAAGAATCTCTCTGATGAGGGGCATATTGTTCTTGTTCTGCTCTGCATAATCAAGAGTATCAAGTATCTCTTCGTGAGAGATAAATTCTTCTGCTTTAAGAGATTTAGGATTATACATGTTTATATCCTTTCGTTTTACGTTCAAATTTTATTTAACTGATACGTGGTCTCCTCTGTCAAGGGAGAGCTCATATCTGATAAGTTTAAGTGATCTTTCGAGTTCAGAAAGCCCTTCGATACTTTCTACACCTGTCGAAAGTTTGTTGTTGTATAGTGAATACTTACTTCTTACGTCACTTGGGGATAGGTTCGGCATCACTACATTTGCTCCCGCAAGTATACCGCGCTCTCTGCCACCGTCTCCAATACTTCCAAGTGCCGTTGTAGCAGGCAGAAGAACGCTTGGCAGAAGAAGTCTGACTACCGCAAGACAGTTGAGTGTCAACGGAATACTTCCCGCACTGTATTCCTTAAAAGGAGTATCGCAGTGGGGGATAAACGGGCCGATACCTACCATCTCGGGGCCAAACTTTTCTATGAAACGAACATCTTTTACGATATTATCAATTGTCTGATAGGGTGAACCTACCATAAATCCGCATCCCGTCTGGAATCCAAGTGATTTTAGGTCATCAAGGCAACGAAGTCGATTTTCAAGGGACAGCTCTTTCGGGTGTAGCAGTGAGTAATGGGTATTATCTGCTGTTTCATGACGGAGAAGGTATCTGTCAGCACCCGCACTTCTCAGCGCGGTATAGCTTTCCTTACTTTTCTCTCCAAGTGAGAGCGTTACGGCACATCCGTGACAGCTTTCCTTGATCCGACGGACCACGTCACTTACCACGTCATCCGTGAAATACGGATCTTCGCCGCCCTGCAAAACGAACGTACGGAAGCCGAGTGAGTAACCGTTTACAGCGCACTCCACTATCTCATCAGGCGTTAGACGGTATCTTTCCGCACGTCTGTTGCTTCGGCGTATGCCACAGTATAGGCAGTCATTCTTACAGTAGCTTGATATTTCAATAAGTCCTCTGACGAATACCTTTTTACCGTAAACCGCATCACACACTTCCCTCGCCGCACGATGAAGCAAAAGCGCATCGTCTCCGTCTGCTAAGAGAAGTTGCTTTATCTCTTCGTCCCCCGGTGAAATACCTCTAAGGAGTTTTCGGATAAGTTCTTTCATACGGGCGAATACACCGCCTTACTTGTAACTCCGCGCAGTCTGCCAAGCTTGCCGCCTAGAGCACTTATAACGTCGGCAGGCGCGTCTACCGCAACACTGATGATATTTACTCCGCGCTCACGGTATGGTATACCCATTCGCCCGATTATATATGAAGCGTACTCATGGAGAAGCTCGTTAAGTCTGTCAACTTCCGCGCCTTCCTCGACGATTATTCCGATTATAGCAACTCTTTTATCCATACAGCACCTCCTATAGTAATTAAGACATTTGTAAAATAAAAAAAGTGCGCCTTTCCCCCAAGACGCACAAAAATACCAAGCCATAAACCGCTCAGCCGAAAGATATACTCGCGGCAAAGAAAATAAAAGGTAATCGATGCGCCTCACCTGAGAAAAGTACTCACAGTTCGGGGAATCATATCCTGTATTTTTATTATAACACAAAAGCATCTCTTTTGCAAGAGACGCTTTGATTTTTTATTTAGTCTTCAAGCTTCATGTAACCGTCCTTAACAAGACCGATTTTTCTGAGAACTTCGTTAAAGATAAGGGAAAGTACTGCAGGAAGAACGAAGCAAATAACGCCGAGTCCTACCCACTGAAGCACGCCGACACTGCCCGCAAAACCGCTGTCGGGAGAGATCCAGCCGAGAACCATACTGATGGGACCTAAGAGAGCGCAGGTACCCATACCGGAGTTGATAGCGTCACCGTACATCTTGAGTCCGAATACGCATACCGCAAGAGGACCTGTGACAGCTGAAGCGAGAGTAGGTGCGATCCATATCTGAGGATGGCGGATGATGTTAGGCATCTGAAGCATACTTGTGCCGATTCCCTGAGAGAAGAAGCCGCCCCACTTGTTATCACGGAAGCTGATCACAGCAAAACCTATCATCTGTGCACAGCAGCCTGCAACAGCCGCCGCGCCTGCGATAGCAAGACCCTCGCTTCCGCCTGCCGCAACATTACCCGTGAGAACGAGTCCCGCACAGATCGCAGCACTGGAAATAGGAAGTGTAAGGCAGATGCCGATAACAACTGAAATAAGGATTCCCATAACGAGAGGAGTCTGAATTGCCGCCCAGCCGATGAACTTGCTTATATAGCCTACCGCAACACCGATCTTGGGAGCGAGGAACATAGAGAGAAGCGCGCCGACGAGGATAGTAACGAAGGGCGTTACGATAATATCTACCTTGGTCTTTTTAGAAACAAGCATACCGATTTCAACCGCAACGATAGCGATGAAGAATACGGCAAGAGGTCCGCCGGCACCGCCGAGAGAGTTTGCTGCATTACCGACAGCCGCCGCAGAGAACATTACAAGGGGATGCGCACCGAGAGAAAGTGCGATTGCCACAGCCATTGCGGGACCTGCCATAGTCTGTGCAAAAGTACCCACATCAACAAGAATCTCAAGGTGAGGGATCATACCGAGAGCCTTGAAAATAGTTCCGATAAGGAGGGATGCAAAAAGTCCCTGCGCCATTGAACCCATGGCTTTAATAAAATATCTGTGAAGGACAGACTTTAAAGTTATCTTTGTTTTTACCACTTTTGTTTACCTCTTTTCCTTTGATTTACAGGTGAATTATATCATATACTTGTGTCGACTTTCAAGCGGTATTGTTGATGATTGTTTTGTCTTGTCAAAGACTTTTTTTGTTGCAAGTGCGGAGAAAATATGTTACAATTAAGGAAATGAATCATATACTCCGAAAGGCGTTGACAGAACATGACATTCGTACCCTCATACTACAAAAAATTCCGGTGTATAGCTGACAGATGTACCCACAACTGCTGTATCGGCTGGGAAATTGATATTGACAGTGATACTCTTTCAAAATATGAAAAGCTTGACCGCGAAACAAACTCAAATATTCTCGAAAACGTTGATTTTGACGGAGGCAGTGCTCATTTCAGGCTCACATACGGTGAAAGATGCTCGCTTCTAAGTGAAAATAATCTCTGTAAACTCATTTGTAATTTCGGCGAAGATGCGCTTTGTGATATTTGCCGTGAGCATCCGAGATACAGAAACTACTTTGGGTGCCGCGAAGAGATAGGTCTCGGACTTTCCTGCGAGGAAGCGGCAAGAATAATTCTTTCCTGTCCCGAAAAGGTGAAGTTTGAACCTTACAGGTACAATGAAGACGCTGAAAACGCATCAAATGACGAAAACAACCTTTTAAGTGTCAGAAAAAACATAATTTCGATCATTCAAAACAGAAAGCTTCCTATTACAGACAGAATCGAGATAGTATTCGAAACTCTCGACGAATCTCTTCCCTACACCAACCTTGATACTTGGTGCGACTTCTTCCTGTCACTTGAGAGACTTGATGAAAAGTGGACTGAGTTACTGAACGAGATTAAGAAACTCAGCTTCAGAGACATCGCTGAAGCTCCGTATTTCAAAAACGAGCTTGCCGCAGAGCAGTTACTTATTTACTTTATCTGCCGACATTTTAAGGTGACCGATGATGGGACAAATATCGCCGATGTGTTTAAATTCAGCTATATCAGTACAGCATTGATATTTACCGTGGCTGAGGTTTTGTGCGGTAACTTTGAAACTTACTTTGAAGCTTTATGCGAAACAGCACGGATGTATTCTTCCGAGGTTGAGTATTCTCCCGACAACACCGACGAGGTACTGTTTGAAGTATCATTCTGATGTACCGTGAATCTCCCCTTACCATTGACATATAGCGGGTGTTATAGTATAATTGAGTTATAAATAATATAATTAAGTGAGAAAAGTATGATTATCAAGAACATTCTATCAAATCTTCACACACATACACATTTTTCTGACGGAAACAAGACCGCTGAGCGAAACGTAGAGCGAGCGCTTGAACTTGGATTTTTGTCCCTCGGTATATCCGACCACTCCCCTACACCTATGTGGGGAAGTAATTTTCCCACAGGTAATGAAAAACAGTATACCGCTGATATAAGAGCTCTTGCAGACAAGTACCGCGGCAAAATCGATATTTTTGCGGGACTTGAACTTGACTCCTTCTTTGATTTCCACAGAGAATATTACGACTATGTAATCGCTTCCGTTCATTTTATCAAGGTAGGGGATGAACGCCTTCCGGTAGACTGGTCGGCAGACTCACAGCGAGAGGCAATCGACAAATATTTCGGCGGACGCGCCATTGATTATGCCAAGACGTACTATAACGATTTTGTTGAGCACGTACAAAACAGCAAACCCGACATTATCGGACATCTTGATCTCTATACCAAGTATAACGTTATAGATCAGCATACTGAGGAATACGAAAAGGTTGTACGTGAAGCGATCGCCGAAATGATGAAGACCTGCTCAAGATTTGAGATAAATACAGGCGCTATATCAAAGGGTTATAAATCCACGTTCTTCCCCGAGTACGATACGATCAAGGAAATTTACCGTCAGGGCGGAAGTGTTATCGTAAACTCTGACTGTCATAACGGCGTTGACCTTAATTCCGACTTTGACTTAGCTCTTAAAGTGCTTAAAGACATCGGATTTACCCACGTTGACAGACTTACTCCCACAGGATTCGTCAAGGACGAAATAGCTTGATTATTTTACGGAGTTATTACCAATGAATCTTAACAATAACCCAAATAACAGACGAAATGTCCCGAAAGGCGGAAATGTACGTCAACCTCAGATAAAGCAGTCTTCGTCACAGCAAAGATCCGCCTCACAGCAGAATATACCTATCACCGAATCAAAAAAATCATTCACATATAATGAAAAAAATGTGTTTGATGCCCGTGTGATATCAGCGAGGAAAAGAAAATTTCAAAATAAAAGAAAAAAGAAAAAGTTTTCTCTGAAAAATATCTTACTCAAAAAGACATCAAATCCTAAGATGTCTCAAACTCCTAAAGCAAAGTCTGTCGAAAAGCCTGTAATCAAAAGGAAAAGTGCAAAAAAGTTCCTTATTTGGGAGATCGTGCTTGTTATCGCGGTCATTACTGTGTTCACCTTCCTTTTCATTGGTCTGAAATCACTTTCGACTAACGAAAATAAAAACGGAAACGGCACCTCCGAATCAACTGACACTCAGGTTACAGGCTCGTCTGGGACAAATTCCACACTCGGCGAACATGGCAGCGGTACATCAAATAACCCTGCAGTACCGCTGTACAGTGAAATGACTCTGCTTTGTACCGGTGACGTAATGTACCATTCTGCACAAATAGAGGCCGCGTATAACAGTCAGTCAGGTACTTACGACTTTACTCCTTCGTATGCATATATTAAAAATATTGTTAGTTCGGCAGATTACGCTGTTGCAAATTTTGAAACAACCCTTGCCGGACCTGATTACCCCTATAGCGGATTTCCTGCATTCAATGCACCTGACACAGGATTTAATGCTCTCATATCGGCGGGCTTTGACATGATGCTGTTAGCAAACAACCACTGCTACGACACAGGCAGACACGGACTTCTCCGTACGCAGGAAATATTTAACAAGTACGATATCGACTATATCGGCGCGAGAATGAGTAAACAGGACAAGATCTATAAAACAGTGGAAGTAAACGGCATCAAGCTGGGTATGCTCAACAGTACCGACGATCTTTCCTACGGAAACTTGTCAAACCGCACGATCAACGGTATCTCACTTTCTCCAAACGATCTACCTCTTATTGATCTGTTCAATCACAGTCTCATGGACGAGTTCTACGCATCCGTTAAAACTTCAATTGAAGAACTTAAAGCTGACGGTGCAGATATGATCGTATACTTTATCCACTGGGGTAACGAATACGAACTTCAGCACAATTCCATGCAGGAAAGTATCGCTCAGGAGCTTTGCAATTTGGGAGTTGACATTATCATCGGAGGTCATCCTCACGTGATTCAGGACGCTGACATACTCACATCAAACAGCGATCCGAACCACAAGACCATCTGCTTCTACTCTCTCGGTAATCTTATATCCAATCAAAACAGACAAACTCTCGGTAACACAACCGAAAACAAGGTATATACGGAAAATGGACTTATCGTGGAACTTACGTTACGTAAATATAACGACGGACGCTGCGTTATAACCGACGTTGAGACCGTTCCACTTTGGGTACACCGATACATTCCCGCGAACAGTAAAACATTAAAGTACGACATCATTCCTATAGAAAAAGCTCTTCAGAATCCTTCGGCGTACGGACTTGAAAACAGCTCCTTCGGCGTCACCCACGCCACGGAAGCACTTGCCATGACCAACAAAACATTATCCCGTTTCGCGTCGTTATTTGACGAAGAAATAGGATCATTATCTTAACATTAGTTTACAGAATATTGCAGATTGGAGTTTAACATGAACATTCCCAGAAACGAGTATCCACGTCCGAGATTTGTCAGAGACAAATGGCAGAACCTTAACGGACAGTGGGATTTCGCCTTTGACTTCGGTAATTCCGGCAAGTACAGAAAATTCTGGCTTCGTGAGAATTATCCTTTTGACAGAGAAATAACCGTTCCCTTCGTTCCCGAGTCTCCTCTTTCGGGCATTGAGTACATTGACTTTTTCCAGACCTGCTGGTATCACCGTTCGTTCAAAACCGCTGACACCTTCCGCATCGAATGTGAGAGGGTCCTTCTCCACGTAGGTGCGGCTGATTACATCAGTGAAGTTTGGGTAAACGAACAGTACGTAGGCAGCCACAAAGGCGGATTTACTCCCTTTACCTTCGACATCACCGAATTTGTAAAGGTTGACGGAGAAAACGATCTCGTTATACGCTGTAACGACGTGGGATTTGATAAGCTTCAGCCCACCGGTAAGCAGACTTATCGCAACTATTACAACAAAGACTGTGAATATACACGTTGCACAGGCATCTGGCAGACAGTATGGCTTGAATACGTTCCCAAGAACTACATTGAATCAGTAAAGCTCACTCCCGACGTTGACAACGAAAAGCTCGACGTTACGGTAAGCCTTGCTCACTACACCGCTAAGGGCGACACGGTGAGTGCTACTGCTTCATTTGGTGGCGAAGCGTGTGCTACCGTTACCGCCAAGACCTGCGGCAAATCATGCACCTTCAGCATTCCCATAAAGGATGCGAAACTGTGGAGTATTGAGGAACCGAATCTTTATGACCTTGAGTTCGCCTTCGGTGAAGATAAGGCTACAACATACTTCGGTATGCGAAAAGTTGCTATAAACGGCAGAGTGATTGAACTTAACGACCGTCCTGTATTCCAGAGACTCGTACTTGACCAGGGTTATTATCCCGATGGAATCTACACTGCTCCCGTTGTAGAAGATATTGAAAAGGACATTATCATGTCAAAGAACGCGGGATTCAACGGTGCGAGACTTCACATGAAGATCTTTGAGCCTTACGAATTCTATTACGCTGACAAGCTCGGGTACATACTTTGGGGCGAATTCCCCAACTGGGGACTTGACGAGAGCAATCCCGGTGCCCTTGATACTATGCTTCCCGAGTGGTTATGTGCCGTTGAAAGAGACTATAACAGTCCTTCCGTTGTTGGTTGGTGTCCATTCAACGAAACCCGTGATACCCGTCGTGAGGAACTCTTCCGTTCTCTTTATAAAGTTACAAAAGAGATCGATCCCATTCGTCCCTTTATAGATAACTCTGGTTATGTTCATACACAGTACACCGACGTTTATGACGTACACGACTACGATCAGAATCCCGAAACCTTCCGTCAGCGCCACTTGCCTCTTGCTACGGGCGAAGGCGAGGTCTTCGTCAACCGCAGAGATGAGGAAAAATACGAAGGTCAACCTTATATGATCTCTGAAATGGGAGGTATTTACTGGAATCTTGATGAATATCTCGGTCAGGGTGTTGGAGGTAAAGACAACTGGGCGGCATGGGGTTACGGAGATAATCCCAAGGACATGGAGTCGTTCTACACACGTTTTGAAGGTCTTATGTCAGCAATGCTTGACAACGTCGGACTCTGCGGCTTCTGCTATACTCAGCTCACTGACGTATACCAGGAAAAGAACGGTATTTACGCATTCGACAGACGTGAAAAGTTCGACATGAACAGAATTCGCGCAGCAGTTTCAAGAAAAGCAGCTATTGAAAAGTAAATTATTACAAAAGGCGGGATTTTCCCCGCCTTTTGTTGTTTTGGTTTCTTTATAGAAGTGTTCGTATATCACTAAAAAATCCAACCTGAAGTTGAGTTTTCGTCTGATAAAACACCCGTTTACTGTATTGAAATCCCCGCAATGTCTGTTATAATTATTACAGTGATCACTAAAATACGTTTCAGGAGAATAAATCAATGAATATCGGAACTAACATATACACTCTCCGTAAGGAGAAGAAGATCACCCAAGCACAACTTGCTGAAAAGCTCGGGGTTTCAGAACAATCAGTTTCCAAATGGGAAAATGATCAATGTGCCCCCGACGTGAGCCTTTTCCCTATAATTGCAGAATATTTCGGTGTATCCATCGACCGTCTTTTCGGTTATCACATGAACAGCTATAAAAATGAAGTTAAAGCTATACTCAGAGCTGCTGATGACAGTATGGATACCTATAAGGAGATCGAAATTATAGGTGATGGCCTAAGAAAATACCCCAATAGTCCGGACTTGAAGATTGCTCTCGCCTTTTCTTTGTCAATGATCAACCGAATATCAGAAGATGAAGACGAGAAACGTGAAGCAGTAAATAAAGCAATCAAACTCTGTACGGAAGTAGTTGACACTTGCGGTGACACAAAACAGGTGGACGATGCACTCGATATGCTTACGCGAATTTATAACGAAACGGGAAACTACAGCAAGGCTGAAGAAGCAATTTTAAAGACAAGTGCAGACAGTTACCATTCACGAATCACGGGAATGATCAAAATGTTTGGAGTAAAAAACGCATTTAAAGACCAGGAACAATATGCCGAGGATTCACTTTGGAAGTTATATTGGACCATGAGTCACGTTTTTGAGATCATGACAAACTCATATAAGTCAAACGGAGAGTATGAAAAGGCGATAGCATTCTTTAATGCTCATGAAAAGCTTCTTGGAATCTTCGACGGCGGTTGTCCGAATTTCTATGCAACCTATAAAGTAATCGCGGCTGAATCCAAAGCACAGGTCTATATGAAAATGGGAGACAAAGAAAACTGTCTGGCTTCCCTTAAGCGCTTTTTCGAGCTTGCTGATCAGGTTAAAGCCGTAGCGGAAAGTAAAGATTTCAATATCGCAGTACGCAATCCATCATACTTTTCAGGTATATCGGAGGAAATCTTAGAAGAATATATGCCAGGTATTTTCCCCGAAAAAGCACTTGGAAAATATGAAGCGTTTTTCGGTGAGTATGAGCCGTATGTTCAGTTTAAGGATTCGGTTATAAAATAATTTTATCATCCAAAAAAATCGCTACCTTATCGGTAGCGATTCTTCATTTTACTTGTTTCTGACTTCTTTGATTCCGCGGAGTATATGCTGCTTTGCTTTCACCGCTTCCTTCATGGGAAGAGCGGGCATACCTTCAAGGGGGTACTCAAGTCCAAGTTCATGATACTTGTTTACGCCCATGGTATGATAGGGCAAAACATCAAGTGCACGGAGATTTTTAAGTTCGCCGATGAAACGTCCGAGACGAACAAGGTACTCAGGATCATCGGTGATCCCCTCTACGATAATGTGTCTTACCCAAACGGGAATCTTCTTTGACTCAAGATACTTTGCAAAAGCAAGTATTCCCGAGTTGTCAAATCCCGTAAGATGTTTGTGACCTTCAGGATCGATATGCTTAATATCAAGCATTACGAGATCGGTCAGCTCCATTAAAGCGTCAAGCTTTTCAAGATACGCCGCACCTGCTCCGCCGAAGGTTATACCCGACGTGTCGATGCACGTGTGTATTCCCTCTTTTTTCGCAAGACGGAACAGCTCGGTGAGGAAATCCACTTGATAAAGCGGTTCTCCGCCCGTTACTGTGATTCCGCCTTTGGAATAAAAGTCGCGGTTTTTATGATATTCGGCTAATATCTCTTCGGGAGTAACTGTCTGTCCGCCTGAAAAGTCCCACGTATCGGGATTATGGCAGAAAAGACATCGCATGGGGCATCCCTGCATGAACAGGACGTATCTAATCCCCGGACCGTCTACAGTCCCGAAGCTCTCTTTTGAGTGAATTCTGCCAAGTGTTGCCATTTTCGTCAGATCTGGTCGTGGAAGGTACGGGAGATTACCTCGTCCTGCTGTTCCTTTGTCAGCTTGATGAAGTTAACGGCATATCCGCTTACTCTTACTGTAAGCTGAGGATACTTCTCGGGATGAGCCTGAGCATCAAGGAGAGTTTCCTTGGTGAATACGTTAACATTGAGGTGGTGACCACCCTTCTTTACGTAACCGTCAAGCATTGATACAAGATTATCTATCTGATTCTGTGTAGCTGCCATGATATATACCTTTCCTTTTCTTAAGTTTTCCCATTCTCCGTCTTGATAACGGAGAATGGAAAGATAAATTCAGAGTGTTTATTAGTCTTCGTCAGTGTCAAGACCTTCGAAGAGTGTGGGGGAGAAGCAAGCACCGCCTGCGCAGTCGAGATCAACGTCGATGTCACCTGCAAAGATCTGATCGTCCTTACCGAGAGCACCGGGGATGATAGAGAAGGTATTGGAAATACCGTCCTGAGCATCGATGAAGGGGAGCTTAGCTACGGATGCAAGAGATGCTACAGCGCCGTGAGTATCACGTCTGTGCATGGGGTTAGCACCGGGAGCGAAAGCCTCACCTCTCTTACGTCCATCGGGAGTTGCACCGGTATTCTTACCGTATACAACGTTAGATGTGATTGTAAGGATAGATGTGGTGGGGATACCGCCTCTGTATGTGTGGTTCTTTCTGATGTGCTCCATGAAACGGTGAACAACGTCGTATGCGATAGAGTCAACTCTGTCGTCGTCGTTACCGTACTTGGGGAAGTCGCCTTCTACTTCGTAGTCAACTACGATACCTGCTTCGTTACGGATGGTCTTAACCTTCGCGTACTTGATAGCGGAGAGAGAGTCAGCAACAACGGAAAGACCTGCAATACCTGTTGCGAACCAACGAGTAACGTTCTTGTCGTGAAGAGCCATCTGGATCTTCTCGTAGCAGTACTTATCGTGCATGTAGTGGATGATGTTGAGGGTATTTACGTATACGCCTGCAAGCCATCTCATCATCTCATCGTAACGCTTCATAACCTCATCGTAATCAAGATACTCGGAAGTGATGGGACGGTACTCGGGAGCGATCTGCTTACCGGAGATCTCGTCGATACCACCGTTGATAGCGTAAAGGAGACACTTAGCGAGGTTTGCTCTCGCACCGAAGAACTGCATTTCCTTACCGAGTCTCATAGAAGATACACAGCAAGCGATAGCGTAGTCGTCACCGTGAGTCATTCTCATCATATCGTCGTTCTCGTACTGAACGGAAGATGTCTCGATGGAGATCTTAGCACAGAAACGCTTGAAGTTCTCGGGAAGTCTTGTAGACCAAAGAACTGTGAGGTTGGGTTCGGGAGCAGCGCCGAGGTTCTCGAGAGTGTGGAGGAAACGGTAGGACATCTTTGTTACCATGTGACGACCGTCGATCGCAACACCACCGATTGTCTCAGTTACCCACTGAGGGTCACCGGAGAAGAGCTGGTTGTACTCAGGAGTACGAGCGAACTTGATAAGACGAAGCTTCATTACGAAATGGTCAACCATTTCCTGAATCTCAGTCTCGGTGTACTTGCCCTTAGCAATATCTCTCTCAGCGTAAATGTCAAGGAATGTAGAAGTTCTACCGAGAGACATAGCCGCACCGTTCTGTTCCTTAACTGCTGCAAGGTAACCGAAGTAGAGCCACTGGATAGCTTCCTTGGTGTCGGTAGCGGGCTTGGAAATATCGTAACCGTAGGAAGCAGCCATCTTCTTAAGATCCTGAAGTGCACGGATCTGCTCGGAGAGCTCTTCTCTTGCACGGATAACCTGAGAGTACATAGCAGAACGAGTTGTTTCCTTCTGCTCAAGCTTATCCTCGATAAGTCTGTCTACACCGTAGAGAGCAACACGTCTGTAGTCACCGATGATACGGCCACGGCCGTAAGCGTCCGGAAGACCTGTGATAATGTGGCTGCTGCGGCAAGCTCTCATCTCGGGGGTGTATGCATCAAATACACCTGCGTTATGTGTCTTTCTGTGAATCTCGAAGAATTCCTTAACTTCGGGGTCGATGGTGTAACCGTTATCAGCGCAAGCCTTTTCAGCCATTCTGATACCGCCGTAGGGCATGAGAGCTCTCTTGAAGGGCTTCTCAGTCTGGAAACCTACGATCTTCTCTTTGTCACGGTTGAGGTAACCGGGAGCGTGAGAAGTAATGGTAGAGATAACCTTGGTGTCCATATCAAGAACACCGCCTGCTTCTCTTTCCTGACGTGTGAGGTCAAGTACCTGATCCCAAAGATCAAGTGTGTCCTGTGTAGGACCTACGAGGAACTCTTCGTTTCCGTCGTAAGGTGTATAGTTGTGCTTGATGAAGCTTCTGAGGTTGATTTCCTTTACCCAAGTACCGCCTTCAAAGCCTTCCCAGCCTTCGTATTTGTAATCCATAATGATAACTCCTTTTCATTAAACATATGAGGTAGCTTACTATAATTATATTATACCACTATTTGCTCTATAGGTCAATGAATCATTCTCCAAAAATATAAGTATTATTAGCCATTTCATATGCGAATTCGTACAAACGAACAGAAAAACTTGATACCTCCGTTTTCTCCCTGAAAAACGACAGCGTTTTTCGGGTATTTTCATTAACGGTTCTGAATGATTTATAACCATTATTTACATTAATATTCTATCAGATCGGTAGGAATTTGTCAAGGGGTATTCTGGGATTTTTCAAAAGTAATTTTAACCATAATTTCGGAGCAAAGAATAACGTATCGTTGCCATAATGAACACACAAAAAAACAGCCGCAAGAAGCAGTTTACCACGCCTTACGGATGTTTTATGTAATTTATCTACCTACTTTGAACTCGCCTTCGAGTATCTTACATTCGTCAACAATTATATCTCTTTCAACAAAAGGAACCTTCTCACCGCAAATTAACTGGTATGTTTCGTGTCCCTTACCCGCAAATAGAATTATATCTCCGTCACGGGAAGTTCTCACTGCATGGCGCACAGCTTCTTCTCTGTCTACGATCACTTCATACGTCACACCGTCAAGATGTGACACTATCTCATCGGTGATCGCCTCGGGCGCTTCAAAGTCGGGGTTATCGCTTGTCACGATAACGTGGTCAGCTAAAGCCGATGCCGCCTTTGCAAGCTCATTTCGTCTTTCCTGTGTTCTGCCGCCTACCGAACCGAACACGCATACAAGTCTCGTTGATTCATAGTCACGAAGCACGCTGAGAGCGCTCGTAAGGCTCAGTCCGTTGTGAGCATAGTCAACGATAAAGGTTCTCTTCGGGAGAGCACTCACAACTTCAAATCTGCCGTCAATGGGAGTACGCGCGAGTATCTCTGCTGATGAGTCCACTTTTACTCCGAGAAGAGCGCAGGCAGCTATCGCCGCAAGTCCGTTATACGCGCTGAAAAGTCCCGGGGTGAGCATCATAACCGAAGCTTCTTCGCCGTTGTTGATACAAGCGAATCTGATTCCGAGTGAATTGTCGTCTCTGTAAATTTCGGGAGCCGTACCAAAGAAATCGGCAGACGGATCCTTCATAGAGAAGCTTACGGGTGAACAATCCGTGTCACTGAGCATATATTTCCACGCAGGATCATCTGCATTATACACAGCATTCTTACAGCCGTGACTTGTGAAAAGCTTACGCTTTGCGGCACGGTATTCTTCCTCATTTTTATGTTCAACGTCACTTATATGGTCACGTCCGAGATTCGTAAATATACAAACGTCAAAATCTATGCCGTCAACGCGGTTCCTGTCAAGCGCCTGGGATGAGACTTCAAGAACAGCATGAGTTATTCCCTCAGCACACATCTCAGCGAATATTCCGTGAAGTTCACGACTTTCCGGAGTTGTATTTGCGCTCTCGCGGCGGCTGTTGCCGATGAAAATTCCGTTTGAACCTATGTAACCGCATGGATGACCGCTATTATTAAGTATGGAGTGAATGAGAAGAGCAGTCGTGGTCTTACCCTTGGTACCCGTAATTCCGATAAGGCAGAGCTTATCTGCGGGGTTACCGAAGAAACGTGCCGAAATAACGGCAAGTGCTGCCCTTGTGTCTTCAGTAACTGCAACAAAAACATCAGACGGCAAATTAATACTGCGTGTACATAAAAAAGCTCTGCACCCGTTATTATATGCCTTTTCGGCGTACTTATGACCGTCGGTCTTGGCACCTACGAGACACACGAACAGGTCACCTGCACCTGCCTTACGGGAATCGTATTCAATGCCGCTGACGTTCACGTTTTTTTCGTCACCGCAGACTACAGAATACTTTATATTATCAAAAAGCTGACTGATCAACATAACGAGAAACATGCCCTTTCATGGTTATTAGTATAATATCTCTTACGTTTCTTAGAAACTTTACTCTTACGTGTAAAAATCAGAAGTAAATCCGACCGTTTCATGATCGAAAAGCTTAATAGCACAGGAAGCAAGTACCTCGAGTGAGTCAACAAATCGCATATCTTCGGGGAATCTGCGTTTCAAAAGCGACAATTCGGTACAACCGAGAATAGCGCAGGTACATCCCGTATCAAAAAGCGGATCTGCCACGGAATAGAGCTTTTCAGACGAAGGAATAAATCCACTCTTTACGTCGCCGTAGATTATATCCGTAACAATGCTCTGTCCAGCTTCGTCGGGTACTGCCCACTCAAGTCCGAATCTTTCAATTTCAGCCTGATATGAACCGGAAAACACAGTTCCCTCTGTCGCAAGAATCGCAACCTTTTTGTGACCGTTTCTCACAATATGTCTGACCGTTTCTGTGATAATACTGGGAACGGGAACATTAACACTGCGTCTAACTTCTTCAATAAAATAGTGGGCGGTGTTGCAGGGAATTACGATGGCATCCGCACCGTACTGTTCAAGAAGCTTTGCGTCCTCCACCATATACGGCACCGGATCCTCATCACTTCTGCCGAGAATAAACGCAGTTCTGTCCGGAGTTGTAGCGCGGCTTGAAAGAATTATATCAATATGGTCCTGGTCTCGTACAGCCTTCGTATGACCAGTGATAAGCTCGTAAAAATACGCGCTGGAAAGGGGTCCGAGACCGCCTAAAACGCCGAGGATCTTACGGTTTTCGCCTACCTTGTGCATTTTCTATGCCTTTCTTTTCCCATTTTGTCACTTGGACTTGGGATAGTAAATTTTGTACTTCTTTTTCTGACGTCTGAGCTGTTCTGCAGCGCAGATAAATCTTAAAATATTACCCTTGAAATCAGCGGTATACCAAACGGAAGACGCTTCCTCTCCGCGCTTTGCAAGAGCTTTGGCAGTCTTAACGAGTTCTTTGTCCTCAGTATACTTATAAGCCACGCTTTTCGGCACGTGATGCCAGAAGAAATTCTTTTCAACTGTCTCAAAGCTGTCACCGTCATCGTTGAATATCTCTGTAGCGAGACGTGCAATATTAAGTCCGCTTGAGGTTACGTAGTAATTACTTCTTCCCTGTCTTAGGTTTATCTCAAACACACGGAAATCGTCCTTCGTGCCCTCGCGGAGCTTGATGTCAAAGTTTGAAAAACCTGTATATCCCATATCCTCAAGCATAGCCTTAAGCTTCATGGCAAGGGGGAACTCGGATACGGGCTCGGTTACGATAGCAGCGTGATTGCCGAGTCCCTTAGGGGTATGCTCCTCGAGCATGGTGTGTCCGAGACACATTGCTCTAACCTTACCGCGGCTGTCTGAGAAAGCTGTGAATACTCTCATCTGTGAATCACCGCCGTCGATCATTTCCTGAAGAATGATACGGTTGTCGTAGCCTGATGCATATATTTCAGCGATAATAGCGGCAGAACGTTCGGGACTCTCGGAAGTGTACACTTTGTTCATACCGTCAAAGGGATACTTCCAATACGTAACACTGCATGAGGGCTTGATGATGATGGGATACTTGAATCCGAGCTTTTCCTCGGTAAGCTCATCAGCTGAAAGCACCTTCTCAACAACAACTGTATCGGGATAGGGGATGCTGTACTTTTCGCAGATCTCGTAAAACTCTGCCTTCTTTGAAATGATAGGCTGAAGAGCCGCATCGGGATAAGGAATTATGTACTCGGGAAGCTTATCTCGGCAACGTGCGGCAAGGGTCGCATAGTCGTCGGTACATCCGAAGAGAACAAGTCTCTCGCCCTTATGCTCCACAGCGAATTTCTTCATAATCGCAAGCATAGTATCTTCGTTGTCAATGTCAGCGATCTGAGTGAAATTAATGATCTTAGAATATTTTGTAGCAGAAACCGCATATCTGCCGAATGCATATGATTTTACACCGTACTGCTCGTGGAATGCTCTTGCCACATTGTAGCAGTTGAGGTCTGCACCGAGAAGCACGGGAGTTATTTTTGTAGCCATAACCGAAATGTACCTTTCGCTTTGTTTTATTCGCCGAAGAATACCTTATGCCATGTAAGGAAGGTGTAAGCCGTCCAGATCTTACGTCCGTTGTTCATTCTTCCCTCTTTGTGATCGTCAAGGAGAGAAGTAAGTGCCTTAGTGTCAAAATATTCAGCGGCAACGTCAGATGTGAATGACTCTTTTATAATGTTATAGTATTTTTCTTCTTTAATCCACTCTCTGATCGGCACAGGGAAGCCCTTCTTAGGACGCTTTACCCATTCCTCAGGGAGAGTCTTTGCGCTCGCCGCACGAAGTACAGCCTTGGTGTCAACGCCGTTGATCTTATGGGCCACGGGGATTCTGCCTGCCTCCTCCATTACAACGCGGTCAAGGTAAGGTACGCGGAGCTCGAGGGAGTGAGCCATGCTCATCTTGTCAGCCTTCAGGAGAATGTCACCGGGAAGCCAGAGGTTCATGTCGAGATACTGCTTCTTCTCAACCTCGGAAAGCCCCTTTACTCTCGCATAAACGGGATCGGTGATGTCTCTGACAGACGGTCCCTTCTTATACTTATCGGTGAGGATAGCAAGCGCATCCTTTTCGGGATATACAAGGGCCTGACCGATGAAGTAATCCTCAGGTACTCCGCTTCCCTTGATAATGAAGTCGTGTCCCTTAAAATAAGGAAGTCCTGCCGCCATCTTTGCAGCCGCACGACGGAGCCCTGCAGGCACCTTCTTATATTTACGCATCATGGGAGATTCATCGTACCACTCGTATCCCGCATATATCTCGTCTGCTCCCTCGCCTGAGAGGACAACTGTTACGTGCTCGGAAGCAAGCTGTGCAAGGAAATAAAGCGGAACTGATGAGGGGTTTGACTGAGGTTCATCCATGTGATACTGAATAGTGGGGAATGCATTGAAGCACTCTTCCGCTGAAAGATGTCTTATGTAATTGTTGATTCCGAGAATATCGGAAAGCTCCTTGGCTTCATTGGTCTCATCAAAGTTTTTTGACTTAAATCCTACAGAGAATGTGTTCTCAGGCATGAGAGACGCTGTGATATAGCTGGAGTCAATACCGCCTGAGAGGAAGCTGCCGACCTTAACGTCACTTATACGGTGGGTGTTTACGGACTCTCTGACTCTTGCATCAATAAGCTCAGACCAATCGCTGAAGGAAATATCATCCTTCCCTGTAAAATCAACGTCCCAATAACGGCTGACGTTCATTACACCGTCACGGTACGTGAATCGGTGCGCAGCGGGAAGCTTAAACGTACCCTTAAAGAATGTCTCCTCCGTCGCAGAATACTGGAATGTGAGATATGGGCGGAGAGCGTTGGGATTAACCTCTGGCTTAAAATGAGGATGCTCAAGGAAGCTCTTTATCTCAGAGCCGAAGAGCAGACTGCCTGCCGCTGTCTTTGTGTAGTAAAAGGGTTTGATGCCGAAGGGGTCGCGTGCGCCGAAGAGAGTCTTAGTACGGCTGTCGTAGATCACGAAAGCGAACATACCGCGAAGGCGCTCGGCGATCTTCTCTCCCCATTCCTCGTAGCCGTGAATGATGGTCTCGGTATCGCAACGAGTCTTAAACACGTGTCCCTTGGCGATAAGCTCATCTCTGAGCTCCATAAAGTTATATATCTCTCCGTTGAAAGTAATGACTACGCTTCCGTCTTCATTGTACATTGGCTGAGTACCGTCGGCAAGGTCAATAATGCTAAGGCGTCTGAAGCCGAGAGTAACAGCCTCGGGAGCATCATCTCCCGTAAGGAAGTAACCGTCGGAATCGGGACCGCGGTGAATTATTCTGTCAGCCATCTTGCGGATGACTTCTTTTCTGTGTTCGATCTCTCCAACAAATCCGATAAAACCGCACATAATCTATTTTGTCCTTTGTAAAGTAAATATTTAGGGATCAGCGCATAATAATGCTATTATATTATGAGTATATTATAACACACTTTCCGCTTAAAATAAATAAGAAAATGAGAAAATTACAAAAATCGAAAAAATATTTATTTTTTTTGAAAATAGGGGTTGACAAAACGGGAAAGTGGTGTTATAATACTAAGGCTTGCTGAGGCAAGCACAAATAAATCTGGGTGTGGCGCAGTTGGGAGCGCGCTACCTTGGGGTGGTAGAGGCCGCAAGTTCAAGTCTTGTCACTCAGAAAACAAAAAAGACATTTTCGGATGTTTTTTTTGTTTTCTGCATGATAACGTTTTAAACTTGGGGTCGCTCTCAGAACAAACGGGGGGAACGAGTAAAAACGATTGAGTATCGTTTTTACGAAGTGAGTAACGAAAATAAGGAGCGTGCCGAGCGGAGTGTATCGAAGCGACGGCAGGCGACTATATTTTCGGAAGGAGGTAGAGGCCGCAGGTAAGGGGCCTGTCACTCAAATGAAAACGAGCAATCAACAGATTGCTCGTTTTTCTTTATTCCGCAAGGGTTTTGGGGTATTTTTGAGATTTCTCAGGAGTGATCTTTTTTTGTTCGTGTTACGCAGATTTTTAGAGGGTGTTGCGGGGTTTGCTACGCAAATGTGTGGGATACCCTTGTTTTGTGTGCTAGTTTAATTGACACCTATACCACATATTCCTAACTCAGCTTTTTTCGTTCATCCGCTTTGAGTTAAGCAGACACCCACTTTCGAGTACACCTTTCCCAAAACTTAAAAACACAAAATTGATTTTGTCAAATGGAAAAAAGCTCGCGTAAAACTACGCTGTGAGGATTGCAGCGATGCGCACGTAGGCGGTGGGGTTATCCTTATCTGTGTACAGATGGCTGACAACGACTTCCGCGTGGTGCAAAGCGGAAGGGTCAAGCCCCTTCATAAACAAAGCCGCCTCCATCTTGTGGAATGATCTCAAAACGTGATCCCAGCTTCGAACGGTCACAGGCTCGGCGCCGTCGACTGACACCTTCAAGTCGCCGTTTACACACCCATCGTCCCAGATCAAGCCGAGGACGGG
>JAZUBG010000118.1:0-4906 GCA_045638405.1 Eubacteriales bacterium | reverse complement strand
ATATCTGTGTGAGGTTTTCGAGGTAGATTCCGCTGATGGAACCCGTTCCGACAAATGCTATTCTTATCTTTCTTTTTTCGCTCATTTTGCTTTTTCCTTATAATATTTTATTTGTGTCGGGGCTGCGGGCGATGCAGCTTTTCCGCAATATACAATTCAAATAAATTATAGCAAAAAAAACTGTGATATACAAGAGAAAAAGTGAAATTTACCAAGTATAATCAGTGAATTTTTATAAAAAAAGCTCACTCCGTAAGCCGTGGAGTGAGCTTTTTCACATCAAGTAAATTAAGCTTTGAAATTTCTGTGGAAGCGGGCGAACATGGTAGCGGTTTCGCATCTCTGAGCGCGGTCGAGAGGAGCGAGAACAGTACCTCCGGCGGAGGTCTTTCCCGTTACGATGCCAACACCGTTTGCCCAGGCAACAGCCTCGGCAAAGCCTGCGTAGGGGCTGATCTTACCCGCATCGGGGAAAGCAGATATGTCTGCACCCGCATCCATTTCTTCGCCCTTGTAGTCCTTCATGAATCTCTAAAGGAATACTGCAACCTGCTCACGTGTAACGAGAGCGTCGGGAGAGAAGGTGGTAGCGGAAGAACCGGTTGTTACGCCGTTTTCGTACGCCCAGATTACAGCATCGGCATACCATGCATCCTCTTTAACATCGGTAAAGATGGGCTTATATTCAACCTCGGGTCTGCCCTCCATGTTGTAGAGAAGCTGAACAATCATCGCACGGGATGTGGCAACTGAGGGAGAGAAAGCGGTGGCGGAGGTTCCGTTCATGAGTGAGTTTTCGTAAGTATATCTTACGGTGTCAGCGTACCAAGCGTCATCGGCAACGTCAGCGAAGGGAAGCTCTGCGTTGGGCTTTACAGCCTTTTCATACGCAAGCTTTGCTTCATCGGCGTTCATATCTCCGCGGTAGAGGCGGAGGCAGTTGATAAGAGTGCCCTTTACAGCCGCACCGTAGGTAAGGCTTCCGTTTTCATTACCTCCGATGTTTATGACGGAAGTGTTTTCAAGACTTTCATCACGCACGTGGGAGAGACCGCCGGAATATGTTGCCGTGTAATATAGTTCACCGTTTAAGTAAAGGGAGAAATCCTTGTAATCGTAGGTTACAACGATATGTGTCCACTCTCCAGCATTTACGGGAATGCTGTAAATAACTTCGGTATTGGTCGATTTGGGAGTTTCGGCTACTACTTTAAGAAGGCCGCGGTATACGGCGACATTAATTCCGCAGCAGTCACCCATGCCGATAAGGATCTGGTCGGGCTCCACGTCGGGAATGTTAAAATATGCTTCAAGAGTAAACTCGTTTTTTAAGGAGTCAAAATCTGTCTCATCAAAGCTGTATCTGTGTGTCTGGTATCCGTAAAGAGAGAGCGCACTTTGACCGATGGTCACGTCATAGACGATCTTGTTGGCCTTGCCTTCGAAGAAGGTGTGTCCCATGGCGTCGGTCTGCTTGCCATAGGAGTAGTCCACGTCGTAAAGAAGTCTCGGGTCACTCTGCTTGAAGGGAGCGTCGCCTACGTTGGCGATTTCGTCTGCGTAGAGACCGTTACCTAAAACTCCGTAGCTTGTCTCGCCGAAGACGGCGATATTGTAGTCCACGTTCCAGTCAAGGCCGTTGAGTGCTACGGTAAAGGTCTTGGCTCTTTTGCTTTCGGGCTTGTGAGTGTCACTCTTGACATAAGAGGTCACGGTAGTGCCGTCTCCGTCTTTCGGTATTGCTTTGACAACGTAACGCCAGACGTAGTCGTGGTTGTTGTTTGTCGCGGGAATGGCGTTGGGGGTGAACTCCACGGTTACAGAGTCGTGGTCCCCGTCGTCCTTAAACTTTATCCATGCATCCTTGGGGAAGGAGGATTTGCCTGACTTAAGGTGGTAAGCGTTCTTATTGGTTGTTTTTGCGGGGTCCGTGAAGTAGACGAAGTCCTCCGCTGTGTCAGATGCGTCCAGTGTCCAGTTTTCGTGGTCATAGAGAAGTTCACCGTTTTCAAGGTCAACTCTGTGAAACTCGGTCTTGCCGTTTGACTTTACGTCAAAAATGATGAGTCCCGAGCCGAGAGCTTCGGGGTCACTGTCATCGTAATCCTCTCCCACAACACCGTCGGTCATACAGGTAAAGCCTGCACTCTGGTCGATAAACAGAGGAGAGTTAAGAACTTCGTGTGAGTGTCCCGAAACGTGTATCAACTGAGGATATTTGGCCATAAGCTCAATGGTCTTCGGGTCGAAGGTTACGTCAACGGAGCCGATGACCGTGTCTATCGTTGCTATGTGTGTGACAAGGAAAATGTGCCCTTTATATCCTGTTTTATCGATCGCTTCAAGAGATTCCTTGATAAAATCATGCTTCGGCACAAAGGTGTCTCTGTAGGTGGAGCCGGTCATGCTCACCTTGATGACGGGAACCTTGCCTGCTATCCAGTAAAGCTTATCAAGTGCCTGTCCAGTTTTTTCTGTGAACAGAGCCGGCGAACTCTTGCCTTGGGCATAATAGTCATGGTTTCCCATGACAAGAAGTGTTGTATCTACGGGAGCGTCCGGAGTGCCTTTGGCAGTAAAGCCGTCTACGTCTGATGTGAGAGTCTTACTTCCCTTTTTGACGATACGCATAAGCTCGTCAAACTGCTCAGGTCTGCCGCCGTCGGTAAGATCACCTGCTAAGATAAAGGCATCCGCACCGCCAAGCTCACCGATGATGCGGTATGCATTTTCAAACTTGGGAGTTGCGTTGATGTCGCCTATATGAACGTCGCTGCCGATAACTATACGAGCAAGCACGTCGGAGTCGCGCTCAATGGGAGAAAGTTTGCTGTACGTCGGCGCCCATGCAGAGATAACTGTGTTCGTAAATAGGGGGAGCAGCAGTAGTACCGATAATGTAAATGCTAAAAATTTTTTCATTAGTTATGTACCCGTTATTCTATATATCCGCAGACGTATTCCGCCTGCGGATATATGGTATTTGTCTTATGCTACGAAGCTTCTGTGGAAACGAGCGAACATTGTTGCACTTTCACTTCTCAGAGCGTTATCAAGAGGAGCGAGGATCGCACCGCCCGCGGAAGTCTTACCTGTGATGATACCCACACCGTTTGCCCATGCGACAGCATCCGCAAAGCCTGCATAGGGGCTGATCTTGCCCGCATCGGGGAAAGCGGATATATCTGCTCCGTCTGCCATTTCTTCGCCCTTATAGTCCTTCATGAAGCGGTAAAGGAATACTGCGACCTGCTCACGTGTAACGAGAGCGTCGGGGGAGAACGTGGTAGCGGAAGAACCGGTCGTTACACCGTTTTCATAAGCCCAGATAACTGCATCGGCATACCAAGCACCCTCGGCAACATCGGTAAAGATGGGCTTGTACTCGACCGCGGGTCTGCCCTCCATGTTATAGAGGAGCTGAACGATCATCGCACGGGAGGTTGCGACTGAGGGAGAGAAAGCGGTAGCACTTGTACCGTTCATAAGTGAGTTCTCGTAAGCGTATCTTACGGTATCAACGTACCAAGCATCCTCGGCAACGTCAGCAAAGGGAAGTGCTACGTTAGCTTTTACAGCATTTTCGCAGAGAGCCTTTACTTCATCTTCACTCATAGGTCCGTCATATAGTCTGAAGCGGTTCACTTTGGAACCTTTGTCAAGAAGCAGACTTTCGCCTGTGGATGCGCGACCTCCAATGTGGAGGAATCTGTCGGCATCAGGACTTTCTTCATTGATTTCACGGATAAGACCGCCGCTGAGACGAAGTGTTGTCATGAGTTCTCCGTTTACGTAAAGAAGGGCGTCTTTGCTGTTATAGACGAGTACGGCGTGTACCCATTCATTTGCATTGATCGGTGTGGAAGGCTTACTTTCGGAAGACGCGGTGGAATAAAGAATAGCGTTCAGCAATCCGTCTTCAACGTACAGTTCAACACCTGCAGCGGAAAGGAGGCTGACAATAGTCTGCTTGCCTTCATTGCTTACAAGCTTGAAATAGGTTTCAAGAGTAAAACCGTGTCTGATAGCTTCAACTTCGGCTTCTCCGATTACATAGGCATTGGTACGGTATTTATTGAATGTAACGGCATTTTGACCGATAGTCTCGTCGTATTCGACCTTCGCAACTCTTGAAATATCACTTTCGTGACCGAACGCATCCTCAGTACTTCCGTAGGAATAGTCAATGTCATAAATAAGCTTAGCTTTGCCAAACACGGGCTTGCCTACGTTGATTGTTTCGGGAGCTGTGAGGGATTTACTGTTTTTACCGTAGGAGGTCTGAGCATAAACGGTGAATTTGTATTCTTCGTCCCAGTCGAGACCTGAGATGGTGACAGTTTCAGTCTTGGCTCTCTTGTCTTCGGGACGGTAAGAGTCGTTGACCACGTTTACGGTAACGCTTGTTCCTTCACCGTCAACGGGAGTTGCTCTGACACGGTAACGGCGAACGTAGTCGTAGTTGTTATCTGACGCGGGAATAGCGTTAGAGGTGAAGGTGACGTCTACGGAGTCATAGTTGCCGTTGTCCTTTGCCGTAATGTAAGCATCGGCAGGGAATGTGGGAGCTTTGGTGTCTTTTCCGTAGTAATTGGGGTTTGTGGCTTTTTCATGATCTGCGAAATAGACGAAATCCTCGGGCTTGTCTGCGGAATCAAGTGTCCAGATTTCGTGATCGTAAAGAAGAACACCGTTTTCAAGGTCTACTCTGTGAAGCTCGGTGGTTCCGTCAGCTTTCACGTCGAATATGACCACTCCTGAGCCGCGATACTCTATGTCCTCGTTGTAATCTTCGCCCACGATACCGTCTGTGATGGATGTAAAGCCGAGAGACTGATCAATAAACGTGGGGTTGTTGATTATCTGATGTGAGTGGCCGGATACGTGGATTATCTGCGGATACTGC
>JAZUBG010000117.1:0-3526 GCA_045638405.1 Eubacteriales bacterium | reverse complement strand
CATAGCGTCAGCCGCCCAATCGGCAACGTCTGCCTTGTCAGTGAACTTATCAAGAGTTGCGGTAGTACCGAGCTTGACACTTTTATAATCCGCATAGCGGATAAACATTGTAGCAAGCTCCTGACGGGTGATGTCGCGGTCGGGAGAGAAGTATTCTTCGCCCCATTCGTCAGTGCCGGTAGCTTTTACGATACCGTGCTCCTTTGCCCAAACAACTGCATCTGCATAGTATGCTCTGCTGTTTACGTCAAGGAAGAGGTCTTGGTAATAGATTTCCGGTGTGCCTTCCATTCTGTAAAGAACGGTAACTACCATGCCGCGTGTGAGAGACATGGTGGGAGAGAAGGTTGAGCCTCCCGTACCGTTCATAAGGCCGTTTTCGGTAACGTATACAATGTCACCGTAAGACCACATATCCTCGTTAACGTCGGAATATGTGATGCTTGCGGCTGAAACTGTCATACCTGCACTGAGCGTGGCGAGCATCATCACTGCCGCAAGAAAAAGGGATAAAAGTCGTCTTTTCATTTTTTTGTCCTCCTCATAATGAAAAGTAAAATATAACTAACAGAATTATACGATAAAACATACAAAATGTCAACCGATTTGAGCATAAAATATAAAATGTCCCGTCATTGACGGGACATTTTATTTATAGCTACTTAATTTTGAGATCAATATCTACCGATCTTTGCAAAGTCGTTGTCGCCGATACTCGGTTCAATCGTGGTGTAATTTCCGTCGGCGGCGTTTGCGAAGTAGTTGTTTACAAACTTTGTGTCAAGGATCAAGTTATTTTCAACGGTATTCCATTCATAATAGTATTTTCCGTGTAAGGTTTCGGGGTCGGGACCTCCGAATCTTACCGGATCATCGAAATAATCGCCGTCCTCAAGGGCACTGAAAGCACAGTTGTTTTTTATTACGGTACCAAAGTTGTTTGTGGGGCAGTGAGGATCGGAGAGTCTTTCGGGTGAAACTGAGAGGTCGTCGACTACAAGGAAAATTTCGGGCCATCTTTCGCGCCAGAGAGCAAGTGCCTCAGGATCTGTTGGAAGCTTTTGGAAAGATCTCAGGAAACCCGGCCATGTGGGAGAAGCGTTTAGTGTGTCCATGCTTTCTTCAAGCATTCCCGCATACTTGGGATTGAATGAAACAACGTATTTGTTATATTTAACAATACCATGGTAAACGGGAAGATCTGTGAATAATATCATGTTGCCGGAAATATCGTGGTTACTTCCGCTGCCGAAAAATGCGTAGCCTCCCGGATTAAAGAGAACGTTATTCTTTGCCGTAACACCGCACATACCGTCGTCAATGTATATGCCCCATGCATCGGGAGTGAGTACGTTTGCGATAATGTTACTGTTGATCTGATTGCCGCGGTCCGTAACACTTCGGGGAATATAAATTGCTCCCGCGTCCCCGATAATTGATGTGAAAAGATCGTGGATAAAGTTGTATTCAACTACGTTATCAATGTAATATAATCCATTCCAGCAATCGTTATTGGGTACCTGTCTGCCGCTTTCTGCGAAATATTCCTCATATCCGAAGCGGAGCTGTTCTTCTCCGGGGCCGAAAATGACAGCAGAGTGAGGAGCGTTGTAGATCTCGTTATGTGAGATACGTGCGCCTACCGCTTCCTGAATAAGAACTGCAGGCTTATAGGAGAGATAGTATTTTCCGAAATCGTGGAAGCTGTTGTTGTCAACTACGAGACCGCCGGAAACCAGCATATTGTTGTCACCGCTGTTACGGACGATGATTCCGCCGCCAACCATCTGCTCAAACTCGCATCTTGTAACGTGGAGGTGCTGACCGTAGGAGTAGATAGTGAATTCGTCACCGATGCCGAAGAAGTGACAAGCGTCGATATTGATGTGGTCACCCTTGATGAAGAAGGCGTAATCGTTATTGATGTGCTTGAAGCTGAGGTCAACGAAGCTGAGGTAATTTGCGTTTTCCCCAATGTTTACAAAGCATCCTGCAGTTGCAAGGGTGTAATTGTAAGAAGGCTCGTAAACGTACAGAATTTCATTGTCAATATCAACCCAGTATTCATCCTTAAAGTCAAGCTCCTCGGAGATATTGTGGAAGATCATCTGTGCGCTGGGATACATACCGATATACGTTCTTTCGTACAGAGTGAAGAAGCCCGTTTCGCGGTCATATCCCTTGAGAGGCATATGGTTTCCGTAGTATTCGTTGCCGAATACACCGGTGAACAGAATGTTCTCATAGGTGTGATATTTATTAAATCTTGCAGCAGTGGAGGGGGTAAACTCCCATGATGTTGCCGCACCTCCGAGGTCTGCCACTACAACGTTCGACGCCAATGAAAGATTTCCATCGGACCTCTTGTTGGGGAAGCAAGCCTGTGTCATCATTTCTTCATCATTGTAGAGGTAACTGTACATTCCGAGCTTGCCTGCGTATTTCTTGCCTGAAAGATCGGCTTTCATGATCTTTGAAAGTGCCTTTGCGGGGAAAAGATATTCTTCTTCCTTAGTTATAGGCTCAAACTCATCGAGAGATACCTGAACACCGGCGTCGAAAATCACCTCGCCGTCGCCGTAAGCACAGTAGGTCACGGGTACCTTTTCCGTACCGCTGTCAGCCTCGGTGAAGTCATAAGTAAACGCACCGTAGTTACCAGCCTTGAATGCTACGACGATCTCGTCCTTGGCGGTTTTCTTAAGTTCACGTACCTTTTTAGCTGCTGCTTCAAAGGTAGCGAGCGGCTTATCCTTGGTACCGGGGTTTGAGTCACTACCGTCAATCGCTACGAATACATCCGCATCATCTCTGATGGGGAACTCAGGCTCAGTGAAGCTCTGAAGGGGAATAGGCATAGTGAATACGCCCTCGTAATCGAACTCTGCATTGTTGTAACGCTTGATGATGGTGGCAAACTCTGCTCTTGTTGCCGTGTCAGTGGGGGAGAGAGTTGTCTGGCCGCCATTCGCCTTACCTGTAATAAGTCCCTCGTAAACCGCCCATGCAACTGCATCGGTCGCCCATGATGCAACGGACGATACATCGGGGAATTTGGTAAGGTCAGCCTTGTCGTTGTTCGTTACGTACTTGTACTTGGCATAACGAAGGAACATGGTGGCAAGCTCCTGACGGGTGATGGCACGGTCGGGAGAGAAATATGATTCACCCCACTCATTGGTGCCCGTACCGTTTACGATCTCATGCTTGCCTGCCCACATGACCGCGTCGTAATAGTATGCACCTTCAGATATGTCAGCAAACCCATTGAATGGGTTGGGGAGATACTGATAATATTCATACTGATTGGAGCGCTCGTTGCGGTAAAGAACTGTAACTACCATTCCACGGGTAAGGCTCATGTTAGGTGCGAAGCTTTCGCCGTTACCCACGCCGTTCATGAGTCCCTCTTCAACAACGTATTCGATGGCATCCGTCGCCCAATGACCGTCGGTGTCGTTGAAATTTAGTTTTGCGGACACGGGGATGCTCATGATAACCGTTCCGAGCATCATCACTGCCGCAA
>JAZUBG010000116.1:0-2887 GCA_045638405.1 Eubacteriales bacterium | reverse complement strand
ATGACTCCGAGAACGTAGAGGTTACAAAGTACGGCGAGCCTGTTGTTCCCGACTTTGAGATCCCCTACCACACAGAGATCATGGAAGGCTTTGACGGCATTGACCTTGACGGTGCACGCCGCGTTGCAGGCAACGGCTTCTACTACCTTGAGGGTGACATCGCTCGTCTTCATTCCGCTGTTATCTCCTATGCGAGAGACTTCATGATCGACCGCGGCTTCACCTACTGCGTTCCCCCATACATGATCCGCAGCAGCGTTGGAAGCCGCGTGATGAGCTTTGCTGAAATGGACGCTATGATGTACAAGATCGAGGGCGAGGACCTCTACCTCATCGGTACAAGTGAGCATTCCATGATCGGGAAGTTTATCGACCAGATCCTCCCCGAGGAGAAGCTTCCTTACACATACACCTCCTACTCTCCCTGCTTCCGTAAGGAGAAGGGCGCACACGGTATTGAGGAGCGCGGTGTATACAGAATCCACCAGTTCGAGAAGCAGGAAATGATCGTTGTATGTAAGCCTGAGGAAAGCCCTGTATGGTTTGACAAGCTCTGGCAGAACACAGTTGATCTCTTCCGTTCACTTGACATTCCCGTAAGAACTCTCGAGTGCTGCTCCGGTGACCTTGCTGACCTTAAGGTTAAGTCCTTCGACGTTGAGGCATGGTCCCCCAGACAGAAGAAGTACTTTGAGGTTGGTTCTTGCTCCAACCTTGGTGATGCTCAGGCGAGAAGACTTAAGATCCGCGTAAACGGCGAGGACGGCAAGAAGTACTTTGCTCATACACTCAACAACACCGTTGTAGCTCCTCCCAGAATGCTCATCGCATTCCTCGAGAACAACCTCAACGCTGACATGAGCGTTAACATTCCCGTAGCCCTCAGACCTTACATGGGTGGCAAGGAGAAGATCTCTCCTGTAAGAAAGTAATATATACGTCAAGAGCCATTGGTCTTACATGACCAATGGCTCTCTCTGTTTATTATTTATTTCCTACGCGCCAATGTTTCAATAATACCCATAGTTCCGCCGTAACCTATCCATCCAATAGTTAAGATCAACCACCATGGAATCGATTTTAACATTTCCAAAACGTCAGCTAAAGTTCCGAAAAGAAAAGTTATATTAGCAGCGATAAGCATAGCGACCAAGGTCATACCAATACCGAAAAGTCCACCAAAAATTACAAATATCCAAAGGAAGTATCTAAATCCCGGTACTGTATATCCGTTATAAGCTTTCATCTCAGCCTTATCGAGCTTCAGTAATTCCGTTTTTTTTACCGTGACGGAAACTGCAGTCGCTAAGTCACACACCTCACCGTCATATTCGCTGTTAAGCGGGATTCTATGACTTACCACGTCAAAGAAACGTTTCCCCTTCGCATTAAACATACATCCGAATACGTCTTTTTCATCATCTTTTTTTAGAAGTGCTGTCCCGCAAAGAAACTGTATTATCAAACTATCATTTTCTTCGAATGATTCTACACAATGTACGAAGTATTTAACATTTTTCTCAAAACCTGCGAAATATGTCATATCGTATGACTGTGCCAGACGCACATTCTTTATTTCTCCATATTTCACGAAGTCAGGATACGTTCCTTCATAGCCTTTAGCTTCCATAAAATTCCGGATTTCATCTCTTGTATCGTTTAAGAGCTTCTTATCACATAACAGTTCTGCTTTGCTTTGATATTCTCTCTGAGACTCCTTGATCTTCTCGAAAACCTCTCTCCAAATAGGTTCGTACTTCTTTTGACTGAGTAAATTTGAGAGTCTTCTGCTAATCTTATACACTTTAAAGTAAGACTTATTTACAGAACGATCTTTTTTGAACTTATAAAGCAGATCTATAGCTTTTTTACAACTATAGCGGTTAAGCAGCGACTCAAGTTCACAAAGAGAACGAGCCTCGTTGTCTTCAAAATTCGGATACCCTACTTCAACAATATCACGTAAAAGAGGAAGGAGAAGTTTTTCGTTATCATTACAATAATCCTCTGAAAAATCGGATTTAGTACAAATTGAGTTGGATAACGACGCCAAATAATCCCACGGATTTTCGGATGCTATGTCATTGGAGCATGGGTTAAAGACCGTAATCTTGACTTCGGCATCTTCAAAACTGACGTTAACGTCAATTAAAGCATTATCCGAAAAAGTTTCGGTTTCCCCACAAATATGGTATCTATTTTCTTCTTTATTAAATACGATCTTACAATTTTCAATACTTACACCAACCAAAGCAGGAGCATAACCCCGAACGTTTTTTAACGTCAACTCTTTCCTGATGGAACCTACGTCGTCGATAAAGATTTTTATATCATCCCCATTTACTTCGGTACACGGCAAATAGCCGTAATGCTCAAACATCAGTATAAGTGCCGCTCTTGAATCTTCGTCAAGGGATGAAAGCTCACGAATGAACGCGTTTTTCTTTTCCTCAAGTAGCGCATTATATCCTGTAGAAGCTTCTTTCAATAGAGCGATGACCTCAGCGTCACTTCCCTTTTCAATAAAGCTTCTGATTTCTTCGGGAAATTCGTTTGACCACGTCTTATATAATTTATTCACAAGTTTTCTCAGTTTTCGCTGTCCTGCATCAGTTTTCTCAAGGGTAATTTTCTCGCTTTCAGATGCGGAGAAGTCATATAATACTGCAAATTTAAAGAGTAATTCTTCACTGAAGTTTGATATGTCGGTCAAATCTAACACCTCCTTGCAGTGTAAAAAAAACGGAGGTTCTATAATAAAAGTTGGGGTGTATCCTGACAGATATGAAAAAAAGGATAGGCATATCTGCCGAAATCTGATAAAATAAAGTTGACGAGACAAAACTTTATCGGAGGAGCAGATATGCCTATAGTCAATTATACAGAA
>JAZUBG010000115.1:0-2125 GCA_045638405.1 Eubacteriales bacterium | reverse complement strand
CACCCTCGTAGTCGGAAGCCATAAGAGCCTCTACGTCTGCGGGATTTGTGTCGATGATGCACTTAAGAAGATTCTTAACGAATGTCTTGAATACTTCGTTCTTAGCAACGAAGTCTGTCTCGGTGTTAACCTCGATAATAGCGGTCTTGTTGCCGTCCTTGAGAACGTCAACGATACCGTCAGCTGCGATTCTGGTAGCCATCTTGGACTCTGCCTTGAGCTCACCCTTCTCACGAAGGATCTTGACAGCCTTGTCTACATCACCGTCAGCCTCAACGAGTGCCTTCTTGCACTCCATCATACCGATACCGGTCTTAGCTCTGAGAGCTGCAACGTCTTTTGCTGTAATTGTAGCCATTTTTATTTCCTCTTTTCTATTAAACTTGATAAGGGGTAAATGCTGAATTATTCAGCTGCTTCTTCGGTAGCTTCAGCCTCGGGAGCCTCTGTAAGCTGCTCGCCCTGTCTGCCCTCGATAACTGCATCAGCAATTACGGAAGAGATAAGCTTGATAGCGCGGATAGCGTCATCGTTACCGGGAATTACGTAGTCAGCATCATCGGGATCGCAGTTGGTATCAACGATAGCGATAACGGGAATACCGAGCTTCTTAGCCTCGAGAACTGCGTTTCTCTCTTTTCTGGGGTCAACGATGAATACTGCTGCGGGGAGAGTGTCCATATCCTTGATACCGCCGTAGCTCTTCTCAAGGTCGAAGATCTCCTTCTGCTTAGCAGCAACTTCCTTCTTGGGAAGAAGATCGAATGTGCCGTCTTCCTGCATCTTTGTAAGGCTGTTGAGTCTGCTGATGGATCTCTTGATGGTCTTGAAGTTGGTCATCATACCGCCGGGCCAACGAACGTTTACGTAGTACATACCGCAACGCTGAGCCTCTTCCTTGATGGAATCAGCAGCCTGCTTCTTTGTACCAACGAAAAGGATTGTGCCGCCTTCTGCAGCGAGGTCGCGAACGAACATATACGCCTCTTCGAACTTCTTAACTGTCTTCTGAAGGTCGATGATGTAGATGCCGTTTCTTTCTGTGAAGATGTACTCTGCCATTTTGGGGTTCCATCTTCTTGTGTGGTGTCCGAAATGAACACCTGCTTCGAGAAGCTGTTTGATTGAGATTACAGACATTTTAATGTCCTCCTTCGGTTTTTCTCCACCCCATAAAATCCTGAGCCACAATCAAAACGCTTGTTTTGACACCGGAGCCGATCCTTTTATGGGTGTGTAATATTATTTTTATCTGCTTTCATCGCAGACCTTGAAATTATACCACTTTTTTTATTATTTGTAAATAGCTACGCGCATTATTTACACATTGTTTACAAATCGAAACCTACCGCTCAAAACGAACGGTAGGCTTGTTTTTACATACAACTAACAGCTATCTCGCCGTCCTTGACGTTAACGAGGGCTTGAGTGTAGGAATGGTTGTAATCCGAGATTATAAGCTCGGCGAGCTGATCTTCTACATTCTTTTGAATATAGCGTCGCATATTTCTCGCGCCGAACTTATGAGAATAGGACTTCTCGGCGATGAGCTTGGCCGCGGAGTCTGTATATTTAAGGGTAATTCCCTTTTCTGCAAGTGCGGTTGCAAGCTCACCCAGCATTATCTTTGCAATGCTGCTGAAGTCTTCGGGAGTGAGAGAATTGAATGTGATTATCTCGTCAACTCTGTTAAGAAATTCGGGACGGAGGAACTGCGCGAGCGCCTTTTCTGTCGCCGAATCGGAAAGTCCCGCTCTCTCGTTTGAGAATCCAAGCGTTGCGGAGGACTTATCCGAGCCTGCGTTGGTTGTCATAACGATAACTGTGCTTTCAAAGCTTACAGTTCTTCCCTGCGCGTCGGTCACTCTTCCGTCATCAAGAATCTGAAGCAGAATATTAAGCACGTCGGGGTGAGCCTTTTCGATTTCGTCGAAAAGTATTACTGAATACGGCTTGCGGCGGATCTTCTCTGTGAGCTGTCCCGCTTCATCGTATCCGACGTATCCGGGAGGCGCTCCGATTATCTTTGATACAGAGTGCTTTTCCATGAACTCGGACATATCGAGCCTTATAAGTGTCTCGGGCGAGTCAAAAAGCTGTGCCGCGAGGACTTTGACAAGCTCGG
>JAZUBG010000114.1:0-2817 GCA_045638405.1 Eubacteriales bacterium | reverse complement strand
TGACCTACAAGCTCGTCAACTGCTTTACATTCTTCACCTGTGCGTCCGTCGCACCAGATGATAGATCTGCGAAGCACTTCGCCGTCACCGTCAAGCATAACGAGACCGTGCATCTGTCCCGAGAGACCTACACCTGCGACGTCTGCGGGAGAAACACCGCTTTCGTCGATCACAGCCTTACAACTTTCGCAGGATGCGTGCCACCAATCGTGAGGGTCCTGCTCAGCCCAGCCGTTTTGGGGCTGATACAGGGGATATTCTACGGTACAGGAGGCGATCTTTTTTCCGTTATCGTCAAAGAGAACGGTCTTTGTGCCCGACGTACCGATGTCGATACCGATGATATATTTCATAGTAAGCTCCAATTTGATCAGCAGAAGAGGATAGCATTGAGTACGTTCTCAAGATATTCCTGTCTGCCGCTTGTGTTTGTGGTAACGTCACCCATCTGAAGTGCGTAAGCTTCAAGTTCTTCGATAGTAGCGGTACGATCCATGATTTTCTTGCCGATTCCGTCGTTGTAGCTTGCGTAGCGATTCTTGATGAAGCCTTCGAGTCTTCCGTCTTCCATGATCTTAAGTGCCATTCTGAATCCGAGGGCGAAAGCGTCCATACCTGCGATGTGGGCGTAAACGGTGTCTTCCCATGTGTTAGAGCCGCGGCGAGCCTTGGCGTCAAAATTGAGACCGCCGTTGGTGAATCCGCCTGCCTTCAGCACTTCAAGCATACACATTGTTGTGTCGTAAACGTTAGTGGGGAACTGGTCGGTGTCCCAGCCGAGAAGCATATCGCCGATATTGGCATCGATGGAGCCAAATGCGTCGTTTACTCTTGCAAAAGCAAGCTCGTGCTGGAATGTGTGACCTGCGAGGGTAGCGTGGTTAGCTTCGATATTCAATTTGAAATCCTTGGAGAGACCGTGCTTGTTGAGGAAACCTGTTACTGTCGCGGCATCAAAGTCGTATTGATGCTTCGTAGGCTCCTTGGGTTTGGGTTCGATGTAGTAGTCACCCTTAAAGCCGATCTTACGTCCGTATTCGCTGGTGATGCGGAGAAGGTGAGCCATATTGTCAAGCTCAAGACCCATGTCTGTATTGAGGAGAGTCTCGTAACCTTCACGACCGCCCCAGTAAACGTAACCGTTTCCGCCGAGTTTTACAGTGATCTCGATAGCCTTCTTGATCTGTGCCGCCGCAAATGCGAAAACATCGGCGTTGGGTGAAGTTCCCGCACCGTGCATATAACGGGGATTTCCGAAGCAATTTGCAGTACCCCAAAGTAGCTTCTTGCCGTTTTCTTTCATAAGATCGGCGAGAAGATCGCTGATAACGTCAAGTCTCTCGTTACTCTCTGCAAGAGTACGTCCCTCGGGAGCTATATCACGGTCGTGGAAGCAGAAGTAGTCGATGGAAAGCTTATTCATAAGCTCGAAGATCGCATATGCTTTATTTTTAGCGTGCTCCATGGGATCTGCATTGCCGAATGTTTTGTCGTGAGTGTCAACTCCGAACATATCGGTGCCGCCTGCGCACATTGTATGCCAGTAAGCAACGGCGAATTTCAGATGCTCTCTCATGGGCTTGCCCGCGATTACTTCATCGGGATCGTAGAAGCGGAACGCGAGGGGATTCGTACTTGTTTTTCCTTCGTATTTGATATAAGGAATCTCGGGGAAAAATTCTTTCATATTTTAAAGCCTCCGTGGGTAATAATATACTTTTACGAGTACATTATATAACAAAACTATTGAAAAATCTCGCCAAAAATGGTATAATAATCAGACAAAATTTGACTATTTGCGTTTCGGGAGAAGATTATGTTTTACGAGCTTGACCACCCTATCGTGTCCGACTACAGATTTTTCGGAAAAGACGAGGATTTTGAGTTTCCCACCCACATTCACTATAATTATGAGTTGATCTTAGTAGAGCGTGGAGCAATGGTAGTTACCGTGGGAGACAGGGAGTACCTGCTCAGCCGAGGGGAAGCGGTACTGGTGTTTCCCAACCAGATACACTCAATGAGTACGCCGAAATCAAGCCGTCACAGCCTTATTGTTTTTGACCCGGGGCTTGTAAGCGCGTATACTCAGAAGGTTGAGGGAACGTTTCCGAAGGATTCTAAGTTCACCTTGTCTCAAAGCCTGTTTGAGATGTTCGTGAAACTGGATCAGGGTACGGATATTTTAACACTTAAGGGAACGCTGTACCTCATCTGCGCCGCTTTTCACGAAAATAGGGAATATTCGGTGACCGATAAGGTGCTGAACGCCCTAAGCTACAGAATTTTCCGCTACATTCAGGAAAGCTACGCTTCCGACTGTACTCTCGCGGGACTTGCTCTTGAGATGGGTTACGATTACTCCTATCTGTCAAGATATTTTAAGAGAGTTATCGGTATCTCCTTTAACGAATACGTGAATCAGGTAAGAGTGAGTCATGCGTGCTATCTTATGACCAATTCCGCCATGAACATGATCGAGATATCCTCGGAATGTGGATTCAAATCGGTGCGGAGCATGAATCGAAACTTCAAGGACATAACCGGGGAGACTCCATCGGATTATAAAAAGCGGATGCTTATGTGAGTTGTATTTATGCTATAATAAAACCACTTCACGTTTTACGTTTTCAACTTTAGACAGCTGACAAAATGAAGAAAAGCTTTGATTGATCTTTCTCGAAAGATCGCGGGGGCTTGGGGCGGCGCCCTAAGTCGCGCCTCGCAAGGCGCGAAATATCCTATTCGTCCCAAAAGTACTCCGCAAAGCGCGCATCTTTTTTGACGATAAATTTACTCTTTATATAATTTCACACC
>JAZUBG010000113.1:0-5580 GCA_045638405.1 Eubacteriales bacterium | reverse complement strand
ACATGGCTACGATCCGACTTGGGGATGCCTTCGCTAAATAACGTTAAGTTTCGTAGGGCGGGGGCCCCATCCTGCCGATTTTGTTTCATTTTCAGCACGAGCACGATAGTGACGAGGCTGAGGATGATTGAAACAATATCGAAAATAATGTCCGTCATATTTTTGCTCCTTTCGGATTTCTTAAAATATATTGACAAAAGTCCGCTCTTGGTTTATAATATCGGCGAGGTGGGGAGGTTTCCCTCCCCCTCGCTCATTAGAGGAACTTTTGAATCAAATCGGTCACCGCTTTGATTAAGTTCACGATTGCGGTAATCAAGACGATGATTTTGAGGGTCGTGTCTTGGTTGCCGCTTTTCTTTTGCTTCGGCTTCTTGCTCATTTATATCGGTCGTAACGGCGGCAGCAAGTCACCGCCCTACATTGTTTGCGGAGTTTACACCTTCACATTTGACTTTTTCGCGATTATATGTTAAAATCAGTTTAACCAAACCTCCCACATACAAAGGAGACACACTATGACCTATACAGCTAAATTATTTTACGATATAAACGAGCCTTTTGCCGCGGGATTTTTTGAGCTTCCGAACGCTTCCCCCGCGAGAATGTTCTGCAGAGCGTACCGTCGCTTTTTGGAGAATGCCCCCGCGCCCATTTACAAGAGCTTTGACCCACTGTACCCATACCGCGGTCTCGGATGCGCTGACTATGCCGTAAATCCTCAGTACTGCCGTCAGTACTGGGTGGATTACGACAAGCTCCGCGCAAAAAGTGAGGAGTGCGAGAGACTTTTCTGCGAGTTTAACGAAAAGCACGGCAACTTTTTTGACGTTGAAGGTAAAGAAGCAGGTGCCCGTTACGCCGCAAATATCGACGGCTGGAACCACTCCGCCTTAAACTTCAAGCGTATTCTCGCCGAGGGTATCGACTCATATGAGAAGAGAGTACGCGGGATGAAAAACGAAGACCTTCGTGAAGCACTCCTTGATGTGCTTTGCGGAATACGTAACTACCACGCGAGGATCGTTGAGTATCTCGCGTCAGCAGGTGCTCCCGAAAAGCTTGTAAACGCCCTCAGAAAAGTGCCCTTTTCCCCTGCTGAGACCGCATACGAGGCGATAGTTTCATGTAACTTCACCCTTTGCCTTGACGGATGTGACAACATCGGCTTCATCGACGGTTGGCTCCCGAAATATTGGCGTGGCGAAGACCTTTCCCTTGAGCTTGGCGCGCTGATGATGCGTTTGCAGTACAACAACGGCTGGAGCATGGCGATAGGACCTGAGTACAGCGAGCTGACAAAGCAGTACCTCACCGCTCTCAGAGGTGAGGCACGTCCCATGATAGAGCTGAGAGTTGCTCCCGATATGCCCGACGACATCTGGGAGGTCGCCCTTGAGACCGTCCTTACAGGCGGCGGTCAGCCCTCCTTCTACAACGAGACGGCGATCCAGAGCCGCCTTCGCGAGAGATTCCCCGACGCACCCGAGGAGGACGTATACGAATTTGCCGGAATGGGCTGTACGGAGACCAACTTCTCAGGTCTCACATTTTCAGGTGGCATTGACCTTAACCTCAACGTGCTGAAGCTGTTTGACGATGTGATGCGCGAGCATCTTGCCTCCTCTGCGACCTTCGACGAGTTTTACGAGCTGTTCATGAAGCGCCTGCACAAAGCTCAGGACGATCTTGTCACCTTTGTCAACAATTATTACAACAAGAGAGCCGAAATCTCCTTCGCGCCCATCCGCACTCTGTTTGTGGACGACTGCATCGAAAAGGAAAAAGGATATTACAGCGGAGGAGCGAGATATACCTTTGCTATTCCATCCGACAGCGGAATCCCCAATACCGTGGATTCTCTCCTTGTTGTGAAGGAACTTGTGTTTGAGAAAAAACTGTATACCGCGGAGGAGTTTATCGCGGCCCTTGACGAGGGAGATCCCGAGTTCCTCGCTCACTCCCGTCAGTGCCACTCCTACGGAGTTGCAGACCCCGTGGCTGACAGCCTCATTGGTGATCTGACGAAGCGTTTCTATGCCCGCTACCGTACGGTAAAGCTTGACATGGGCGACGGATTTCTTCCCACCAGCCATCAGTTTGTCCGTCACGCTTCTGAGGGACAGCTGACGGGCAATACTCCCGACGGACGTCGCGGGGGCACTCCCGTGGCAGACTCCATCGCCGCGGCAAACGGAAAGGCTACCGAGGGACCGACACGTATGCTTATCAGCGCAGCAAGCTATGACCAGAGCATGATCTACGGTATTCCCGTACTGAACCTTAACCTTTCCACGAAGTTTAAGCCCGACGTGCTTCGCGGACTGATCGAGACTTACTTCAAAATGGGCGGTACTCAGGTGCAGATAACCTACGTTGACCGCGAGACTCTCATTGATGCGAAGAAAAATCCCCACGATCACCATGACCTCATCGTCCGTGTGGGTGGTTATTCCGAATTTTTCATCAGCCTTAACAGCGACCTGCAGGACGCTGTGATCGAGAGAACCGTATTTGACGGGTGAGGGAGATACTCAAACGATTAACTGTAAGGCACCCATTTGACTGTATTATTTTGTGGAGATACTTTTATGCTTGCATTAAAGACTGTTATAGTTATTCTTGTTTCAGTGCTCTATGGTGGAGCACTTGCAACCAAAACTGTCATAAGAAACAGCTCAAAACACCAAAAAATTTCTGAAGTGACAGATCTTGTTTTTGCTTTTGCATGTTTAACAAGCATTTATTTCATGTGTGACGGTTTTGGACTTAGCAGGTACATTGAATATCTGTGTTGTGCGGTCGTGCTGCTTTTTGTGATCATAGTTCCGATAATTGAAAAAGTTGTTAAAGATAAGAGAAAAAACAGGTAACCGAACACAATGTTAAAGCATATCACTCTTAACGGAAATAAAGTAACCTACGACCTTCAGCGTAAGAAGGTCAAAAATATAAACCTGAGGATAAAAGTGGACGGAACGGTTACCGTTTCAGCAAGCGCCCGCGTTTCTGTGAAGTTTATCGAGGATTTTCTCACGTCAAAGGCGGATTTTATCCTTAACGCACTCGCAAGATTTGAGCGTCGTGCAAACAACGCTCCAAAGCCTATGCAGTACGAAAACGGCGAAGCCGTACGTGTGCTCGGACGTGACGTGGAGCTTAAAGTTGTCGGCGGGGCGAAGAACGGTGTAGAATTTGACGGAGAATATATCACTCTGACGGTAAAGGACACAGATAATTTTGAGCTGAAGCGGAAGACTCTTGACAAGTGGCTCGTATCCGTGTGCTCGGAAGCGGTAAAGCTTATCTGCGACAGGGTTTATCCGATCTTCCGCGAATGCGGTGTCGAATACCCGCAGATAAAGTATAGGCGAATGAAGTCCCGCTGGGGAAGCTGTCAGCCGAAAGGAAATGTTCTAACCTTCAACTACGCCCTCGTGCATGCGCCTATAGAGTGTATTGAGTACGTTGTGTATCATGAGTTTACCCACTTTTTGGAGGCGAATCACTCGGTAAGGTTTTACGCACATCTTTCCGCTTTCCTGCCCGATTGGAAGGAAAGAAAGAAGTTACTCGAAAGCAGCGTGACGCTACGTCAGTAGCCGCCCATGTTTGAATCAACCCTCACGGTATATCCATCGGTGGACGAAACCACACAGAATTCCGTAGGGGTGTACACCTAAAACCACACGAACGTACACACCCAAGGCTTCCTCCGGGAGGAAGCTGTCTGCGGAGCAGACTGAAGGAGAATGCGGCGTATGTGCCTTCGGTTTCGTACGGTATGTCAAATTACGTCACCTCAATTGTTTTCAAGTTTCTTTGCGAAGAAACTTGACTAAGAAATCTTACAGAATTCCGTGTGTTTGGGCACCACCCGATCACACGTATAAAAGACCACCGACTTAATGATCGGTGGTCTTAATTTTATTCAATTATCAATCGTCTTCGAGAAGTTTAGACGGAGGGATGTTTAATACCTGTGCGATCTTGAAGAGGGTTTCGAGAGAAACACCGCGCACTGTGCCGGGACCTTCTACTTGACCTACGAAACTTACGCTTTTTCCGATAAGTTCAGCAAAATATTCTTGCGTGAATCCCGCTTTTCTTCTGTAATATGCAATTTTCAATCCCAAAGTAATATACTTATCAGAAAATTCAGTATTCATTTTGCCGCCCCTTTCTGTTAATACATATATTGTACAGAAAAAACGTGCGGATTATTATAATATCTGACTGCAGATATATTTACTTCAAGTGAAAGATAATGTATAATAAGTATATAATCATTTACTTTGGAGGTCAATAACCATGAAAGTTAAAGCTGAACACAGTGTTAAAACAAAAGGGGCTGTCGCATTTAGAAAAACAATCAGCAAAACGCCAAAGAAAACGTAGGGGACGGCGCCCCGACGTCCCGAAACGAAGGAACTGAGACATAGAAATATGTCTTAGTCCAACGAAACGGGGCGTCGAAGGCGCCGCCCCCTACCATTGTTTTGTGTATTTTTATCTTAATGCGACAGTACCCTTAAGCAAATTAGTTATTATTCTTATAAACCTTATCGGGAAAAACAGATGCGTTGATCAGATCGGCGGGATCTACTTCCAAAGCATCGGCTATATTGAAAAACACGTCCAATGAAAAAGAACGTACAATTCCGGGTGCTTCAATAGCACTGATATGAGAACGGCTGACGTTTGATTTCTCGGCAAGCTGTTCCTGTGACATACCGCGCATTTTGCGCAGTGCGGAAATGGCAATACCCAACTGAATAAATCTATCTCTGTTTTTGAAATCTATTTGCTTACTCATACACACTCGCCGCCTCCTTTCATCAACATTATTATACCTTTTTTCTATTCGTATATCTGTATTTGATATAAAGCACTTGGTTTGTTTATAGAGCAAATGTATAATAATATAAGAAAATGACTATCTTGAAGTGCATAAAAACTATATTAACGAGGAAAGTACCATGAACCACACCTGTTGTATCTTCGGACACAGAGAAATAAATGAGACCTATGAATTGAAAACGAGAATTACCAAGACCGTCGAAAAACTTATTAACGAAGAAAATGTTGACACGTTTCTGTTCGGCAGTCAGAGCAGCTTTGACAGTCTTTGCCTTGAGATACTAACCGCGCTTAGAAATAAATACCCTCACGTAAAACGGGTCTACGTGAGGGCGGAATTTCCCTTTATTACCGATAATTATACAGCGTATCTGCTGACACTTTACGACGACACTTATTACCCTGAAAAGCTCCTCGGGGCAGGCAGAGCATCTTACGTGAAACGCAACCGCGAAATGATAGACCGCAGCCGTTTCTGTGTGGTGTATTACGATGAACAGTATTCTCCGAAAACACGGAAAAGCGGTACGAGGTTAGCCTATGATTATGCTGTAAAGAAAAACAGGGAAATAATCAACACGGCAGAGGACCTGGAATAATCCTTTGAAACAGACCAGTAAAGGGAGCCGGCGCCGTAGTCGACTGAGTGATTGTTTTTGAGCGTTTTTACCTTCCTACAACCCCTCCGCCTCGTTCCTCGGCACCTCCCCTTACTGAGGG
>JAZUBG010000112.1:0-4427 GCA_045638405.1 Eubacteriales bacterium | reverse complement strand
CGCTCATAAAAAAGGAATCGTTCACCGTGACATAAAGCCGCAGAATATTATGCTTCTCCGCGACGGTGTAATCAAGGTGATGGATTTCGGCATTGCGAAGCTTCCCAATGCCGACACAGTAACTATGTCAGATAAGGCGATCGGTACGGTTTACTATATCAGCCCCGAGCAGGCAAGCGGAGACGTCATTGATGCCCGCAGTGACCTTTATTCCCTCGGTGTGCTTCTGTACGAGATGTCCACAGGACGTCTCCCCTTTGAAGCTGACTCACCGGTTTCCGTAGCCCTGATGCAGGTTAACGACACTCCTGCTGCCCCTAAAACGATCAACTCCAAGATTCCTCAGGGTCTTGAACAGATCATCATGCGTGCTATGGAGAAAGAACCCTCCCGTCGTTACCAAAGTGCCGAGCAGATGCTTGACTGTCTTGAAAAACTGAAAGAGAATCCTTCAATTATCTTTAAGCCAAAGGCTTCGGAGAAGTTCAAGAATTTTTTTCAAAAAAGGCATCCACTCGGAAAAATAAGTAAGTCAATGCTCCCGATCATTCTCGGAGTATTCGTCCCCTTCTTTATTGCATTCGCTATCTTCGGAGTGTACTTGTTTACCAACGTATTCAATGACAGCTCCATAAACGATTACGAAACGGTGGAAGTGGACAACTACGTGGGTGCCACGTTTACTTCAGAGCTTGAACAATCCTTTAAAGATTCAGCATATTTCCGCCTTTCAGGCGTTGAGTACCAATATGATGAAGAAACCCCCATGGGAGTCATCATCGGTCAGTCTCCCTCAGCGGGCGAGATGAAGCGTGTACTGAAAAACAAGAGATTTTGCAACGTTTCTCTTGTCATAAGCGGCGGTACAGAGAAATTCACACTGAAAGATTACGTGCTTGAAGACTACCGCCTTGTTAAGTCAGAGCTTAACAGCATGAAGATCAAGGTCAACGTCATCAAGCAGGAAAGTATCGTTCACGCCCCGGGAACCATCATGCAGATGTCACCCGAACCCGGTACCGTAATAAAGGTCGGTGAAAGTGTTGATCTTTATATCAGCCGCGGTGCCGGCGAAGAAGATCTGCTGATGCCCGATCTCGTTGGTAAGGACGAAGCTGAAGTTCTCCTTATCATGGTGGAAAACAAGCTGAGAGTTGGTAAGATCACCTATGAAAAATCCACAGAACCCGTGGGCACAGTTATTTCTCAAAGCATTGAAAAGGAAACTCCCACATATTTCTACACTGTGGTTGATTTCGTTCTCAGCGGCGGTGAGAAATACGGTGAGGTGGAAACCACAAAGCCTCCGGAAACCGATCCTGATTCAGATTCAGAATCTACGGATAAGAAGGAACCTTCATCAGGTATGCAGTCTGCCACAAACACCACCGCAAAGACCGACGAGCCAACCGAAGTAACACCCGATGATCCCACGTCTGAAACAAATGACGATCCCAAAACATCAAACGGTACTACGGAAGATGAACCTAAGCCAACAACTCCCACAGATCCGACAACTGATGTCAATACAGAACCCACGCCGCCCGAAGACAGTACCGATGGATCAACAGATGTTACCGTAACTCCCACTGACCCTGTTTCCTCGGAAACAGATACACTGTCGCCCGAAACCGAGCCTGTGGAAACTAACTGACCGGATGAACCAAACGAAAGACGTAAAAAATCTTATTCGTTTCATTTTGATACACAGCCGCCGATGCGCTGAATGGAGATTTTAATGGAAAAATCACACCTTAGACACGGTATAATTACAAAAGGCATAGGCGGACTCTACGGAGTCCGCCTTGTGTGCGAGGACGGAAGCATCACTTACGTTGAATGCCGCGCAAGAGGAAGATTCCGTCACGACGGACTCTCGCCTCTTCCCGGCGACGATGCCGTGATTACCGAAGAATCCGTCGGTGAAAAGACGGAATACGTCATTGACGATATTCTCCCCCGTCATTCTTCCCTACTACGTCCGCCTATGGCTAACCTCACCCATCTGTTTCTCCTGGTTCCCGCTTGCAGACCGAAGCCTGACCTTTTGACCGCAGACAAGATCTGCGCGATATGTGAGCACTCCGGGATCGAAGTAGTCATCGTTGCGGGTAAGCTTGACATGGACGCCGAAAGTGCGGAGAACATCCGAGAGATATACACTTCGGCAGGTTACAACACATTTACGCTCAGTGCAGTAACGGGTGAAGGTGTAGATCCCCTTATGGAGTACATAAACCGCACTGCTGACCGGTGTGCTGAAAACGGACGTCCTCTCAGAGCCGCTTTTGCAGGAGTTTCAGGTGCCGGAAAGTCCACTCTTATGGGGCTTTTATTCCCCGATCTACAGCTTGCAACCGGCAATGTCAGCCGCAAGACAGAGCGTGGACGTCACACCACAAGGCAGGTCGAACTTTTCCCCTTAAAAAGCGAAAACGGAGCTGAATTTTACCTTGCGGATACCCCCGGATTCTCGATGCTTGACTTCACAAGATACAATTTTTTCCCTGTTACGGAACTTGCGGGCAATTTTAGAGAATTTTCCGACTGTCTCGGCGATTGTAAGTACACTAAATGTACCCACACAAAAGAAGAAGGCTGCGCTGTCAGAGAAAAACTCAGCAAGGGTAAAATAAATCCGTCGCGTCACGAAAATTACGTTCTGATTTACGATGAACTGAAGCAGAAGCCTGAGTGGAAGAGGCAAAAGGAAGAAATATCTCTGCCCGGCAGGAGAAAGAGATAATATGAAAAAATTCGTTGTTATTATCGGTGGCGAATGCAAGGTAAGTGGTATTCCCCGTGATATATTTGACAGTGCGTTCATTATCGCTGCCGACAGCGGCTACGACACAGCTAAAAAGCTTGGGGTCACACCGCATCTTTTAGTCGGTGACATGGATTCTATAAGCGAGGTACCGAGTGACGTTGAAATATATCGCGTGAAAGCCGAAAAAGACGACACGGACACTATGCTTGCCATATCGATCGCAAAATCCCGGGGTGCCGATGAGATAATCTTAGTTGGCGGTGGCGGCGGAAGGCTTGATCATCTGCTTTCAAATATATTCATGCTCGAAGCTCTCGCTGACGAGGGTATACGTCACAGAATGTACGATGGAGTAAACGAAGCTTTCGTTATGTGCGGCGGCGAGGTTACGCTGAAAAACTGCGGCGGTTACTTCGGACTTATCGCGCTGGAGGACAGCACCGTATCCGTTGCAGGATGCAAATATCCTCTCATCGATGCTCCGCTGAAGCGCACCCTTCCCTATGCGGTAAGCAACGAGGTGACAGATACTGAAGCGAAGATAAGTATAAAAGGTAAGATTATCGTTATATTATCTTCAAAATAAAAAAGCAATAGGTACTGTCACATTAAGGTAAAAATACACAAAACAATGGTAGGGGGCGGCGCCTTCGACGCCCCGTTTCGGTGGACTAAGACATATTTTTATGTCTATAATCCTTCGTTTCGGGACGTCGGGGCGCCGTCCCCTACGTTTCCTTTGGCTTTTTGCTCATTGTTTTTCTAAATAGGACATCCCCTTTTTTCACAAATCTTTAGCAAGTCAAGCTCAATTTTACTTTACCATGTAAACGTCATAACTACCGTCCGTGCCACATGCGTAAATAAATGTACCTTTACTGCTTGTTTTCATATCATAAGAGCTATATGCTTTGAGAAGTTCCTTTCCGGACACAAGATCAACGAGAGTCTGTGTGTTATTATCACTTTTTACTGTAACTAATCTAATGGATCCATCTATCAACTTTCCTTTTACAGTAAAATCTTTATCATTGAAGGAATAGAAATAATTATCATACCCATCCTTTTTTCTAATAGTATCTCCATTAATATCAATTGAATCCGTTTTGGGAATACGTGAATATTCAATTCCGTTTTCATCAATAATTATGTATTCTTTTTTTCCTACAATAATGAAATAATCGAAAAATGTTTCGTCAAAAAACAAACTATTCATCTCTTCGTCAAATACTACATTTCCGTCAACATCTATGAGAGTTCCATCAGGACTCATAATAATGTCACCAAACATTATGAAATCAGATGATGGTAATTCATCAATAATTATATCACCGTTTTTGTTCATAAGAGCATACAAGTATGTTGATGTATCGCTGTTATACTTTAGTCCGACAAAAAAGTCTTCATTTAGGAGGTATTTATCTACTGAACTGCTGGGTTTATAATCCGTGGAATCATAGGAAAATAGCTCTTTACCATTTGAGTTATAAACCTTTCCTCCGGTTTTACTATCTATTTTATAAGAACCGTTTATGAAAACAGATGCCTTAGCATCTAATTTCTTGCCGTTAGGATACGAATAAACAGTGTCACCGTCATCGGTATGATAACTGAGTATATCACCATACCCCATTATATAATAAGCCTTTGTACCTTC
>JAZUBG010000111.1:0-3135 GCA_045638405.1 Eubacteriales bacterium | reverse complement strand
CCCTACATAATACATTTAATAAAAAATCATTTTGCATTTTGCATTTTGCATTTAATCGGTTACAGGTGCGATACCTCCGTCAGCGTATGAACAGCGAATATAAGCCTTCTCCAGCGGAGAAGGGGAACCATTCATTCACTTCGTGAATTGGGAGTGGATGAGGAGAATCGGACGAACGTTCGGAAAAAGTCCTCCCCCCTCTCAGTCAGCTGACGCTGACAGCTCTCCCGACGGGAGAGCCTATGTCAAAGTATCCGATAAAATCCCGCTTTTCGCGCGGCGAAAAGCTACATCAATTTTGCATTTTGCACTTTGCATTTTGCATTTAATATAACTTCAGGGAGAAGCTTATGAAAAAGAAAGTAAAATGGTCAACGTTTATACTGCTTCTTATATTTTTCATCGGTCTCTCCGTGCTGTTATATCCCGCCATCAGTACATATTGGAACTCACTTACACAGTCGCAAGCTGTGGTCGATTATGAAAAAATGCTGAAAAGCATCCCGAAAGAGGATTACGGTAAATTCTTCGACGAAGCAGAAAACTATAACAGGGAACTGGCAAAACTGCAGTACCCATACCTCGACTACGGTAAGCTTAAAGACTACGACAGCATCTTCGCAGTAACCGACACAGGCATGATGGGCTTTGTTACCATTGATAAGATCGGCGTAGAGCTTCCCATCTATCACGGAACGGATGAAAGCGTCCTCAGTATCGGCGCAGGTCACGTGAAAGGCAGCAGTTTCCCGTCGGATAAGATCGGTACCCACACCGTACTTTCCGCACACCGCGGTCTTCCTACGGCTACTCTCTTTACTCACCTTGATCACTTGGAGATAGGTGACACCTTTGAAATCACGGTCCTCGACCGTACCATAACCTATCAGGTGGATCAGATAAAGACCGTTGATCCCGACGATATGTCCGACGTGCTCATCGACGACAACGAAAATTACTGTACCCTCGTCACCTGCACACCCTACGGTATCAACACTCACCGTCTTCTCGTAAGGGGCAGACAGATCGATGCTTCTCAGCAGAAGAAGCTGTATATAACGTCAGATGCGCACCGGATAGACACACTTATCGTCACTCCCATCGTAGCTCTGCCTATCTTATTCGTGTCAATGATCGTCGTACTGATGAAACCCGTAAAAAAAGATGACTTAGGAGATGATATGTAATGAAAAAAATATACAAATTTTTGTCTCTGCTCATGGCAGTCATTATTCTCTCCGCCATCGGTGCAACCGTATCTTTTGCCGATCTCCCGGACAGTACCAAAGATGCCTCTCTTACAGTAACTTATAAAAACGGTGAGGTAACCTTCGGCGGACTTGAAATTAAGATATACCGTATTGCCGAGCTGAACGAACACGGTGAATATTCCCTCGCGGGAAGCTTTAAAGGTTATCCGGTAAAGGTCTACGGTGTTGACTCACAAGAAGAGTGGCGAGTTATCGCTTCCACTCTGTCGGCTTACGTTTCCGCTGACGGTATCGCACCTTCCGCTACGGCTGTGACTGACGGGAACGGCAAGGCGCACTTTGCCGATCTGCCCCACGGAATGTACCTTGTTTCCGGAGTAAGATGCGAGACTGATGACACCTACTACAGCTTCGAGCAGTTTATTTCAGTGATTCCGCGTCCCATTGAGGACGGCGGATACGACTATGACGTTGAAGCGATCCCGAAGTTTGATTTTTCACCCAAGGAAGACCGCGAAACTGAGTTCAAACTTGTAAAGTTGTGGCGCGGTGAGGGTAACGAGAAAGTTCGCCCCGAAAAGATCAAAGTTGAGCTTTTCCGCAACGGCGAGCATTACGAAGAAGTAACACTATCGCCCGAGAATAACTGGAGCTACAGTTGGACAGCGCCCGCAGACAACTCTGACTGGGAAGCGGTAGAACGGGACGTTCCCAAAGGTTTTACGGTAAGCGTCATCCGTGACGGAGATTACATCGCAGTGACAAACACCTATGACGACGGCGAAGACGAAGCTCCCCAGACGGGAGACGAAATAAATCTGCTCATTTACGCGGCTGTTTTCAGTTTTGTGGGTGTAGTATTCATCCTCACCGCAATGAAAATGAGAAAGCGCGAGGATTAAAGTGAAAAACTCTGCTGAAACAGTGAAAAAAGACGAAAAGAAGCGACGGAAAAGTCGTCTCAGCACAGTGCTTCTCGTACTTGGTGTGTTACTCCTTGCAGCGGCGTTGGCTTTCACCGTCATTCGGACGGTTTCCGAGGTGACCGCACGGAAAAAGGTACCGAAGATACTCTCGGAAATGGAATCTCTGATGCCACAGATTAAAAGCGGCAGCTTTGAGGACAGAGTGAACACATCCCACTCCATGCTGGAGGTGGACGGCGAGAGCTTTATCGGCATTCTGGAGCTTCCCGCCTACAAAACAAAGCTCCCCGTAAGAAGCAAATGGAACACGTCCGCACTTAAGGCATACCCGTGCAGATACGGGGGAAGCTTGTACGAAGGCAATCTGACTGTCGGAGGAAAAGATACCGCGGGGCAGTTTGATTTCATGGACAAGATAACAAAGTACGATGCCGTTTTCTTCACGGACGTTACGGGGAAGAGGTATTCACTTGAGGTAACGGACGTTCTCGTGACCGAAAAAATGAATGTTGAAGAATGGCAGAAAGAATGTGATCTTGTACTTTTCTCCCGCAGAGGAAAAGAAGGGTACACGGTGGTGAAGGCGAGTTTCGGTTAATGAAACATCGTATATTAAAGTAAAAAGAACCGTTTTAACAGCGGTTCTTTTTTAGTTACGGTAATGTTACACTTTTGAGTGTACGAAATTGCACCGTGTTGCCGCATTTCCAAGCAAAATTTGACTTTTCGCTGCAAGAAAAGTTGCCGTAATTTTGCATTTATCTCCCCCACAGTATATCCGTCGGCGGACGAACGGCGTTTGTGTAGCCCGTAGGGGAGGATGCCCATATCCGCCCGTAACGTAAGACTAAATCTGCACGTCATCTCCGTCGGAGATACATTGTGCCTTCTCCGGCTGAGATGGGAGACCGCGTTAGCGGTGGATGAGGAGAATCGGACGAACGTCCGAAAATAGTCTATCACCCGCATGAACGGGAGGACCAAGGCCCTCCCCTACC
>JAZUBG010000110.1:0-9288 GCA_045638405.1 Eubacteriales bacterium | reverse complement strand
TCTTCCTAAGACCGCTTGGCCTCCGACTTCACCTGCTTCAACCGCGGGACGTGTGAGTATGATCCTTGAGACTTCATGAGCGCGAAGTGCCTTTACAGCCATCATTACCGCGAGGTAGGTTTTACCCGTACCCGCAGGACCTACCCCCAGAACAACGGTGTTTTTCTTAATAAGATCTATATACTTTTTCTGACCGACGGTCTTAGCCTTGATAGGTTTTCCCTTAGCAGTAACGAACACACAGTCATCGTCGTAAGAAACAAGTTCTTCTGTTCTTCCGTCGGTCACCATTCCGATAAGATAATCCACACTTTGATCGGTAAGCTCTTCACCGATGGACGCGACCCTTTTCATGTACTTAAGAGCATCTGCCGCCTTCGCAACAGAGTCATCTGCACCTTCGATCATTATGGCATCTCCTCTTCCCTGAGGATCTTGCCTGTTATATATGCGTACACCAAACTCGCACTCGAGCTTTGAGGTGTTTCGGTCGAAGCTTCCGAATATTCTTTTTGTGACTTCAGAGTCACTGACTATTATTGTTTTCTGAGCCATTTATAATCCTTTCACCTTGCTTTTCCGAAGGGTCAAGTGAGACATCCGCCGTGAACTCAACCGTTTCGGCAATATCGGTTATACAAAGCAATTCCAGTTTCAGAGTGACAGAGCTCTCAGAGATATCACTGATCTGTTTTATACGAACAATATCAGCTACACTAAGTATCTCGTCAAGTTCATACTTAAGTTCTTTTACTCCCGCGCTGACAGCAGCATCAACATCAAGAACGGTTTCATAGTTTTTATACTCTTTATACGTAACTTTATCTACCCACACAGGAAGGGGGACAACGCCCAAAAGATACATTCTTTCACTCTCTACTATTTTATCATAAGTTGTGTACTCAATTCCATAGTTTAGAAAAAGATTTATTGATTTTTTGAAAATTTTTACTGACTTTTTTACTTTTTCGTTCCCTGTATACACTTTTTCTCTGTTTTCTAGTGGAACTCTGACCTCAATATTACGCGAAACATAGGCTAAGGCTTCTCCTTTCGCATATTCAAACCGTACCCCGCCTTCCCTTAAAGGGATTACACCACTAATTAAAAGGTCTCCGCCTTTTACTATATCTCCGTTTTTTACGCTTACTACTCCTGCCTCTGTTTTAATAAGCATTATCTGTCCGTTTTCACGTGCAACTATGTTAGCTCCGGTGTTTTCCGAAGTTACATCGTTACCACCTGGCCGTAACTCACGCACCTGAACCTTTGCACAGTTTCCCGTCATGTTTACTGAAATCCATGAAATATCCTCCGAACGCACGAGAAAATCACTGTTTAGTCTGTCAAAATCAATTTCAGTAAAATCATCCCCGTAAGAACACCCGAGTTCCTCAAGTAAAGTAATAATTTCACTATCGCTTACTTTATCATTTCCGTCTATCTCAATGTTCCAGATAATTTTACCGGATCTAACAGTCATGATAATGAACAGAAAAATTCCTGCGATGATCCCGGGTCTGCGTATTATCCTTAGAATTATGTCGGGCAAGCCTTTAAGCTCTCCGACAGTAACATCCGTTTTTTCTGCTTCAAGTTCTTTTTTTAGCTTTTTGAATTCACCGCGGGCCAGAATGTAATTAACTGTTCCGTTTTCGTCAGTATCGACTTTATAGCATTGTACGGCAAGACGGCGCATAAGTTCCGAGATTTTTGTTGCAAGTTCACCTGAAACAGATATTCGGATCCAACCGCAAATAAACAAAAACAGTCTTTTAATCATTGTTCGTAAACCTCACACAGTTTATAGTTCCGCAGACTGATACCGCACCTGCAGTAAAATCTGACAAAACAAGATTTCTTCCCTCAATATTGACATTTTTCTTTGCCACTGCAAGTATAACATTGTCAGCAGAATAGTCGAGTACTTTGGTGCATCCGTAAACAGTTGCTTCACAATCACCTTTTATTTCAACAGTCGGAATATTACCGAACGTATCCGATGGAAAATCAAGAGACTTGGCAAATTTCGTGAGCAAACTCATTGTATTTTTAATTCTGCGAGACAAAATAACACATCCCTTCGCATAATAATTACCGTACATAATCTTATGACGAAAGGTAATGATAAATAACTTGACTGCAAACTCACAACAAATCATCAAAAATAATGACAAACGATACAGTAATCATAAGAAAATATTATCTGTAGCTGCAATTATGATGTTTTTTGTTATACTCATATATTCCGAAATACTGAGCGAGGAGATATATTTATGTATCAAAGATACAGGCAAAAAAATAATTCCCGCGCTTTTCCCTATGATGGTACTATCGCGGTTTATGACGGAATACGGACTGCTTGACTTCTTCGAAAAATGTTCGGCAGGCGCCGCAAATACAATGTTTGGTGTATGCAAAAAATCCACCGGAGCACTCGTCATGGGTTTTTTAAGCAGTTTTCCGATTGGTGTAATGACAGTGTGCAATTTATATGAAAAAGGTGAACTGACAAAAGCGGAAGCAGAAAGTGCACTCGGACCATCACACAACACAGGTCCCGCATTTCCTGTAAGCGTGATCGGCTCAAAAACTTACGGAACCCCCCTTCCGGGAATATTTATATACTTCACACAGATTATATCGTCAGTTATAACGTCAAAAATATTAATAAAAAAAGCTCCTGGAAACATTAATCAAAATCAGCCTTTAAATAAACGTAATTACAGCAATTTTTCAACATCTCTGACGACCGCCGTATGTTCCTCGGCATTAGGATGTGTAAATATAATTGCATATGTGACATTCGGCAGAATCATGACTGTCTTACTTTCGAAATTACTGATGTCTAATACTAAACTGTTACTTATAGTAACGACCATCACAGAGTTTTCAACAGGCTCATTTGTCGCGGCATGTACAGGCGGTCTCATTGGATTTATGTTTTGTTCATTCAGTATCAACTTTGGCGGCATTACGTCCCTGCTGCAAGCTTCAAGTCACACTTCAAAGGTCGGACTTTCAATGAAAAGATGCGTGTTTTTCAAGTTGCTTCAAGGACTAATCGCGTCTTTACTGTCAATTTTCGGATATTTTATACTGTTTTGATGAAAAAAATCGTAAAAGCAGAAAAAATAGGGGAAACAAATCTTGATTTATTGGCAAGAATATTATATAATTACACTGTGTGCCCGTAAATGTCAGGCATGAAGTTATCTATGAAGGAGTTTCTTTCACGTAATGAAGATCAGAAACAAAGACAATATCGAAGTTTTTTGCAAATATTGCGAGAGAGCAACTCCCCTTGTTATTGAAGGCAAGCTTGTTTGCTCTAAAATGGGAGTTGTTTCCGAGGATTATAAATGCAGAAAGTTCATTTACGATCCCCTCAAGCGCGCTCCTAAGATATTAAACGTTGATACGTCAAACTTAGAGTTTCCAAGCCTTGACGAAGACAGTGAATCGGTTAAATAATTTAGTTTAAATAAATCGGAGGATACGAAATTGATTATTGCACTTGAAGAAGCGAAGCATACCCTCATAAACTTCCGCGACAACATTACTGAACTCGGTTCTGCCCTCAGAATCGAAGAATTAAAGGTACAGCTTGAAGAGCTTGAGAAAAAGACTCTTGAAGCTGATTTCTGGAACGACCAGGCAAATTCCGGAAAGATTCTCAGACAGGTAAAACAGCTTAAAGATAAGATCGAGGCTTATGAAAACCTGGCAGGCAAACTTGAAGATACAATTACTCTTGCAGAGCTTGCAATCGAAGAAAACGACGAGAGTCTTACTGACGAAGTTCTCTCCGAGCTTGAAGCTATCAAGGCAGACGAGGAAAAGCAGAGAATCGAGATCCTCCTCTCCGGTGAATATGACAAGAATAACGCTATCGTAAGCTTCCATCCCGGTGCGGGTGGAACAGAGGCTCAGGACTGGGCCCTCATGCTCTACAGAATGTACACACGCTGGGGTGAAAAGCACGGTTACACCGTTAAGCTCATCGACTGGCTTGACGGCGAAGAAGCAGGACTTAAGTCCGCAACCATTACCATCGAAGGTACCAACGCTTACGGCTATCTCAAGAGCGAGAACGGTGTACACAGACTTGTAAGAGTATCTCCCTTTGACTCATCGGGACGCCGTCATACTTCTTTCGCTTCAGTTGAGGTAATGCCCGAATTTGAAGACGATAACACCATCGAGCTTCGTGACGAAGACCTTGAGATCACAGCTCACCGTTCCAGCGGTGCGGGCGGACAGCACGTAAACAAAACGGACTCCGCTATCAGAATCACTCACCTTCCCACAGGTATCGTAGTAGGTTGTCAGACTGAACGAAGCCAGCTTCAGAACAAGGAAACTGCTCTCAAGATGCTTAAGTCCAAGCTCATGGAGATCAAGCAGAGAGAAAAGCTTGAAAAGATCGACGACATCAAGGGTGTTAAGACCAACATCGAGTGGGGCGCTCAGATCCGTTCCTACGTATTTATGCCTTACACACTTGCAAAGGATACAAGAACCGGATATGAAGACGGTAACATCCAGGCCGTTATGGACGGTGAGATCGACGGATTTATTAACGCATACCTTAAGGCTAATGCAGGTAAGCAGGACTAATGAAAAAAGAAGCTTCACGTCAGGGAGAGTCGGTCATCTTTGAAGGAATGACCTCCATCAACGCAGTTCTGAAGGCTTCTGCCGAAAATAATCCGCGAAGAATCGTCAAAGTGTATTTCGACAAAGACAAAACTTCCGGCAAGAGGCGGGAGCTGTCATTTCTAAGGCACGCATCCCGTGAACACGGATTTGAAATTAAGCTTGTGGACAGAGATTACATTGATTCCATAGCTGTCGGCACATCCCACGGCGGTATTATCGCTGAATGTACAGAAAGAGCACTTTCCCGTCTTGATGCTGACTCTGAAATTGTTGAAAACGGATTCTACGTCATGCTTGAAGGAATTGAGGACCCTTACAACTTTGGTTATGCCCTTCGCACGCTTTATGCGGCGGGCGTAAGCGGAATAATCCTTCCTGAGAGAAACTGGAGCAGCGCGGCAGGTGTCGTTTGCAGAGCTTCTGCGGGGGCATCCGAGCTTCTTCCCTCCTTCGTTTCTACAGCTCTTGAAGCTTGCGAGATCTTCAAAAACAAGGGGTATAAAATCGCATCTGCCGGAATCAGAGATTCTGTTTCCGTGTTTGATGCGGAGCTTAAATATCCCGTATTTCTGATCGTCGGCGGAGAAAAGCGCGGTATATCCTCAGCAGTGCTTGAGATGTCTGACGTAGTAGTCAGGATCGACTACGGAAGAGAATTTAACGGTTCCCTTTCCGCAGCATCTGCAGCATCGGTACTGGCTTACGAGATTTTCAGACAAAACAGATAAAACAGTATACAGCCCAAGTTATTTGCGACTTGGGCTGTTTTTATCTTTAGTTTAACTAACCCGACTCGAGAGAGCACATATTATCGGGAAACTGTTACGCAATTTTGATAAAATACACACAGAGACAAGGGAGGATTGTTATGAACTGGATAATAGGTATACAAAAAGCCATCGACTATATCGAAGACAATCTCACAGAAACGATTGACTACGAAAAAGTCGCGGCGCAAAGTTTTTCATCAAGCTATCATTTTCAGCGCGTGTTCAGTATACTGTGCGGTTTTACCGTTGGTGAATATATCCGAAACCGCAGACTATCGCTTGCGGGTGCTGAGCTTGCTTCCGGAAATGTTAAAATTATTGACGTGGCGCTGAAATACGGCTATGAAAGTCCGGACAGCTTTGCAAAAGCATTCAGGCAGTTCCACGGGATTTTACCGTCGCAAGCTAAAAATAACGATACAAATCTCAGAGCATATTCCCGACTTGTACTTAAATTTTCACTTGAAGGTGGTACAGTTATGAATTACAGGATTGAAGAAAAAGACGAATTCATTTTAACGGGTTACAAACGTCGATTTGAAGGTGTGCCGGGTGAACGTGAGGAACAGGAAAAAGATATGTACGTTACTACACGTCCCCTGCAGTACATGCTTGGTTATCTGTCGGGGGATATTGAAACGGATTACAATATCATCACAAATATTGATGACAGCGGTTATGACTTCTATATTGCTAACCCTCTTACCGAATACTACAGAAACAACCTATACAAAGAATGTGTGCTCGGAGAAGAATTTGCAAAAGAGCTTGAACACATTACGATTCCGAAATGTACTTATGCAGTGTTCGAAACAGAAAGATGTACGTATCCTACGCTTGTTTTTCTTGAACTCAGACGTAAGATTGCATCCGAATGGCTTCCTACATCGGGGTATCAGTTGAAAAAAGCTCCTGAAATCGTGGTTTCTCATTGGTACAGGGGTGAGAAAAGCGATGAACGCTATCGCGAACTTTGGATCCCGATAGAAAAAGTTTGAGTTACAATACTTTGATTAGCTAAACAAAATAGGGGTTGTCGCATTTAGAAAAATAATCAAAAAATGCAAAAGGAGACGTAGGGGACGGCGCCCCGACGTCCCGAAACGAAGGATTACAGACATGAAATATGTCTTAGTCCACCGAAACGGGACGTCGAAGGCGCCGTCCCCTACAATTTTTGTGTATTTTTGCGTTAGTGCGACTGCACCTTTTCTTGTTTATAATCGTTCTGAAAGTTCAACTACGTTTTATGATACTTACTGAATTCTTAAGAATCTTATCAAAGCATTTACTTTCTTTTACATCATCTATTGACAGAATTGCTTTTGGAGCTTCCGAAAATTCCGACAAATGTCTTTGGAACCATTGAACGTCCCACCATTTTCCAAGCTTATAACCGACATTTTCAAACACACCGATCGATTTGAATTCTAAGAATGAGTGAAAGGCTTCGCTTTTTTCGTTAGGATGAGTAACCGCAGCACAGGCAGTCTGATAACCCTGTAGTTTCAAAATTTCGATTAAACACATATACAAAGCTGTGGCTACCCTACACCTGTGATATTTCGGATCAATATAAACCGAAAACTCTGTTGACCATGCAAATGCAGCTCGTTCTCTGTGCTTGGATGCGTAAGCATAACCTATAATATTACCATCATTTTCACAAACAAGCCACGGAAAACACTTTAGCGTATTCTCGATCCTTTGAGAAAATTCAGCTACACTCGGAACTTCAGTTTCAAAAGTGATGGCAGTACCTATGATGTAGTCTTTATAAATATCAAGGATAGCCTCGCCGTCACCCGGTTCTGCAAGACGGATTGTGAATTTGCTATTCATTAAAATCACCGATTTACTTCAAAATCTCGGACAAATAAGTCTTCTCCTTCTTTTCTGTCTTCGCTGAAATGTATTTATTGGTGTCACCGAGCATAATATATTCACCGTTTTCATCCTTGTTAATGGGATAAATTGAATATACTGCAAAGGCGTTCTTCTTAAGGTCTACAGTAATATCACTGTCACGCTTTACTTTGGTGAATGACTTGCTGAAATATTCATACGCAACGTAATCTACGGCACCCTTCATATCGGGAACAACGGAAAGGTTGAAGGTATCGGTAATATCTTCATTTACGAAATTATACACCGCGAGAGCGAAGTTTTCACCGCACTGATTCCATACCTTGAACACGGGATTATACTCGTATACGCAATCAAGCGTCGGATATGCTCCGTGGTCACAGAGCTCATGTTCACCGTTGTCGCCTACTGCGTGGCTGACTATCTCAGCATTACAGGGACCGGGGTCACTGAGATAGTTGGGACCGTCGTGGATAGCTCTGAGAACAGCATTATGTTCACCTGTCCACTCGTCGGAAGACCACCACATATCAAAGTCAGCGTAGTACATCATATCGTGCCAGATTGATCCCCATGCATTTACAACGATAAATTCGCGGGTGGACTCGTAAGGCCACTGGGGATTTACGTCAAAGTCATGGCTGTTACGGGAAACCGCTGACATGGGACGTGAATATACGTTCTCAATATCCATACCCATGCAGTTGTGAACGCCACCGATGAAATGCTTTGCTGCTGCACGCTCGATCATGCCGTGCATACTGCGGCAAGCAAGGAGAGTCGGCATAATTCCCTCGACCTCCTTCTGATACTGGCTCTGGCTGTCGATCTTAACGAACTCGATTCCGCTTTCACTAAGGTATCCGAACCACTTATCAAAGAACTCATATGCCTTGTTATCAAAGAGACTGGGAATGCAGTGGCCTTCTCTTGTCTCCATGAGCATATCCTTCATTTCATAGTAGGCTTCACTTCCCTTTTCAATTCCGCGCCAATAAGCACCCATAGCAAGCCAAATACCAACGTGCTTTATTCCATAATCGCTCTTCATCTTATCAACGAGCCACTTAAGACCGTGAGGGAACTTATCGGGATCGATCTTCATTCTTTGCATATACTGGCCCGTATAGGTCATCCAGCCGTCATCGATCAGTACCCAATTGAGAGGCACGCCTGCAGCTTTATACTCGTCAAGCTTTGCGAGGATCTTGTCCTCGGTTATGTCAAGATCGTATGTATTGAATGTACAGTAGCCGAGACCCTTGAAAATATCGGGAAGAACTCTCTCCTCTTTCAGAGGAACCTTGATACCACCATTTTCGCGGGCGAATTTATAGTTGTTCTTGATAGCCTTGAAGGGATTGTCAGCTCTTGTGATAGCGAGGAACGTACCGTTAACGCTTCTGAAGCCGCTGGCGTTAACGCTGAGGTGGAATCCCGTATTGTCGAATGCACAAATAAATACGTCACCCTGAAGTCCAAGAATATTATAATGTGTGTTACCGTATCTGAGGAGAGCTGTGTGTGTACGGTTGCCAAGTCCGCTGAAAGATTTGCAGTTTTCAGGCTCAAGACAACAGGTATATCTGTGATAGAAGTATCTGATGGATTCAGGCTCTTCTCCACCGCCAATGTTAAAGTTTATGCAGTTTTCAGGCTGAAAATTATTATAGTCTCCGTGCGCATGCTTACAGTCGATACTGAAGATAACACTGTTTTCATTAGCCTTAGCGATTATACGGAAGTACTCAAAGCATCCTACATCTGCGGAAAACACCGTTTCGTCGTCATTTTCGGTTATTTCGAAATTTTCGATAACTGCTCTCTCGTTTCTTGTAAAGATAACGTTTCCCTTTAGACCGCCGAGAAAATTATCGACGGCAAATTTTACAAATTCGTTCATTTTTTCCTCCAAAGTATAAATTTATAATTGAACTGTTTTTTAAAAAAAGTGTTAAACTAAAAAGAAAGTCGGATCGTAGCCATGTCG
>JAZUBG010000109.1:0-6850 GCA_045638405.1 Eubacteriales bacterium | reverse complement strand
CGCGTATGTGGAAGAAATAACCATGATTACTGCCACAAGAAGCATACTTACCGCAGAAAGAAGCTTCGCACGGATTCCGTAAATGGGATTCGCTTTTTTGTTCATTGGTTTGAATCATCCTTTCAATAAAATGAAATTTTGCGTATATTCCCCGCCGGGATTTATATCTACCTTACCGTTGAGCGCATTTCGGTAAGGGGGATACCGTTATGGTATTTTGTGGGTGGCTCCCTCCGAGAGGGAGCTGTCAGCCCTGCTGACTGAGGGAGAGTTCGTAAGCTTTGTTTTTTTTGATTTGCTTATAGAGTTTTTGTTTTGCTTTAATCTTAAGTAAGAACCATCTCAAGCGCTGAAGTTTCCTGTTTCCGCTTGCGGAAACAGTATTCCATTGGCTGGTTTATATTTTTGTTAGCTTACAGAGTTTTTGTTTTGCTTTAATCTAAGCAGAAACCATCTCAAACGCCGAAGTTTTCTCGTCGCTTTGCTCCTCACATCCTTGGCTTTTCCGCTTGCGGAAACAGCCTTCCTTGGCTGGTTTAAAATCTTTTGTTCGCTTACGGGTATTTCGGTTTGATTTAGCCTACGTAAGAACCATCTCAAGCGCCGAAGTTTCTTCGCTTCGCTCAACTCCTTGGCTGGTTTATACCTACCTAAGTACAACTAAGAACCATCCCTGTTTCCGTTTACGGAAACAGTCTTCCATTGGCTTTTCCGCTTGCGGAAACAGTCTTCCATTGGCTGGTTTATATCTACAGTTGACTAATTTACATCTCGTGAGCGAGTCTTTTGAGTGGATGGGCTTACTCGATAAGCTCGAGATAAACCTCAAGTCCGAGGTGACCGCCGATCAGATCATTTGTACAGTCAGGATCGTCACCTTCAAGCCAGATTACAACGGTATATTCGTCTATCTGATTCGGTTTTACACCTTTTTTCAGTCCTTCTGCCGCTACCGTTTCGGAAACAAACGGCTTCGGAATCAGTTTATAGTACGTATATGCCGTGGTCTGTTTGATTATCTCATACTGATCATCGGGGAACTTACATTTTTCCTGTAACGGGGCTACTATATATGCATCATCTCCGAATACACGTGAGATCTGCATTTCAAGCTCGGTAAAGTTTAATTCATCTTCCTCAAGCTCTTCACCGGCATTGAATATCGCTGCCCTGATCTTGCTGATAGCAAGGTTTACAGATTCCTGTGTCTTAGCTTTATCAACAAGCTTTTCAGCTTCTTTGATCTGCTTTTGAAGTTCTGCCCAGGTCTCTTCCGTAAAGTCTTCTTTCTTAAGCATTGATGCTCTTGTCAAAAGACCGATAAGTTCATCATAGTTGATCTGATCCTCTTGGTCACCGTTTATAAAGACAAGAGAGTCGATCGCACTTTTAAGACGGGCAGCCGCCGCGTTTATGGTATCCTGGCTTTGTGCTGAGGCTTCAACGGTTTTCGCGTTTTCGTAAGCTGACATCAGCTTCTGCCAAGATTCGGGAGTATATTCACTCTGTGCAAGTACGTCGGTTGCGGGAATGGATTCGGGTCTGCCGAACTCGTTTGCTTTGGCGTAGAAGGTCATTTCATCGCCTTCAAAAATCATCATCCACGCCGCCTCGGACAAATCTTTGCTTTCAGAGTTAATACTCATTGTCCATTTATAGTCAGCCTTTGTTTCACCTTCGTTACGCACGTAGAACGTATATACGAAATAATTTCCCGTATGAGTCGCGTTTACGTCGTTTACGTTCTCGGGTATGTCTATTATGGAAATACACGGAACATTTTCCGCAGGTGTACAGAAAAGGTGGGATGTGGGCTTCTTGAAATCTTCGCTGTCGCTTATGGAAAAGCCCGCTTTGAACATATCGTCGGACATACTGATTGTAAAATGTCCGCGATACTCGGTAAGCATTGAAAAGAGATACAGTGCACCGAGTGCAAGAGCTCCGAGAGCGAGAAGGAGCCATCCGCCGCGTTTTGACATGAACCACAGAAACATGGCAAGCTTTTTGTTCTTGTCAAAATACAGTCCCATGCCGGAAGCGGTAACTTCAAACTCTTTTTTACTCTTTATACCTACCTTTTTAAGGTCTGCTCTGAGCTTTTTTCGCCCTGCCTTGATCTCAAGAACTTCATTTTTTGTAAGAACCTCGCCGCCGCGGGTCTTTTTGAAGATTGAACGCTGCGCACGGTCCTTTTCCGGTAGTTCTTTCGTCTTTTTTGGTTCTGCCATTTATTTCACCGCTTTACAGCTGTTCTCTCGCAAGAGAGTACAGTATCATTTCATCCTCGGTTACGGGGATTCCCGTCATGGTACCCGAAGTAGCATAAACGCCGCCGTTTATGAGCCACATGAGCAGATCGTTATTGTCTGCCTTACCGCCATATACGGTGAAGCCCATTCTCATAAGACGACTCATGGTATTTGCGGTTTCTTCTTTCATATACAGCTCGGGAGCAAGGCGTACCTTGACTATTCCCTGTGACATGAGTTCTTCCGGAGTGATCTCATCGGGATGGTATCCGTCAAGCATGATCTCAACTCCGTGACGGAGGTATCTGCCGAGAATCTCACGGCTCGTCTTGTTGAGCTGTTTATAGGTTTCCTCGGGCAGTGCAAGAATAAGCATTTCCTTGTCGATAGGCTGATCTGCGAACAGCTTCGTGAAGCGCGAAAGCTGAGTAGGAAGCTGGAAAAACTCGGGAATCATATTAAGGAGAATTCCGTCCATTCTCAGTGCACAGTTTTTCATGCGGAGAATGGCATCGGAGGCTTCATAGAGGAAATACCATGAAATATCCTCAACGAGACCAGTACGCTTGAAGAGTTCTCTGAGATCGTCGATCTCTTCTGTTTCACCGGGCTGTCCTGCAATTCCTCCGAACCACGGCACAGCTTCGTACATGGGGATCGTTCCCTCACTGTCAGCGATCATGGGGCGGTACTTCAGTCCCATTACGCGGTCTTCCCTTTTCTCTACGAGAGAGACGGTCTTAGGAAGAGTGCGGGTATAGGCTACGTACTTCATGTATACGACTCTGCAATCAGATTCAGCCGTCTTAAGTACGTTTATAAGCTCGGGAGACCACAGCACACCGGCATCTGCGTAGATCGATTCGAGAGCTATGTCGAAGGGAGTCTCAGACTTTGTCTCGGATGCGATTCGGTCAAGCTCTTTTGCAAGTCCGACGATCTGCGCGATGGAGCTGATGTCACTTCCGAGGCGGCCTTCGGGATAACCTGAACCGTCCCAGCGTTCCATATGCTGTTCGCAGGATTCTCTGATCATAAGCCACGGTATTTTATTAGTGGACTTCTCTTCAAGCTTTACACCGCGTTTCTCTTTGGCTCTTTCCCCGCGCTCCTGAAGGGTCGCGACGAGAATTCTTCCGTCTGCGGTGTATTTTTTGTATACTGCCTCTTCTTCCTCGGTGAAATCGGACTGATATATCTGATACTCCGGAGGAACAAGGGATTTACCAAGCTGATGGTACATTCCGCATTTATAAGCAAGATCTGCATATTGTCCGCGGATACGCGCTTCACCTTCTTTGGTGCCTGCGCAAAAATGCAGTTTGCACGCGGTGGTAAAAAGCGTCTGAGTATATGCCGCAACGCGAACCGACTGCTGACGGATCACGGGTGAAAGTCCGCGAAAGGCTTCATCCCATGATTCGTATTCTTTGCGTTTCCACTTTAATTTTCTCAACGGTTTAACCTCATTATTTTAACAATGGTCTTAGTTTGCGTCGTCCTCGATATTATAATTTACAAGAGGAACGTCGTCTCCAAGCTTCTTATTCTTAAGTATGGTAAATACGATCACAACAACAATTCCGATAATATTAAGTGCGAGGCTGATCAGGAAAAGTATAAGCCAGATGTTACCGTCATCCTTTTCAGCGGCAGGCTTTTTATCCTTGTCGGAAGCTTCGGGATCGCTCGGACCTTCGGGGATCTGAACATCATCTTTTTCAGAAAGCATTGCAAGCTGATTTGTGATCTTAGTAAGAACTTCTATAATTTCTGCGGCACAACGGTTAATATCTTCCTGTTCACCGCCGTCAAGGAGAAGCTCAGCTTCTGCCAGAAGTACGTTAAGCTGCGAGAAGAGATCTTCAAGACCGCCGTAGTTGGTGTTAAGCTCTTCCACCTTTTTGAGTGCCTCGATAAGTGGAGAATAATCTACCTTAACAAGAAGCTCAAGTGCAGCTTTAAGTTCCTTTGTCACATAATCTACGAGATTTTGATCTTTACTTGTTCGTGCCTGAAGTGCGTTATAGAGGGCATCATTTACTGTCTGCCAGCTCTTTTTTGTGTAATCCTTAGGGTTGAGTGCCTCAGCCTCAGCGATAACACGGTTGAGTTCAGAATAGTCTACACTTTCGTCACCGCCAATACGAACCAAAGCTCTGATTGCGTAGATCAGTTCGTTGGCAGCCCTGTCAACTTCGTCCTGAGACTTGGACTCAAGGCATCCTTTGGCAACGTTCAGTGCATATGTAAGGTTATTCCATGAATTTGCAGTAAATTCAGCGGAGTTAAGTGCTTCTGCCTGAACAATATAATTTACGAGAAGCGAATAATCAATAACCACTTCCTCTGTTTTGCGAACAAGTCGGTCAATGGCTTGTCTGAGACCTGCAGAAGCAGCATCTACGACCCACTGATCCTGACTTGAGGTGGCTTTCTTAGCTTCCGCAAGAGCCTTAGTCATCGTTGCCCATGAATCTGCAGTATAGTCCTTTTCGTTAAGAGATTCTGCTCTTCTGATCTGATTCTGAAGCTCGGAATAATCTACGATTGAACCTGCTGAAACAAGAGTATCGATTGCAAACTTAAGGTTTTTGGCAGCATTATTAACAACACTCTGATCTGTGCTGGTTGTAGCGGTTCTTGCAGCTTTCAGCGCTGTCTGAAGCTTTGTCCAAGAATCAGCGGTATAATCAGACTGAACGAGAACTTCAGCTCTCGCTATTTCGCGGAGAAGCTCGCTGTAATCAACACTTACTGTGACTCTGACGAGTGCATCGATCGAACGCTTAAGATCTGCGGCAGCTTTATCGACCGTTTCTTGGTCGGTACTTGACTGAGCGTCTTTGGCACTACCTAAATACGCAATCATTTCCTTCCAAGAAGACGTTGTATAATCTGTTTCAATAAGACCTTCGGTACGCTGAATCTGTTCTACGAGTGCAGAATAGTCGATCTTCTTAGGTGCACTTACACTGATCTGTGTTGCATCGTACTGATAAACGGGAGGTGTGGGAAGATTACCTGTATCTGTTGACTCATATTCAAAGGTAAGTTTCGTTGTTGCGCCAACCGGTGCATTTTCAGCAATTGTGATAGACAATACTATATCGGTATTGGTAACAAACGGAGAAAAACAAGCAATTTTGTAGAGATTGGGATTATATGCCACAGGCATTCCGGTAGCCGTAACGCTGACAGACGAGATTATGTCGGGATTGGAAAACAGAAGAACTCCGTTTATTGCCATAACCGATTCATAACTCAATGTAACAGTAACGGTTTCTCCGGGGTTTCCGACAACTTTATCGGCAGTTGCCGCAGCGGATACGTTTCCGGGCAATACGAAGAGAAGCATCGACAACAGTAATGTAAAACAAACAAGTAACTTTATAAATTTCATTTATAACTCCAAATCCAAGAAAAAATGACGGGGAAAGCGAAATTATTATATTTTATATGAATCCCTATTTAGGGAATAATAATCGAAATTTAAAGAGTAAATAAGATACCTTCAGTTTTGAAGGAAAAATATGCGATAAAGTTTTAAAACTAATGAAAGGTTGAAACAGAAAAATATAATATTTTAATTGAAAAAAATGGGAATATCAAGTAAAAATAGCAATTTTTAGCGAAAATGGCAGATATTCCGAAACATCTCTAAATACCACTTAACGACCGCCTCATTGAGGGCACATCCCAAGCGGGATGTGTCCTCTATCGCGGTCGTTTATAGGTTAAATAACTTATCTGAGTTTAATAAGTCTCTTCTTACGAAGAATAATGAATACTACAGGAGCAAGAGCTACAAGGATAAGAGCTACGCAAATGAGTGCGAAGTCACCTGTCTGAGGAGGAGTTACCTGAACCTTTACAAGTGCATCGATAGCTACCTTGAGCTTAGCTGCAGCTGCATCAACCTCTTCCTGAGTTTCAGCGTTGTTGATGAGCGCCTTAGCTGCGTTGTATTCAGCAATCATGTTAGCCCATGACTCTGCTGTGTAATCAGTTTCCTTAAGTGCATCAGCTCTTGCGATCTGTGCGAGGAGTGCGGAGTAATCGATGGTGGGCTTAACAATAACCTGCTTCTCAACGAGGTTATCGATTGCAATCTTAAGAGTCTTAGCTGCTGCATCGATCTCGTCCTGAGTTTCAGCGTTGCCCATAAGAGCCTTTGCTGCATCGTATGCCTTGATCATCTCAAGCCAAGAATCTGCAGTGTACTTCTCTTCGTCAAGTGCATCAGCTCTGTCGATCTGTGCCTTAAGCTCTGTGTAGTCGAGAACGATGTCGGTTCCCTTTACAACGAGAGCCTCGATAGCAGCCTTGAGAGCTTCTGTCATCTCGTCAACTTCTTCCTGAGTTTCAGCGTTGTCGATAAGTGCTACTGCCTTAGCGTAAACTTCCTTCATTGCTGCCCAAGACTCTTCTGTGTACTTAGACTCGTCGAGAGCGTCTGCTCTGTCGATCTGTGCCTTAAGAGCTGTGTAGTCGATTTCTACTACAGGGGGCTCTACTGTCTTCTTTACAAGTGCATCGATTGCTGCCTTAAGAGAAGCTGTCATCTCATCAACCTGAGCCTGTGTCTCTGCGTTATC
>JAZUBG010000108.1:0-30224 GCA_045638405.1 Eubacteriales bacterium | reverse complement strand
AGGCGGGAGCCTTTGTGACTATCCAATTACCGAAACTATGTCCCTTTGCGGGGATTGTCTGCTGTACCACAAGAGTCTCACCGCAAACCGAGCAATGTTTACCTTCTGTAAGACCGCTTGATGGACAAGTTACCGCTACCGCCTTGTCGATCACTTCGGTGTGACCGAGTGCGGAGAGTGTACGGGTTTCGTAGTGGTCGCAGTTCGCACAATCTCTGCGTTCAGTACCACTTGCGGTGCAGGTGGGGGTTTTTGTTGTAGTCCAACTGCCGAAACTATGTCCCTTTGCGGAAACTGTCTGCTGAGGTACAAGAATTTCACCGCAAACCGAGCAATGTTTACCTTCTGTAAGACCGCTTGATGTACAAGTTGCCGCTACCGCCTTGTCGATCACTTCGGTGTGACCGAGTGCGGAGAGTGTACGGGTTTCGTAATGGTCGCAGTTCGCGCAATCTCTGCGTTCTGTACCGGATTCGGTGCAGGTGGGAGCCTTTGTGGTAGTCCAACTGCCGAAACTATGTCCATTCGCGGGGGTGTAGGTGTCAACGTAACTGTCACCGCAACGACAAGTGTGAGTTGTAAAACCTTGCTCGATACAGGTTGGAGCGGTTACAACGGAATTGTAATCGTGAACGTGGTCGAGCTTCGGCACGCTTGCGGTCTCCTTGAGTGAGCAAGCGGAGCAAGTTCTCTCTTTAAGACCTTCGGTGTCTTCGGTCGCGGGTTTTGTGATTACCCAATCACCGAAGGAGTGTCCCTTCGCGGGGATTGTCTGCTGTGCAACAAGAATTTCACCGCAAACTGAGCAATGTTTACCTTCGGTAAGTCCCATAGTGGTACAAGTAGCAGCTACTGCCTTATCGATCACTTCGGTGTGACCGAGTGCGGGGAGTGTACGGGTTTCGTAGTGTTCGCAGTTCGCACAATCGCGACGTTCTGTGCCGCTTGCGGTACAAGTGGGAGTTTTGGTTGTAGTCCAATCGCCGAAGGAGTGTCCCTTCGCGGGAATCTCCGCATATGTTGTGTAGTCACAACGCGAGCAAATCTCGTATGCGTTCCAGCCGATCTCGGTACAGGTAGGTGCTTTCGCGTTATGCGTTACCGTATCGTGACCGAAGGCGGCAACCTCGCGGGTTTCATAGTGGTCGCAGTTATCACAATCTCTGCGCTCGGAACCTGCTGTCGTGCAGGTAGGCTCGAGAGTTTCCGTCCACTTGCTTAAAACGTGACCGAGGGCAGGAACTGTTGTAGTTTCTCTGCTGAGTTCAGTTTCACATACCACACAGTAAACTACCATATCATAGTATCCGTCTGTAGTGCAAGTTGCTGATGCGGAGTTCTCGATTACTGCTGTATCTGATATGTGTCCGTTCGCGGGTATCTCAGCGTACGTTGTGTAATCACAACGTGAACAAGTCTCGTATGCGTTCCACCCGATTTCGGTACACGTGGGGGCTTTTGCATCGTGATAGATAATATCATGCTTGATAGCTGTAACGGGAGTTGCTGTTATATCGACTGTTGTGGTTGCGGGAATCGGATCAATCTCGCCATCACCGTTTGTATCCCATCCAATCACCTCAAGACAGGAATCATCGTAAATTTCAGCAGGCTGACGGATGATCTGTGAATTCAGACGAGGCTCGCTGTATATCAGCTTTCCGTCATAGTCATAGAAATTGACCATGCTCCACTTGTCACCGTATACCACTCGGTTTCCGTTGTGCCATGGTACAAACTCCCGAAGCACATTATTCCAGCAAAGAGAAAAATTATCATCCCAACGAAGATCGGATTCGAGAGCTTCAACGAAAATATTAACTCCTGTTACGTTATTACCGGTCAAGATATCATTGCAGTAACGCAAATCAGCAGGACTTACCGTGTCACAGAATACAATATTTTTGAGGGTTGTGGTATTTAGGATCTTACTCGTTGCTGGCGTAATTTTTGTTACATACAACGTTTCAAAATTTGACGAAAGATCATTAATATTACCTGCAATAAGATACCCCCAAATAATTGTTTTGAGAGCATCACAGTTCTCGTAAGCATTAGAGTAAACTCCACGAACCTTCAAATCTGCAGGCAAATATTTGCATGCTTCATCAACATCCATCAACCACCCATCAACGATCAATAATCCATCGTTCGAATACTGAGTTTTATCAAGTAATGCTGTATGATCAAAGGCATATCTTCCGATACTTGTAAGACTATCGGGAAAACTTACATTAACAAGTTTGGTACAATAATAAAAAGCTTGACTGCTAATTTTTGTAACACCTTCAGGTATAATTATACTTGTCAAGTTCTGACAACTCGAAAACAAACTGTCCTCTATCGTACTAACACTACTCGGGAAAACAATGCTAGTCATTCCGCAACTGGAAAACGCATATCTACCAATCCGAATAACACTACTTGGAATAATAATACTTGTAAGGTTACTACAACCGGAGAAGGCAAATTCTCCAATGCTTGTAACACTTTCAGGAATCGTTATGCTTGAAAGACTTTTACAATGGTAAAAAGCATAACTATCGATGCTTGTAACACCGTCTGGGATAATAACGTTTTTAACTAACTGTAACTTATAGACTTCATAGGAATGACCGTTGATATCTTTGGGAAGAGTGACAGTATCTTCATCACCGATGTATTTAATTAACTTATAGATCCCATTATCACAAATAAATCTGAATCCATCCACAGTGTCTATATATTCAACATCACTAAACTCATGACGAACTGTTTTGTTACCATTTCTATCAAAAATTACTTGAGCATTCTGTGAAATGCCTCCATGTTCATCAGAGTTAAAACTAATGTTTAAATTACTATTGTTTTTAATTTCAATAAGATCATAGCAACCAAGGAATGCATTATTCCCAATACTCTCAAGAGTTGTAGGAAGTGTTATATCGGTCAAGGATGTACAATACCAAAAAACTGATGTATCAATCTTTGTTACGCCTTCCGGAATGATTATACTTGTAAGTCGTTGGCAATAAGCAAACGCCATATTACCAATACTGGTTACGCCTTCCGGAATGATAATACTTGTAAGCCCTGTACAACCATTGAATGTAGAAGCAATAATTTTTGTTACACCTTTCGGAATTATTATACTTGTAAGCCCTGTACAACCATAGAATGCCGAATAACCAATACTGGTTACGCCTTCCGGAATTATTATACTTGTAAAATTAGTAAGACCGGAGAAAGCTGAGTTACCAATACTTGTTACACTATCAAGTAAAATAATATTGCTTTGATATTTTCCCAATGTACCTAATACTTCCGTTCCATTTGAATTATAAACAATACCATCATGAATATTTAGATATTTGTTATTTTCGTCAACAGTAACATCCGTTAATTCAGAGAAAGTACTTGCACCGATGTAATTTACATTTTCAGGAATTATTACATTTGCCAGTTTATAACAATCTTTAAATGCTTCCGTTTCAATAGTTGTAGTAGTGTCCGGAATGATTATGCTTTCAAGGTTACTACAGCCTGAGAATACCCTGCTTTTAATAACTGTAATATTTTGTGGCAAATTAAATTTTTTAAGACTTGTGCATAAAGAGAATGCTCCGGTTCCAATTTGGGTAACACTGTCAGATATACAAATATCAGTAAGACTTTCACAAGAAGAAAATGCGTTATCCTCTATAGTTGAAATATTATTGTGGATTTCAATACTTTTTAGACTCTTGCAATATGAAAACATACCTGAAGATATACTATTAATTCCCATAGGTAAGTTTATACTGGTAAGATTGTAACAAGAACCGAATGCACTGGAACCAATTTGAGTGACACTATCTGGAATATGTATAGACAATAAGCTTTTGCATTCAAAGAAAGCTGCATAACCTATGCTTTTCACACTATCCGGTATAGTTATTTCTTTTAGTTTTGTACATTTATAGAAAGCGTAAGGTTCAATTGTTTCAATGCCATTATGAAGCTTAATGCAGATAATACTTGATTCCCAAAATGCATTTTCACATATAGTGTTAAATTTTTCAGGTACAATTACAACTTTAGGACCTGTAAAATGATATAAGTCATATGAATAGCCGTTAATATCCGCAGGAAGCGTAACGGTATCTTCTTTTCCTAAATATTCAACTAATTTATATGTTTCGTTCTCATATATATATTTGAACCCATCAGCAGTAACAACATATTGGAATCCACTAGTTATGTCACGATAAGTTTTGTTCCCATTTTTATCAATCAATAATTTAGCATTATAAGCTATAAGACCATTCTCAATGGAACCGATTTCAAGTGAAATACTACTTTTATTCTCAATTTGATAAAGTTTGTCACAACTATGAAAAGCGTTCTGATCAATACGTTCTAAATTCTTAGGCAACGCAATGCTTCCAAGTCTTTTGCAGTTGTAAAATGCATTTTGTTCTATTATTTTGACACTGTCGGGTATATTTATATTAAAAAGGTTTACACAACTCGAAAATGCGCTTGTTTCTATAATAGTTATTCCTTCTGGAAGAGTTACATTTGTGAGATTCTCGCATCCATAGAATGACAAAGCATCTATCTTAGTAATTCCATCACGCAAAGAAATATGTCCACTTAGCCCAAGTCCAAAAGTATATCTCATATCAGATACAGCTTTAATTTCATTGGTAAGTTCATAGATGAATGTCGATTTATTAAATGCTTTATTGTATAATGTCTGCACACTATGAGGAATGCTTGCTTCATCTACAGTCGTAATTCCATAGAATCCGCCTACACCAACAAACGTAATTCCTTCAGTGATAGTCACCTTCTTCAGACTATCCGGCACGTATGTATCATTCGCCTCGTATGAACCTGCACCGAAGATGTAGCCGAACCATGATATTTCTTCGTCTTCGTAAGAACGTCCGATAAACGGCAGGGTTATTTCGGTAAGCTTGTTATTGGCCTCAAACGCACCAAGTCCGATGAAAAGCTGTTTCTTGTTAACGTCGGATACGGTGATTTTTGTAAAGTCACAGCCTGCGAATGCATAGTCGCCGATGTCAACGAGATATACTGGGAATGTGTACTCTCCGCCGATGTTTGTGTATGCGAAAGCGTAGTCGTAGATTCCCTTGAGACCCGTGGTTTCACTTACGGGAATTTCGTCGATCTTTGTGCATCCGTAGAACGCGAAGTCGGATATTTCAACGATACTGTCAGGGATCGTGATGTTTTCAAGGTTGATGTCACCGCAGAATGCGCCCTCATAGATACCCTTAAGCTCGATTCCGTCTGCGAACTTTACTGTTTTAAGGCTATTACAATATGCGAATGCGTAGTAGTCTATTGATACAACGCTTGCGGGTACGGTAATCTCGGTAATGTTCTCAGCCTTGAAGAATGCGCGATATCCGAAGGTAAGGATATTAGCATTGGCATCAAAGTTTACTGCGTTGAGGCGGGATTCTTCGAATGCACCGAAGCCGATCTCCTCGATGGATACGGGTACGTTGAGCGTTCCCGTTCTGCCTGCGGGGACAGAGATAAGCTTACGTCCGTTCTTTGTGAGGAGAAGTCCGTCAACTGATTTGTAGTTGGGGTTAGATTCGTCTACGGTCAGAGTTGTGAGATTCGGAAGTGCAACGAAGCAGTATTCACCGATGAACGTCACGTTCGCGGGAATGTGAAGTGACGTGAGTCCCGTGTGGTAGAACGCGTTTGACATAAGGCGCAGTTCGGGTGCGGTGCCGAACTCTACGCCTGTGAGAGTCTGCACGTTATTGAATGCGTTGTGGTTTACAAGGCTTACACTATCGGGGATGGAAACACTTGTGAGCTTTGTTTCAGCAAACGCATTCTGAGGGATCTCGGTAAGAGCTATTCCCTCTTCAAAGGTCACGCTTGTAATACCGCTCTGACTGAACACACCCGTTCCCATAGTGGTGAGGGATTTGGGCAATGTTACAGTCGTGAGGTTATTTGTAAGCTCAAATGCGTACTGCTCGATGGTTGTAAGGCTTGAGTTTTCAGCAAATGTAAGACTTGAAATGGGTGTGCTTACAAAAGCCTCACGTCCGATGAACGCCACGCCTGAGGGTATTGTGATATTTTTAAGTTTTGAGTAAGCGAACGCCTCTGCCTGAATAGTTACGAGAGTTTCGGGGAGAATGATATTTTCGATAACACTATCTTCAAAGGCAGAACCTCCGATAATAGTGATAGGAGCACCGAAATCGTATGCGGTGAGATCAAGGGTGGTAGCAGTTCCCGTGTATTCAAGGATAGCAACATTTCCGCCCGTTGTCTTAGCGTACTTGATGTCGCCGTCTGTGATAACTTCGGTTACTCCGAGGTAGTATCCCTTAAGGTCATAGTCCCAGTTTTCGTCGGTGTATGCGGGGAGTACGTCTGCGTTAAAGTACAGATCCATGTCTCCCGTACCGAGGAATGCGTAGGAACCGATATGTTCAACAGCAGCAGGAACTGAAAGCTCGGTCATTGACTTACAACCATAGAATGCGTAACGGCCAATGTTGGTTACTGTCTCGGGTAGAGTTACACTTGAAAGGGATTCGCAGAAACGGAACGCAAAGTTGTCTACGTTTGTGAGCTTGGTGTTAGAGAAATCGAGAGTCTTAATCTTAGTTATTCCCTCAAGACAGTGTGCCTGAACGCTTGTAAGACTGCTTCCCTGTTTGAAGGTGATGCTTGTGAGGTTGACACATCCGTCAAACATGTATGCCGATATGCTTTCAAGCTTGCTGTTTTCGGCGAAGGTTACGCTCTTGAGGTTACGACAACCTTCGAATACACCCTGTGCCATTGTTGATACGTTGGTGGGTACTGTAAAACTTGTAATACCCGAGTATGCAAACGCGCCGTAGCTGAGATGAGGAAGCTTGGATGTGTTATTGATAGTAACAGTAGATAGTTTCCAGCACTCAGCAAAGCTAAATCTGCCGATCTGTATCACGTTATCCGGAATTGTCATAGACTTGAGAGAAGAACACAAATAGAAAGCGTACTCTGCGATCTGTTGAAGGCCTGTGGGAAGATATGCTGTAGTAAGATTTACGCATCCGGTAAACGAGTACGGCATAAGAGATACTGTTGCTTGGTTTACAGTATAACTTGCCCCCGGCTTACCTGCGGGATATGCGTGGAGTTGCTTGTTGTCTAGGGTGTACACTACTCCATCGATATCGTGATATACTGTACTTCCGTCTTCTACATCAATTGCGGTAAGCGCAGAGCATGAAGCGAATGCGCCTCTGCCGATTTCAGTGACGCTTGCGGGGATTACTATTGTATCAGTAAGTCCGCTTGACATGAATGCCATTTCACCGATCGTTTGAAGAGTTGATGGTAAAACGATATTTGTAAGGCTATAGCACTTTTCAAATGCACTGTTTGCGATTATAGAAAGTACACTGTTGTCTCCGAATGCAACGCTACTAAGAAAGACATCCTCTAAAAATGCTTCTTTACCTATCGCTACAACACTTGCAGGTATTTCGATAGATTCAAGCGGGGTTACAGAGAAAGATGAAGCACCAATAACTGTAAGAGTACTTTCTTCTTCAAATTCTACAGTACTAAGCGCCGAAAAGTAAAATGCTTTTACATCGATTCCGGTTATTGTCTTGGGAATCGTGATAGATTCAAGAGAAATACATGATTCAAACGAACTTGCCGGAATCGTTTTTATACCTCTTCCGATCGTTACGTCAGCTAGATATGAGCAACCGTAGAATACGGATATTCCCATATCAATTACACTGTCGGGAATAACTACTGTTTCGAGTGAAGAAAGGGTAAATGCGGCACCTTTTATCGCATTAACACCGTTAAGGTTCATTGTCTTTAAGTCAGCAAACGCAAAGGCATATATACCGATAGTTGTAACTCCTTCGGGTAGCTCATAGGTTGTTCCATGAGCCGAGGGATATGCTACAACTGTTGTCTTAGTTGAGTTAAACAGTACTCCATCAAGTGACACAAAATTACTGTTTCCGCTCTGTACGTCAATTCGTGTAAGCCACGTTGTACCATAGAAAGCCGAACCGTTGATGCTTTCAAGAGACGCGGGAAGCTCTATTCTCTCAAGTCTTCCGCAACTTGCGAATGCGAAGTCACCAATTGTTTTAAGCTTACTGTTTCCAAGGAATGCAACAACGTTAAGCCGTACGTTTCCGCTGAATGCAGATTCTCCGATGGTGGTAACATTCGCGGGAATCTCTATTGTTACAAGGTTAGAACAGTTCTCGAATGCATTCATTCCGATATTGGTAAGACCTGACGGGAGTGTTACTTCGCGAAGTCTCGTCTGTCCCGAGAACGCAAAGTCTCCGATGGATGATACAACCTTACCGTCGATCTTTTCGGGGATAGTAATGTATCTTCTCTTTCCGGTATATGAACGGATCTCGATAGTACCGTCATCAAGTGTTACGTATGTATAAGGAACACCATCGTCTTCGTTTACCCACTTAGCGTAAAGTGTCAGATCACCCTTGAATTCATCTACATAATAGTCAAGCTCTTCGGTAAACGTATAGTCATAATACCATCCGTCGAATACCGCATAGGTTCGCTCAGGCTCGGGAATATTCTGGAGAGCGTGTCCGCGAATAAAGGTCTGCTCGGTATTATCAAGCTCATCTGTGAGCATATCGAACGTGATAGTACCGCGTTCTCCTTTGATCAGTTCGTAAACATCAAGCGCGCCGTAGCCATAGTACCAATCAGGACCAAGGTCGCCAAGGTCATATGTAGATTCGTAGAGGACTTCGGTTACTGCGTCGAAAGTTACGTATTTATTACTCTGCATGAGAAGCGCTACGGCACCGGTTACGATAGGCGCAGAAAGGGACGTTCCGTTTGAAACCTCGTATCCTCCGCCGATTTTAGCAGTATACGTTGTTCCGGGTGCTACGATATCAGTATTTTCACCATAGTTTGAGTAGTCAGCAAGCTCCCAACTGCCGTCAGCAAGCGCACCTACTCCGATTACGTGCTCATAAGCCGCAGGGTATGTAAGGCTTGAAGTGGATCCGTTTCCTGCTGATGCTACACAGATGACGTCACTATCATACGCAAGCTGTACCGCATCGGAAAACACGTCTCCTCCACCAAACGACATATTTACAACCTGAACATCGCGTTCGATCGCATAATAAAGGCCGAACACAAGGTCCGACGTTCTTGCGAATCTTCCCTGCTCGTCACATTCGGCTTTTATCGTGATAATATTTACCTTTGGTGCGACACCTACTATGCTACCGCTGTTCATGGACGCAGCGATAACACCGGTAACTGCTGTACCATGACCCTGCTCGTCTTCAATGAGAGACCAATCGTAGTTACCGTTTACGTCAGTATAGTCCTTGACGATCTTATCTTCAGTCGCATTATAGGAGTATTCACTGATACGTCCCTCAAATTCGGGGTGATCCGTGTCAATGCCCGTGTCAATGACAGCGACAGTAATGCCTGAACCGGTATAGCTGCTCCAGACGTTTTTCATGTTTATATAGTTGTAGTACGACTGCATGGAGAAGTCAGTATCGCTCACAGAATACTCGGGAGCCATGGGAAGGCGTTCTTCCTTTTCGCCATCTTCTTCAACCTCTTCAATATCACTCACACTTGCCTTGTAGTCGATAGACATATCTTCAAGATATACTCTGTATTCGTCGTTAGAGTATATGTCGTAGATAGTCGTCCCCTCGGGCAATGTAAGGCGAGCAAAACGTCCATTGTTCGTGATACGAAGTTCAGCTCCGAACAGTTCTGCAAGTTCCTCAGCTTCGGAATTTGACGTCCCGTACAGCACGATCTGCCTGTCGTCATATTCTCCTTCATTGGATGAAAGTTCAGTTAACAATTTTTGCTGAAGTTCCTCAAGTTTTTGCTCGGTTGTAGCTTCCTGTACTGCTTCGGCGATATTTTGCTGGTGCTCATAGAAGCCTACACCTATACATGTTACTATAACTATTACGAGTGCTATAACGGTTACGAACAGAATACGTTTTTTCATGATGTCCTCCAATGATGTTTGCTTAAATATTTAATGAAATTATATTACATGTTTTATAAATAATAATACCATGCAAAGACATATTTTTCAACACCTTTTTTATTATTTTGTCATCAATTACATATTAATGTTCTTATATTTATACAAAAGAACCAAAGATTCAACTGATTTGAATCCTTGGTTCTTTTAACATTATATCATTCAGTTACACTTTTTCACTTTTCCGAATCCCCTGTCAAAGTCAGGGTTCCATCCGTAGAAGTTCTACGCGTCCAGATCGTCTTGGGTCATGCGGAGGGCGTCACCGGTTTTAGATTTTGGGATGAGTTTTTATTAAGAATAGATTGCTTGGATTAAAATTTTACTGAATTGGTTGTTTTATAAGTTAATATTTAATATACTACTTATTTTGTCTGGTTCTAAGATCACACTTCCTACACAAACCAATAGTCGGATCGTCTCCACCATACGAATTAAATTCGGACACTTCCTTTATCTCGCCACAAATCTTACACTTTGCCCATCGTATATCCGAAGAATCACGAACTTGTTTGCTGTGTTGATCGAACTCATCCTTCACTTCATTATAGCGTTTGATCCTATCTTTGCGTTTATCTTCCTCTGCGCGTTTCTCAACTTCTTCCTGTGCTTTGGCTAATGCTTCTTGTTTCTGCCAAAACAGTTCTAAGGCAATTCTTTCTTTTTCTTCACGCAATTTGCGGATTTTTTCAAATGAAGCCCTTCGTTGCTCTTCTTGCTCACGAAGGCTGATCGTGCTTATCTTTTTGAAATATGAACCGGATGCAGTGGTTCCTTTATTACCATCCGATATTATTTCTTCTGGGAAAAGAATATCGATAAAAGTACTCTTTCTGCCATCCATCTTGATAAGATTTAACCTGTTCTTTGCTCGTGTAATACCAACATAGAATAGCCTTCTCTCTTCCTGTTCAACATCTGCATTATCCTTTGATCGACTGAAGACGTTCGGACGTGCTGAAGGAAATCTTCCATCATACACGTCTACCATATAAACAGTGTCATACTCCAGCCCCTTACTTGAGTGAATCGTTGAAAGAATAACGTTAGAGTCCGAAACCCCTATGGATTCATTTTGTAGCAAGTTTTCAAGTTCTTTGAGGCGGCACAAGAATTTAACAATATCAGGTTCCTGCTCTGCAAGCATACGCAGAATTTCAATCTTGCCATAATCAAGAGAATTTTTTCGAATATACCAATCATAACCTTCGCTTATCAAAAGATTAATAGCTTCACTTGTAGTAACGTTTGCTACCTTCTGCATCACTCTGCGGAAATTTCGTAATTTTGTGCGTTTTTTCTCTTCTACGTATTTAATTTGTAATTCTACAGCATCATAAATACTGATATGCTTTTTCTTGAACGCTTCAATAACATACTGCTTCTGCTGTTTTGTCAAAAAAATGACGCCTCTATTACTTATTCTGTCAAAGGAATCAATGTCACGATCATTTAAAGCCAACGAAAGAAAAGCAATTATGTCTCTTACAATGCGGTTACCAAAAAAATTCATTTCAGGCTTTTTTAGTCTAAAAGGAATATTATTTCGCATCATCAAATCAACAAAAACAACAGAACTTTCGTTGTCTCGATACAGAAAAGCGGTTTCTGTTACAGCTTTCTTCGCAACATCAAGAAGCATTTCGTATTGTTTTTGTCTTGAAGCAACCTTTTGCAAGCACACGGCTTCCCCGTCACCGCGCTCTGATGTCATATTTTTCTCATAGCGACCTTTGTTTTGTGAAATAAAAAGCTGAGCTTTATCTACGATTGGAGAAGTAGAACGATAATTACGTTCCATTCGCAGTATATACGGATTTTTATAATCATATCTGAAATTCAGTAATGCACGGGGGTATGCACCACGAAATCCATAAATACTCTGGTCCTCATCTCCAACCATGAATAAGTTATTACCTTTTGCAATAATTTGAATTATTTCATGTTGGATCTTTGAGGTATCCTGTGCCTCATCAACACAAATATACTTATACTTTCTTCGAATAGTTTCAACTATATCAGGAGTATTATCCAGTATCCACTTGGCATATCTCATTTGATCGTCAAAATCCATTTTTTGATTAGTCTTCAGATACTTGTTATACTCTTCATACATTTCGTTCAAATGTGGTATTTCAGATTCCACCTCAAGGATTTGATCTGTTTCCAATCCCATATTTTTGATATATGTGAAAATTGCAAGTAATTCAAGAACATCATTTTCTGATGGATATTCATCACTGTATTTTTTTAATAAATCAATAATTATAGATCTTTTTTCTTGGTTCTCAATAATATCCCTAATCGATTTACCACGTGTATTACACCAAGAGCTATAAATTCGATTACATAACGCATTTATAGTAGAAAACTCGACCCTATCACTTAAATACTTCCCAAATCTATTTGCAAATCTGCTTTTCATTTCAATTTGGGCAGCCTTATTATAAGTAACAGCAAGAATACTTTCAGGGGAAATTCCTTTATTTATTATCATGTGTCCTATTCGTGTTATGAGGACAGTAGTCTTTCCGGAACCCGGAACCGCCAACAGAAGATTAGAACCTTCAACCGCTTGAACAGCTCTTTCTTGTTGTTTGTTAAGGTGAATATCGTACTTTTTCTTAAAGGATTCGAATTTCTCGTTTTCAGCTGTGTCATCTCGGCAAGGTGGTAAACAAACACCATCATTAAAACCAACGTAAGTTAGAAATTCCGTTTTTGTCATGAGATGGCTTGTATAAAAGACTTCGAATCCAAATTCAGAAGCTTCCGCAACCCTTACAATACATTTTTCATCCGTATCGTTCAGCTGAAAAAAGAGGTCAATAGAACCACTGTTAACATCATAACTGTTAAAAGCTTTTTTAGGATTCTCCCATACAAACGCAAGCCTTTCGCCATCTATAGCATAGGTGATCTTACCCTTAGATATTAAATCTGACAAGTCAAACAGCCATATAACTTTATAGCCCAAATTAGAATAGAAATTATTTCTATCATCGAAATGCTGCTCGGATAAAAGACTGTGTTGGAATTCTACTACTGTACGGTCTATCAGGACATCAGCGCGGTGCTTTGTACCTCCGAGATCAAGTTTAATTTCCTGATTGCTTTTGGGGAATATTGATTGCCACTCATAATGCCAAGGTGATGAATCGTAACCAACCGATTTACTTGATGAAGAAGCCCAAGAATCGGAGCAATATCTATTAGCCTTATGAGCGAAATGGTGTGTTTTGATGTCACCTTTTCTTGTAATCAGAGGAGTTCCGCAAAATGGGCAGTAATATTCCTGGTTGCTATGAGTTTCGTCAATATGAACACGCTTGTCGTTATAATCATTTGCAAACAACATAATTCTCCTCCAAAATAAATATGACAAATCCATTTATAGTATATCACATATAGATAATAGCGTCAATAAAACAAGATGTTATCAGTCAAATTACTTCATTTGCTCACAACATTAATCCAAATTATTGCAAAATAACAATTTTTATGTTATAATATAGCATAGAAATTTCTTATCTGAAAGGATGTATGATTATGGCTAAAAAGCAATCCACTTCCACTCCTTGCCCTCCCAAGAAAGATTCACTACCCCCAATCATCCTAAATTTAACCACACTCATGTGCGAAGGTAGTTTCAGTAAAGACAAAAAGAATAAAAAAAGCAAGTGATTATTTTCACTAACCAACACATATGACTCTAATGTTAAAATCTCAAACGTTAAAATAGGCTCAAGGTTCTATTCAAGCGTTTTATATTAGTATCAATCAAAACCAGCAAAAAAAGACATAGTTTACTTTATAGTTCCACTTACATATCTCCCTCTCACCTCCCAAAAACCATCGTTTTAGGGAAACTTAGGCACTGTCCCGAAACCTGCCGTATTGAAGGTTTCGGGACGGCGCGTTATTCCCAATACTCGTTCCTAAATCAACGTCCCGAAAAGTCCGATTCAATGGCGCGGTACAGTGCTGATTTGCTCACTCCTGTGAGTTTTGTGATCTCGCTTACGCTATACTGATTTGTTCGGTACAGTGCCAGCGCTTTTTTCATGGCATCGGCGTCGGTTTTAGGACGTCCGCCTGACCTTCCCCTTGCCCGTGCCGCAGCAAGACCCTCAGCAGTACGTTCCGCGAGGACATCCCTTTCAAACTGCGACAGAGATGCAAGGATCGTGAACAAGAGCTTTCCAGTAGGTGAGGTGGTGTCTATAGTTTCCTTCAGTGAAACGAGCCGTATATTCGCCCTATTTAATAACTCCATCAGCTCAGCTAAGTTCTTGACGCTTCTGCCGAGTCTGCTGAGGGACTCTATAACTATCGTGTCCCCAGGCTTCAAATGTCCGAGCATATCATCAAGCTCCGGGCGGTTCTTTTTCGTTCCCGATATCTTCTCGCAGAACAGCATGTCCACTCCGTACTTTCGAAGCGCGTCCTTTTGCCTATCTAAGTTCTGGTCAGACGTTGAGACTCTTGCGTAACCGTATACCATCGTTGTCTCACCTCTTGTCATTCTTGCTTGTGTAAAGCTCTCCTATGACATCGAAGAGAGCAAAAAGGAATATTTTTATGTATTTCATGTACATTAACCTCCACGTTACCTTGAATAGTTTAAACCGTAGCCTGAAAATATTCTCTTTCGAACGCATATATGTAATCTTCAACCTCCTCGGGTGTAAAACCTTCCTGCAGCAGTTTGTCTATAGTCTCGGGCGATATTCCTTCATAGGATGCGATAAACTTCAGCTCGTTGATATAATCTTCATTCACTAGTGGTTCTAAGTATGGCAGACAAGACCACGAGCTGTGACGGTAATCATACCAGTGTCTACCGTAGTAAGTGCTGTACTCGAAGTTTCCTTTAGTGATAACGCCTTTCGGTGAGATCTTCAATATATCTCCTTCGTCAATGTCCACCTTCTCAAACTTACAAGCTTTCAGTTCGTCAAACAAGGGTGAGTCTACTATCGCCCTGTACAGTATCTCGTCTGTACTTGCATAGACATATATCTTGTGTTTGGGAAAGTGTAGTATAGACAACGGCGAGTCGCCTTTGACGAGATACAGATTATCTCTGTTATCAAGCACAGAAAATGAGAAGCTTCCGTACACACTCTCTGCCATATAAGCAATGCTTTCGAAATCAAGCTTATTCTTTGATTCAATGAGCTGTACCGCGATATACGAGTCCGTTTCGATTTTTGTTTTAGGAAGCTTCAGACTTTCTCTCAGTATATCATCGTTCATGAGAACGCCATTATGAGCGAGGGCAAACTTAGTATTCTTCACCTTACCGAAGAATGGGTGGTTATTGTAGTTTCTTCTTTCACTTCCTTGAGTTGAGTGACGGGTGTGTCCGATGAGCGCTCTTACGCTATCGTCGTACTTGAAAGTGTAATCGTGAGCGGATTTACCCGTTTTGTTTATGACAATATTGTTACCCTTAGCAAAGGCTATTCCTACTGCGTCTGTGCCTCTCACAGCAGATTGTACCGAGAGAGCGTTAGTAAGTTTAGAGAGATTCTTGATCTCGTTTCCGTAACAAGTAAAACCAAATAGTCCGCACATATCATTATTCCTCCATGTCTGTGTTATCATTATCTAAGTTGTTTACATATAATCGTTTAAGCTTAAGGTATTCCACAAGTTCCGGATACTCTTCAGGATCGATTGACATCACGAAGTCCGACCAGGAGGTCTCCTCTACCTCAGAGTCAAGTGAATTTATCGCAAAGGAACATATCCTTTCGATAAGCTGAAGTGCTGCGATAAAGGTCTTGTACTTCAGCGTACCGCGGAATATCCTGAACTCCACCGTGGAATCGTTTGTAAGGTTCACCGCTACGTAACGTCCCATATGCTTGTCCTTGGCTCTCTTATAGGTTTCCTGCGGTGAGCATGAGATAGTCTCATAACGAGCCGCCCAACGGTTAAGATTGCTGTAGCTTCTTCTGCTGAAGCGTACAAGCTCGTTCCAGTGCTTCTCGAAGAAGAATATCAGCCTTCCGATAACCTCCTCCTGATCCTCTTCAGTTTCACCGAGGTCGTTTCTGCCGCAGTGGATGTGGAGTCCGCAGGAGCAGGTGTTATGTGAGGAGTATCCAAGCCTTATTGCTTTTGTAAATACCTCTTTCCAGTTCATGCTGTTCTTGTGGTAGTCGAGGGTCATTGGATGGCTCACGATCTCAAATCCCTCGTCGAGGCTTCCGTCGTGCTTACAGTAGATGTGTTCTTTACTTGCGTTAGCAATATTGAGTAATTCTTCTGCATTCTCGTTATACTCTCCTCCGCGGTCAACCTCAAGCTCTACCCCCATAAAAAGATTACCCGAGCCGTAGAATAACGGCTCGGGCTTGTAGTTATATGATTTTATGGGTAGGTTACGTATCTTTTCGAAGCACACACCGCAATATGCGTTGTCAGTGTCATCGTCGTAATAAACGTTATCGTTGTGGATTAGGATTCCGCAGTGTGTACAGGTGGCGTAATTGTTGGCGTAGCAGTCTCGACATAGTGTTGTGTAGCCGTCGCCTCGTGTACGAGAGGTCCACACCCTCTCCATACAGCAGTCGCAAATGGTGGTCTCTTCATCGAGACAATGCTCACACAATATCTTATCGTCAAAAAGAGTTGCTTGAGCCTCCGTAAGTCTTTCTCCGCATACGGAACATTCTAAATAGTTCATATTTTTCCTCCGAAATATATTTAATTTGGTTTTTACCGAAGGAATAATATATAAACAAAATCTCTCGGTATACGTAAACCGAGAGGGACTATTTGGGAGTGTAAAACACTATATTAAACCAAAATTAATTAAGGAGGATTTCTGCAATGTACGAAATGATACCTGAAATAATGACGTTTGAGGAGTGCAAAACACTGCTTCGCGTAGGAAAGAACACGCTACTAAAGATGCTTCACACGGGTGAACTTGATGGGTTTATGATTGGCAACAGATGGAAGATAACAAAGGAAAGTGTGATTGAGTTTTTGAGGTATAAGTGAGAAAATCCACGCAGAATTCAAAATGAATTCTGCGTGGATTTCTTATATTAGTATGAATTTTATTTTACCTCTTCACTCCACCGAGCGCATGAATATACGCATCTTCAAGTGTAGGCTCCACCGCTATGGAATCGGTGAGCTGACCGTCAGAAACGTAACGTACTTTTGCTACGCCGTCAATGTAAGCTACGGACGTAACTATCGCATCACGGCGGAGCATAGCTTCATCCTCGGCTGTACCGGAATGCTCCCAAAGCTTGCCCTTGATGCTGTCAATAAAGGTAGACTTGTCTCCAATGTACTTCACCTGACCTTTTTCAAGGATGCAGATGTTACGGCAGAGGTTTTCAATATCAGCAGTTATATGTGTAGAGAAGATGATCGTTCTACCCACAGCAATACGCGAGAGGAGATTGAGGAAGTAGAGTCTTTCCTCGGGGTCAAGTCCCGTTGTAGGTTCATCGATAATCAGAACCTTCGGCTCGTCGATGATCGCCTGCGCAATTCCTGCTCTGCGGAGCATACCGCCTGAGTAGTTACCGAGACGTTTTTTCTCTTCTCCAACAAGACCAACGATTTCAATCGCATTTTCGATCTTCTCACGACGGACGTTCTTGTCCTTAATACCCTTCATCATGCAGACGTAGTCAAGGAACTCAACGATATTTAATCTCGGCATGAGTTTCGTACTCTGCGGAAGATATCCGAGTGATTTTCTGAACTCCTTGCGGTTGGATTTCAGCTCTTTCCCGTCAAAGTAGATCGCACCATCGGTCTGATCCATAACCGTTGCGATGATTCGCATGATTGTCGTCTTTCCCGCGCCGTTACGTCCGATGAGACCAAAGATACCTTCCGGGATCTCGAAAGAAACGTCATCAAGCGCCTTTTTCTTACCGAGGGGGTAGATTTTAGTTAAGTTTTTTATCTCGATCATAGCTAAATAATTCCTTTCAAGTTTTATTCTCCGAATCCCTTGTGGAGGTTTTCGCGGCGGAGAAGCAGGTACGTCGCTGTGAGAAGCACTATGCTGATACCTATAAAAATGAGCCTGTTGTACGTCCAGGCGTGGGCGGACACACCCAGCTCGGGATGATGTGCGGCAATATTCCCGGGCACAGTATCTCCGAGAATGTAAACGGAGATAAAGGGATCAAAAATACATTTCTTTATATTCGTTCCATACTGTATCAATTTGCAGTTATTCTGAAAAAACAGATGTATTCCAAGTCCCACGAGGATGGGGATATAGCAGTTTCGTGAAAGCACTCGCAAAAAACAGACAAGCGAGAAGAAGAAAAGTACCGTCACAAAAGCAGACAACATCACGTAAAGCTTATAATTATCGGGTATGAATATTCCGATGACAGCACGCTCACTTCCATCGTAAGGCACGTACCGATACAGAAGCACGAAGGCGATTGCGGGAATTAATGTGTAGACTATAAGCGGCAGAGCCTTCGCTAAGAAGAGTTTCGTAGTTTTCATTCCGCAGGTAAGCGAAAGCTCTATTTCATATTTGTTCGGCAGAATAAACGCCGCCAGCGGTATAATAAGAACCGCTATACTTAGCTCTGTTCGGTCCATAAAGCCCATAAGCTTCGGAGGTACGATCAGCGGACCCTCAAGAAAGCCGTGGGTAAAGTAAAGGTAGAACAGCGTCACCAAAACGACTGCGGGCAACGCCTTGCGAAATGATCGAATGAGCATAAGATCGTATCTCTCCTTTCAAATTCGTCTTCTGCGTGTGCATATATAGGAGACAGTAATAAACACAGCGGAAAGGAAAAGCATCGTTGCGATCCAACCGATGACTCCCTCGGGAGTGTCGGAAAGATATGCGTTATCATTGAGTCCCACAAGACCCGCATATTTATCGACTTCATATTCGGGGGAGTTGAACGCCGTGTCAAATCGTGAGAGATATAAATACGGACCGTTTTTCGCAGGCAGAAGGAATTTATTGATGAAAGTCTCATATTGCCACTGAAATCTTCCAAGCGCTAAATATGCAAGAACCACTGCACCGTTTCCGCCGATTCCTGCTATGAGACCGCTTTCAAAGTATGTACCGACCATGTAAGTGAACGTGGTAAATAGGAGAAGCGCCGGCATCTGACAAAGCAGCACAAGTCTGAGTATCACCTTAGTGGAATCAAAAAGATATCCTGCGAGAGTCTTAAAGGGATACTCTATAACCGTAAGGTCAGGATATGGAGTAGAATTGAGGGACGTTAGTCCTCCGCGCGTAAAGAAATAGTAGTTGAAGGAAAACAGAGAAAGGACGAGAGACACCGCAAATAGAAGTGTTACAATAGCACATAAGCGGCCAAAGAAGTATGATGACGCTCTGACACCGCCTGCTCTTTCGATCTCGTAAAAATTATCTCTGTAGTCCCCGCTCACAACGATCATTACTATGATCACGGCAAGGCAGGGCAACGCATAAAACATCATGGATCGCAGTCTGTGTCCCATTGCTTCATGGTACTTATGATAACCAAGTTTAAATCTTGGGTCACGGTCTCCGTCATGAGGATCGTAAATTACTACCTTCTCGTACATTTCGCCGTCCTCGGTGACGATTATGTTTTCGGGCGTTACGGCTTGCCCTTCCTCTACTTTCTGTAATGTCATAGAGTAGTTGCTTCCGCCGTAGCTTCCTCTGTGCGCATCCAAAAACACGACAACTGCCACTATCGCCAGGACCATCCAGAACAGAGGTGAACGGAATATTCGCTTAAACGTGGTTTTATAGGTTTTGAAAAACATGATATCCCTCCCATTTGGCATCATTGTTTTTTAGCCGTAATGCTTATCCGTACAGAGTGGCGGACTGAATACCGACTAACATCGAAAGCTTAAAGTTTGCGGGCTTTTTCCAGTTGTCGTAGAGAATATGCTCCGCTATGGGAAGCTGACTCTTATATCCCACGTTACCGGACTCTATTACACCTTTATAGTGAATGATCGCTAAAAGATTTCCCTGGTTATCAATAAAAGCCATATCACAGGGCATATATATTTCTGTTTCTATGCCGGCGTCTCTCTCCGAAGAGTTAAAATAACTGAATGTCACGTAGAAACCGAGTCTCTCCTTACCCTTTTCATACGAAGTTCCTGTGCCGAACATATTGGAGTTACTCATCTCCATAATATTTACTTCTTCAAGTTCACTGTCAAACGCAATGTACTTCATATATGCCGTTTCTTTATATTTCTTAGCCTCTACTTCAACGGAGAACTTGTCGAACTTGATTCCGGGTTCCATAATAACGTAGTTTTGGTAGTTGGCAGGTAAACCGTTTACTCTGCTTATTACAGTTTTCAGCTCCTTACCGGAAGAGTCCATAAACTTACCAAAGAAGTAAACGTCTATGTCTGTTGAGGTCTGGTTTTCCACGTTAAGGATCATTACGTCAACGTTACCGTAGGCATACTTCTTTTCTTTAATAACGAGATTACCTGTAGTGGAGACAGTAGGATTTTTCGGAGGAGTCTCATCTCCTGTGCCGGAGTTGTTATTTGCATTCTTGGGTGCCTTGTCAAAGCGTTCGATCATTGCGGCAGCTTCTGCACGGGTGATCTTCGCGTTCGGATCAAATGTACCGTCGTCTTTTCCGTTAATTATTCCGGCTTTGTACATGGTATCCACCGCACTTATAGCCCAGGTAGGTATTTTATTAAAGTCGGAAAAGATATCCATACGTGTTCTCGGAAGTGTGTAATTGCGATGGTTTGAATAACGGTTGAGAATAGTGGCAAATTCGGCACGGGTAATGTCTCCGTTTACATCGAAGTAAGTGCTTGACTTGCCCGTAACAATACCGTTTTTGTACGCCCACTTCACAGCGTCGGTATACCACTGACCACTCTTTACGTCTGTAAAGGGAATACTTGCGCCGGATGCGGAGGGAGTTCCCGCAAGTCTGTGAATAAGTGTTACACCCATAGCACGTGTAAGATTGGCGTTAGGTGAGAATTTCCCGGAAGATGTTCCCTGCATGATACCCTTGTCGGAAACATAATTCACGCTGGAGTAGTACCATGCCGATGACTTTACATCACTGAAGGATGCGGCACTTACGGTGATCACCGCAGACAGCAGGATCACTGCGGATAGGATGAAGGATAAAAACTTTTTCATGATTAAATTCACTCCTTATTTGAAATTTGTGTTTTGTATTAAAAGGTTCACTCGCTGATGCTGCAGTGAAGTTTTTCGTACCGTAAAACGAGATAGGTGATAAAAAACAGTAAAAGGCTGACACCGACGAATAAAAGACGGTTGTAGGTCCAGATATTCGTCATTCCCGCAAGATCGGGATACTTTTCAGCATAAGCCAGCGGAAGCTCGTTACCTATAAAATATGTGTCGATCATAGGATCAAACATACAATAGGTAAATGGGACTTTCCAAGAGCATACCAGTCCTCTTATGCCCGATATACCGATGCCGACACCGAAGCCTGTAAGCATTGTGATATAGCAGTTTCGGGTTATGACTCTGATAAAGGAAAAAAGCGCGAAAAAGAAAGTAAGAGTCACAAGTACGGACAGAGCAATGCATAGCTTGAAATTAGCCGGAATGTATTCCTGTATTGTGCTGTCCTTGAGCACGAGGTCATAGTTTATCTTCACTGTTGATCCGCCCGGAAAGATGGCTAAGAATGCTATGATAGGCAGGGCGGTATAGACCATCATGGGGACTAACTTTGAAAAAAACAGCTTTGCGGTACGTGTACCGTGAACAAGCGACAGCTCTATCTCCGTTTTGTCATACAGAATAAATGCGCACAAGGGGACGAGCAGTATGGGGAAAACCGATTCCGTAATTTCGATGAAGGCGAACGCATTTTTCTCTATAAAAAAGGTTCGCATCATATACACCCACGTGCCTATGAGAAACGGCAAACCTCGTTTGAATGAACGTAGGAACATATCAGTTTCCCCCGCCGCTTACAACGTCTGTTGTTTCCCAGTCGCTAAAGTCGTCTGTTACTTCTTCGGGTTCATCCTCGAACTCCAAGGGAATTACTATGACGGTGTCGTAGCTTTCGATGGGGTCGGAGGTATCAATAACCTTCTCCTCTTTGTTCATATCGATGGCTGCGACGATAGTAATTGCCACCAGCGCAATAAGTGACACTGTACTCAGCACAGTGTATTTAACCCTGCGGTGAATGGGTATTTCGGAAAGTCTATTCTTAAAGAATGAAGTTATGCTTTTCATTTGTACGAACCGCCTTTCGAACTTTATATTTTGTCTCGTTCTACAACCTTATGGTAACACATGACACAAGTAAAATCAACTACCCTTGCATAAGTGCAGATGTTTCCTGTAAAACTGCAACAGCGGAAGACTTTATTTTTCGCTGAAACTGTGATACAATATAATCGGAATAATATATTAAGGAGGATGCCTTACGTGGAAATTGCGATTTGCGACGACAGCTCCATAGATACCGAAGCATTGGTGAGGACCTGCGAAGAAACGGGAGTAGGAGAACACAACAAATATCATACATACACATCAGGTAAAGCTCTTCTAAACAGTATTGACGGTAGAAAATACTATGACATCGTTTTCCTTGACGTTGATATGCCGGGTTTTGATGGAATCACCACGGGAAAGCTTCTGCGGCAGCAGAATCGAGACGTTATTATTATTTTTGTAACGAGTCATCCCGAATTTGCCATAGATGCCTTCGAATGTGAAGCTTTCCACTACCTCCTGAAGCCCTGTGATACTTCAAAGTTACGAGAGGTACTGTCTCGGGCATACACAAGGCTCGGACTTATGAATCAGTATATTATGGTGAAGTCAAAGGACCAAAAAGTGAAGCTTCCCATTTCGGATATCTACTACGTTGAAAGCTTGAACCGCCACATCATTTATCATATGAAGGACGATGACGTATCCACCAGTGAAAAGCTTTGTGACGTAGTAAACACTCTTACGAATCTCGGCTTTTGCAGAGTACACCAAGGTTTTATCGTCAATCTCGAAAAGGTAAAAAGCTTTGGGCGTGACAGTGTCACCCTCGTTGACGGAAGACAAGTTATGATGAGCCAGCGTAAAAAAAGGGACGTTTCCCTCGAATATGCAAAATATGTGGAGAAGTTTAAACGATGATGAATTTTGATGTTTTACTTGAGATTCTCGACGGTATATTTAACTTTCTTGCGGCGACCTTTCTCTTCGTTTCCGTTGCAAAAAGGGTGTACTCACGCGTAGCTTATGTATTGATAGCTATGGCTTCTGTTACGGCGTTCACTCTTACGGGAATCTTCGTACCCGTCACCAACACCTACGATACGATACTTTTGTCGCTGGCGATCTGCTTCTGTATTACTTTTATATATGAAATGAAGTGGTACAACCGTATTCTTTTCAGCTTCCTGTCCTATGCGCTTATTGAAATGGCTAATATGTGCGCGACGATAGCCGTGATCAATGTTTGGGGCGTATACCCTCCGTTTTCGGAGCTTAAAAGCGTAATTCTCATGACTCTTGCTTGGTCGAAGGCAATCTTGTTTGTGATGGTTATATTCTTGAAGCTGCTGAAAGCACTGTTGTTCAAGAGTCCCTCAAAAATTGACGCATACGTTATACTCATCGTTCCGTTGTCAATTTTTATGGTCGTGTCACTGAAGGAAATGCTTGCGATATATAAAGTAGTTTTTCTGACGAAAATGTTTAATATAGTTATGGTGCTCGGATTATTCCTTGTGTTTTCCGTTGTCATAATATTCAATATGACAAGCGAGCTTCGCGGAAAAGCTGAGGAGCAGGCAAAACTTGCACTTATAGAAAAGCTCCTCAAGGGTCAGGAGGAGCAGTATCGCGATATGGAAAAGCACGGTATGGACCTTCTGAAGATCAAACACGATCAGAAGAATTTTCTTTACGGTGTGCTTTCAGCGCTCGATGACGGGAACCTTCGGGATATACGTACTACTGTGGTTCGCGAGCTTAACACCGTGGAAAAAGTGGATATACCCGCCGATCCCGGAAGTAATCTGGTGTACCGACTCGTATGGAGCAAAACGGACGAGGCTGCTGAAAGGGGAGTGAAGGTGGAAAGCGAGTATCACGATATAAAGGAGATCCGTATCTCCCCCATCGACTTTGCCATTGTCATTGGAAACGCTCTCGACAATGCCATCGAGGCAGCTGAAAAGCATACGGAAGACGAAAAGCGCAAGGTGACACTGATCATCAAGGTGCTTTTGGGACAGGTTGTGGTTATACTGAAAAACTACGCTCCCGCCAATACGGACATCGCCAATCTGCGTTCGGACAAAAGTACGTCAGGGCACGGATTCGGTATACTCAGCATGAAAAATATCGTATCTAAGTGGAACGGAGAAGTTAACTTCACAGTTGAAGGTAGTGTGTTTACAACGTATATCGTGATGCAAAACAGTGAAAATCAAGAAAACTAAATAAAGAGTTGGTTGATATGATCTGCAGAATTCCCACGTGTGAGCTTGACAGATTTATGATCGGTAACTGGTGTAAAATAACAAAGAAAAGCGTGGTTAAGTTTTTGAGGTATAGGTGAGAAAAGAGAGGGGTGTCGTAAATCGGAAAATACCGATTTACGACACCCACTTTTTTAAATCAATCCAAGTTTACCTACTAAAGTAGCTAACAAAATAAACGTAATTACCCAAATAACAAAGTATCGTTTAACATATGCACCAGTTGTTCCGATTGTGTTTTTAAACGCTACGTTACCAATTAAAACAGTAATCACTATCGAAAGAATTAATACAACGATAGCCATGCTTTTCCTCCTTTCATTATTTTAATAATTCTTGTAATTTATTTAACGAATACTCAACTATATTGCCTTCTTTTTTTGTTGTTGCAAAACTCATCTCACCGATGCTTAAACTCAATCCTGATTTTATCTTAAATTTTCCGAAGTCATTCCATGGTATAAAAGCCGTAGGATGTTTCTGTTTATAATAAAATCCTTTGTCGGTAAGAACAAATCCTTTTTTGCAATTTCCAAGAATAGTTTCATCGTATATAATGTAAATGTTTTCCTGAGGATCAATACCAAAATTTTCAATAACACTTAAACGTTTACGATTATTTGAACTAAAAGGAACATTAATATTAAAACTTTTTAGTTTATTTTTCATTTAATATCTGTCTGATTCTTCTATCTGAAAGGCCAAATTTTTGAGATAATTCTCTTACGTTACGTCCATTATAGTTTTGCTTGATATAACTGTATATGTAATCCTTGTTATATAACTTTTGTGGAAACAAAATTTGTTGACCTTTAAAATGATCATGCATAGTTATAGCAAAATCCACACCGGCAAAATCGGCAATTTCAGCATAAATGTCCGCAAAGTCTTTTGCTTCCATTTCTTTTCACCTCCATTAATCACTAAACTAATTTTAAGCTTTTTTCAATGAAATAACCACTCGTAAATTTCAGTTAAGATTTCCGTTCTTGCAACGTTTAGATATAACAACTCGGGCACTGCAACGTTTTGCAGTACCCGAGTTACATAGTATAGCTATATTCATATATTCCACACGACTTCCGCCGTGCCGTCTTTATGAATGTAGATCTTATCTATAAGAACATTAACAACAGACTTTCGTTCGACCAGAGTCGCTGTCTCCCATTTTTCCAGCAGTTCCTTGATACTAATGATCTCACTTTCACGAGTGCCAAGCTCGCTGATTTTCGCAAGGAGAACCCTACGTTCATCGCTGAGAGATTTAGCCTTCGTATTAAGAAGCTCGGTGAGATTCCCTTCCGTCGACCCACTAATTAATAGCTCGACGATTTTGGCTTCTTCCTTCTCTATCTCACTCAGCCTGTTTTTGATAACATTGATACGTGTGGTATTATCATTACCTATCTTCTTTTGTAGGTCTGTGAAAGTCGAGATCTTGTCCTTGATCAGCGACTCTATCAAGTTCTCAAGTGACTCAGCGTAAATAGTCACTTCAGGGCCATCGCAAGCCATATTTAAACGTTTCTTCGAACAATTGAAATAGCACGTCTGAGAACCATCATTCTTCTTACATCCCTTGGTCACAGTCATTGATCTTCCACATTGTTTGCAGAAAACTCGACCTCCAATCCAAGAGGTAGTATTATTAAGAGAGGGACCGAAGGCTTTGTTCTTCTCAAGCTTACGTTGACAGGCTAACCACAGCTCGGCACTAACCTGACCCTCATGCGGCATAACAACAACCTTGATGTCAGACATATTATCAGCTTTGCTCTTTGTTCTGCCGTATAACTGAACGCCGTGTATGCCGTCAAACTGAGAGGGCTCGGAAATTATGTTCGCCTTCATACTCTTGAAGTACTCATAAATAGAATTATCAGCACAGACATATATGGGGTTGCGTATTATCGCGGACAACTTAGCACTGCTCCAGTTTCCCTGAGTTGGATGTATGTTATTAGCCACTAGATTAGCCATCACTCTTCTAAGTGACACACCGGGGACCGCGTAGGTTTCAAATATGTACCTGATTTGGTCAACTTCAGCCAAGTTTGGTATCAACATTTTTGTTTTGATACCATTAATAACCGTTGGAGTGAGGTTATAACCATATGGCCGAGGTCCTCCCATATAGAGCCCGAGCTCACTCCGGTAATTATATGCCTGGGCAACGCGCTGAATAATGCTATTCCTCTCAAATTCCGCAAAAATGGCTAGGAGTTTAGTCAGCATCTCCCCATAAGGACTACTTGAGTCAAAGGCTTCCTGGGATGACACAAACTCGACATTAAACTCTTTTAGTGTAGCTAAAATATCAAGGAAGTCTCGGAGACTACGTGACACACGATCTAGTTTGTACACTACAAGTTTAGTTACTGTACCGCGACGAATTTCTTGCATAAGAGCTTGGAAAGCATTTCGGTTAACGTTACCACCTGAGAAGCCGTTATCAACGTACTCAAGTATCTGCTCATTGCGTTCAGACGGCTTAAGAACGGAACGGCAGTAAGAAACTTGAGCTTCACAGCTTAAAGATCCGTCTTTCTCAACTGACTGTCTTGCATAAATGGCTATGGCCATATGGTTCACCTCCCTTCTATGTTATGTTTTTAGCTTATATTTTTTAATTAGCTTTCGCGAACACTGCGAACAGCTGCTCGACGACCTCAGGCTCAGTAGTGGGCTTCTCGGTAGTCTTAATAATTACAGGGTGAGTTACCCCTTTGAGATCAGTATAAGTCATCATGATATTCACCTCCTTGAATAAATGATATTAAGTCATATATGGATATATGCGCACCTTTATACTGCGCCGCAAATAGGCTGGTCGAGTATTATCGAGTGCTCGTCGGAGACAAGCATATCAGAGAACCCACCTTCCAGCTCTTTGTTAACAATTTCAAGTACATCTTTGGGTGAGTTGTACTCGAAATAGATAGTAGTCAAGCCATAAGGCGCGATGGTTGAACCATGTGCTCGTTTGTCGCGATACCGACATGTCTTAATTAAAGCCTTACCCGATCCAAGCTCAATCTCGATATATATATCGCGACGACAACGATTCTTGAACCTTGTCCTCAGAATGTTTCCCTCTCGCAGTAAAATAAGAATGTTCTTTTTCTTCTCGGAAGCAAAATTACGGAGTAAATCTTCCTTGCTCACAATCTCATTTGTGAACACGACATCTGAATATACTCTGTCAAGCTCGGTGCTTATTACCCCCGTTAAACATTCATAAGGTATTGTCCTGGTTATCAGCTTCTTAGGGATACTCTTACGTGCTCTATCTATGTAATGGCAGTCGATGATGTGAAAAATTTCCGCTTCACGGGAGAGGGAGATATAAAGATATCTCCCGTGCTTCGTACAAATGATCCCGTGATAATTGTTTTCAGAAGTTTTGCAAAGATGTAATTTATTCATCTGTAGTAGCCTCACCCTCGATTAGCTTACGGTACTTCTTGCGAAGCCTAATGCCAAAGTATACGTGAATTGGATTTCCTTCAGATGATAAGTTTCCGGAGCTGTCAATTCTCTTTCTGGTTTTTGGGATGCGCTGACGTTCATCTAAAAACTTGACAATGTTAGCCTTAGATGTAGCTGAAGTTTTATTACAGAACATCTCAAACGCTTTGCGAATAAGTGTTGTGGATTCATACTTCCCTTCGACCTCCTTGAGATACATATCATAGAATATCTTCTCAGGACAATATCTTGACATGTTTTTAGCTTTCGCTTCCTCGGAAAGCTCTGAGCGCGGGAATGTCTCGTTGTTTTCAACGTAGTCTTTTAAGCCCTGTATCGCCCAAGAAAAGATAGCATCAACCTCCCCCATAAGGTCATCCGAAAGGTGCTTATTATCTTCCTTCGCGGTAATAGAGGTGTTCTGAAATGGGATATATAAAAGTCTGTTAAAAACAGCTTCAATATCACCGTTGGCTACCGAGGAATGAAACGTTATATCATGATTTGTGGAGAACAGCATTTTGGCTTCCGAGCGAATATCTGTTGGGTTACCATAAAGTTTTCTTGAGGATATAGTATCATTATGTGATACCAAAGCCTTAAAAAAGCCTACGTCACGTAAGTCACTGTTACTTATATCCGGAGCGATATTAAGAATTTTACCTTGAAGTGAAGCCGCATATTCCTGCTTGTGCAAGAACGTCATATCAACGTGGCTAACGTTCTCCGTGCCAAGGACGCGTTCGGTTACGGAACACAGCACTGACTTCCCGGTATGAGGGGTCGCGTACAGAAGTACTGCAATCTTTGCATTATTATAATGCGACCACATATACCCCAGGACGGAACGTAAGAGTCTTTTTAAATCTTTTTCAGACCCAGTTATGGTATCCACAAATTGAAGAAACAAGGGGGATTTTGTATTTGGGTCATAATTAGCCCTGATACAATTTTTAAAGCGATATTTTGGGGAGTGAGGAAGAAGCTTACCGCTCATTACGTCAACGACACCATTGAGACAGTTAACGTATGGTCTGTTAGCGAAGAAAACGTTTCCGTCATCATGTATCTCATCAGCAAGTTTTAATAGCTTATGGGCTTCCTTGAAGTCGCGTGAGGTAGTCTTGAAACGGTACTCATCGTCAAGATAAGAGTACAGCTTCATAGATATCTCACGCTCATCAGATAAGGAATAACAGCCTAAATCCTCATCATATAGGTAGATGCTGCCGTCTACGTTAAGTATATCTGTGGAGGTCTTTATAAGCTCAGCGAACAAGTTCGGTGTTTTGATTTTTACCTCACTGCAATTGTCGCCAATTAGGCCTTCTATGAACTCACTATGTTTTGCCTTTTGCTTTTTAGACTTCTTAAGTTTTTTATCCTCTTTCTTACGTTTATCCTCAACCTGTTGCTTGCTGAGTTCTCGAACCCATGCTGTTGAATCGTACGTAGCGATTGTGGGTAAGTAATCTGAAATTGAATTCCCCGCCAAATCATCGTAAAACTGAGTATTGAAATTCTCTTTCGCTTTGTCACTCCGACGCTTGGCATGTTCTTCGAGAGAAGGTACCTCCTCATTAAACATTATTTCACGTGCCTTAGACCTTTTCTCTAAGCACTTAATCTCACTTTCGGTCATACTAAAATTCATAGTTATCTTCACTCCAAATATCAGATTGGGTCGGGACATAAAATAATGCTTCCATGCAGCTGGAAATAACATCGTTATCTTGATTATGAATGATAGAATAGTCAACATTTACATGGTCGCACTCATGATGACAATAAAGAAACATATAAGAGCTCTCGGTACGAAGATAACAATATACGATCTTCGTAAATGCAAATATGTTATTTTCAAAACCGAAAGAACTTATACCGCCAGGACCACTTATTATGACCTTCGAATCATCCTTAATGAGTATCAAGTATTTAGCCTCCTTATCTTCACCATGACTATCAAAGATGTAGCTGTACTCCGGCGCAAGAGCGTTTATACCACCCTCTACCGCAGTGGCTAACCTAAATTCCAGTATAGGTTTTACCTTGCCTCCTTTAGTAATAAACCACCTATTTGTATCACTGTCACGGAAGATCATAACAATGTTATTGCTTCCTCCTGATTTAACTTTCTCGACCCACTTCTCGAGCTTAGCCTGTATAGTTGAACTGTTAGTAGTAT